>CAZIRV010000079.1:0-10783 GCA_964541845.1 uncultured Planctomycetales bacterium
ATCTAAATAACGCCATTCATGAAACAAATGAACCCCAAAATCGGTTCGCTCAATATTTCATAAAAATTGCTTCGGCATGATTGCGTCTGGATCAATATTGGCCCTATCTAAAGGCGCTACGATTCCTGTATGTTGAGTAAAAGGTTGCATATTGATCCTTTATATATAATTTCGTATATCTGTAATTTTACCTTCAATAGCAGCAATAGCAGCCATTTGAGGACTGAGCAAATGTGTTCGGCCTCCGGGTCCTTGACGACCTTCAAAATTGCGATTACTTGTCGAAGCACAGCGTTCACCACTCTTTAATTTATCATCATTCATGGCTAGACACATGGAGCATCCTGCAAAGCGCCATTGGAATCCAGCTTCAGTAAAAATTTTATCTAAACTTTCTTTTTCCGCTTGACGACGCACACGTCCCGACCCGGGAACAATAATGGCCTCTACTTTATCACTTACTTTTTTTCCTTTGATCACTTCTGCCGCGGCGCGAAAATCTTCAATACGTCCATTAGTACAAGAACCAATAAAAACTTTATCAATCGGAATTTCACTGATGGGCGTTCCCGCTTTTAAATCCATATATTCAAGTGCGTTGGCAATCGTGGTTTTCATAACAGAATCTGGAAAATTTTCTGGATCTGGAATGCGAGCATCAACAGCCGCAACCTGGCCAGGATTTGTTCCCCAGGAAACTTGTGGAGCAATATCTTCGGCTTTAAAATTAAGAATTTTATCAAAATGAGCATCTTTATCGGAAGCCAATGTTTTCCAATACGCGACAGCTTTATCCCATTCTTCTTTTGGAGCATGATCACGCCCTTTTAAATAAGAAAAAGTAATTTCATCAGGAGCGATCATCCCCCCACGCGCACCGGCTTCAATGCTCATGTTGCAAATTGTCATGCGTCCTTCCATACTTAAATCACGAATCGTACTTCCGGCGTATTCAATGACATAACCTGTTGCCCCTGCAGTCCCAATTTGACCGATGACATATAAAATAACATCTTTAGGCGAAACGCCTTTGCCCAAAACCCCGTCCACATTAATCAGCATCGTTTTAGATTCATTTTGCTGCAAGGTTTGTGTTGCTAAAACATGCTCCACTTCAGAGGTTCCTATGCCAAAGGCTAAGGCTCCAAAAGCCCCATGTGTTGCTGTATGAGAATCTCCACACACAATAATCATTCCGGGTTGCGTAATCCCTAATTCCGGTCCAATAATATGGACAACACCTTGATCTTCATGTGCGTAATCAAAAATCGTGATACCAAATTCTTTACAATTGTCGGCCAACGCCGTCATTTGAATACGAGATGTTTCTTCCATCTGTGCAAAATCCTTAGTGCGTGTCGAAACATTATGATCCATGGTCGCAAATGTTTTTTCGGGACAACGTACCTTACGATTTGTCAGTCGCAATCCTTCAAAGGCCTGCGGACTGGTGACTTCATGCACTAATTGACGATCAACATAAATGATCGCCGTATCATTCTGCGATTCTCTTACAAGATGCGCATTATAAATTTTTTCATACATTGTTTGAGACATTGTTAATTCCTTATATTCTCGAAGAGAACTAATCTTATATGATTCGTTTCTCATTGTCAAAATGTAAAAGTACGTTTACGCAAGTTTACGTATTACTGTTGGAAGGATACCCCCATTACGGAAATAATCGATTTCGACTGGTGTATCTAAACGAACCGTCATTTTGAATTTCTTGATTGATCCATTAGCTGATTTAGCCGTAATGTTGATGTCTTGCCGTGGGTTGAGTGTATCATCAACACCTTCAAAGTTAAAGGTTTCATCTCCTTTTAAACCTAAAGATTCCGCAGAAACACCTTTTTTAAATTCTAAAGGTAATACACCCATCCCCGCTAAATTGCTGCGATGAATACGTTCATAGCTTTGTGCTAAAACAGCACGAACCCCTAATAACATAGTTCCTTTAGCAGCCCAGTCCCGACTCGAACCTGTTCCATATTCTTTGCCTGCCAAAACAATAAGCGGCGTGTTGGTTTTTTTATACGCCAAAGACGCATCATAAATACTCATTTTTTTCTTAGATGGAAAATGAAATGTCCATGACCCTTCTGTTCCCGGGGCAATTTGATTTCGAAGGCGAATATTGGCAAATGTTCCTCGAGTCATGACGCGGTCATTTCCACGACGTGATCCATAACTGTTAAAATCTTTTTGCTTTACACCTTTATCCATTAAATATTTTCCTGCGGGGCTGTCTGCTGAAAAGGCTCCGGCAGGAGAAATATGGTCTGTTGTAATGGAATCGCCAACCATGACTAAAACACGAGCGCCTTCTATCCCTTGAATAGATTTCGTTTCTTTTTTCATCCCAATAAAAAACGGTGGCTCTTGAATATACGTACTGTTCTTTTTCCATTTATATAAATCAGATGTCGTTGATTTAATCGCATTCCAATTTTTATTCCCTTTGCTCACATCTTTGTAGCGCTTACGAAAAGCCTTAGCCGTGACATATTTTCCAATGGTTGCATTAATTTCTTTTTGTGAAGGCCAAATATCTTTTAAATAAACAGCATTTCTTTTTTTATCTTGCCCAATTGGATCAGTATCCAGATTAATATCCACGGTTCCCGCTAAGGCATAGGCCACTACTAACGGCGGACTCGCTAAATAATTGGCTTTTACGTGAGGATTAATCCTTCCTTCAAAATTACGATTTCCACTCAGAACGCTGGCCGCTACTAAATTTCCTTTTTGAATAGCAGCAGATACTTCTTCCGGAAGTGGCCCACTGTTTCCAATACAGGTTGTACATCCATAGCCCACAATATTAAATTTTAATTTTTCCATATATGGCAACAGCCCTGAAGCTTGCATATATTCCTCAACAACCTGTGATCCGGGAGCAAAACTGGGTTTAACATGGGGAGAAGTTTTGAGTCCAAGCTCAACTGCTTTTTTCGCGAGAATACCTGCTGCAATTAATACGGATGGGTTGGAAGTATTTGTACAGCTTGTAATCGCCGCAATCGCAACCGCGCCATGACCAATGGCAGTTTTTTTATTTACTTCAACTGTTTTGCTTAAATCTTTCTTCTTTAATTCAAAACCACGGTCTTTTAGCGGAGCAATTAATGTCTTCTGAAAAGCTTCTTTCATTTTCGAAAGAGCAATGCGATCTTGAGGACGTTTTGGACCGGCCAGACTCGGAACGATTTTTGATAAATCTAATTCTATTTTACTCGTGAATTTAGGTTCCGGCGAGGAAGGCGTATAAAACATCCCCTGCTCTTTCATATAGCGCTCAACCAAATCAACTTCCGATGTTGTTCTGCCGGTTAAACGATAATAATTAAGGGTTTCATCATCAATCGGAAATATTCCCATTGTTGCCCCATATTCTGGAGCCATATTAGCAATCATGGCACGATCCGGTAGGCTTAAATATTGCAAACCACCTCCAAAAAATTCTACAAATTTTCCAACAACCCCTTTTGCGCGAAGAATTTCAACAATGGTTAATACCAAATCCGTAGCGGTCACTCCTTCTTTGAGTTGACCTTTTAACTTAAAACCAACCACTTCCGGCATCAGCATATAAATAGGCTCGCCAAGCATCACAGCTTCCGCCTCAATCCCTCCTACACCCCATCCCGCAACACCAAGGCCATTAATCATAGTCGTATGGCTGTCAGTTCCTACAAGGCTATCAGGATAAGCATAGGTTTCTTTGCCGACACGTTTTTTAAGTACCCCTTTGGCTAAATATTCAAGATTCACTTGATGCACAATCCCTGTTGCCGGTGGCACTGCACGAAAATTTTTAAGCGCGTTTTGTCCCCACTTTAAAAACTCATAACGTTCTTTATTCCGTTTAAATTCCAAAGCAATATTTTTATTTAATGCTGTTTTGGTTCCAAAATGATCGACTTGTACAGAATGATCAATCACTAAATCACAAGGCACTTGAGGATTAATTTTACGAATATCCCCTCCAAGATTCTTCATGGCCGAACGCATAGCCGCTAAATCGACAACGCAAGGAACACCTGTAAAATCCTGCAAAATAACCCTTCCCGGCTTGAAGGCAATTTCTTGTGCTTTTTTAGATTTTGGCGACCAGTTTACAAGTTTTTTAATATCTTCAAGAGTCACTTGATAGTTATCACAATTACGTACCGCGCTTTCGAGGAGAATTTTAATAGAAAAAGGCAATCTCTCAGGATTACCAATATTAAGTTCAGCAAGTTTATTGACCTGAAATATGTTGAATTTGCTTGTTTTTGTTTTTAAAATTTTCTTTACACTATTGGGATCAAATGACATAGAATTTCCTTTCATAAAAAAATACAAATAAAATTATTAATTAATTGAAAAGAATAATATAACGAAGTTTTGCAGGGTTTCAAGTAAAATTTAAAGAGAAGATTTGAATTTCTGACGAAATGCTACGGAGAACGTCTGTGCGTACGAAAATGCATGCGCATCCTGGAGAGGGAGGTCACCTTCACTACTCATTTTACCTAAAAGAAGTGGTATTTGGGCAGCAGGAATGGGGGTAATCATTAAAATTTCAGGGACTAATCCATCAAAATTCATTTCTTCAAGCGCCTGAATATCCAAAGGCACATCAAATCCACTTCCCTCGCCACGCGTCTGTACATCCATCCGGTCAGCCGTAAGATCAATCCCCCCTTTTTGTTGAACAAAGGGTTTTCGGAAAGTATGGACTGCTGAAGATGAAGAAATAAATTTTTTTGCGCTTATAAGCGCAGAACCCTGGGAGCCTTTGAAAATTTCAAATTCATTAAAATTCAAAGTTTTTAACGCGTTGACTATTTGAACAACATCATTATTATACGTATTAAAAATTATTCTTCCGCCATCCTTTAAAACAATTTGTGCCTGAGAAAGGATTAGGTCCAAAACTTCTTTTGATTTCCCCTCAGAACCTAAAAGAATTTGATCTATGCTTTGATTAAAGACAATAGCATCTAACGATTTTTTTTCAAATGTTTGATCCAGTTGACGGGCATCTCCATTAAGTAACGATATCCCTTCATCAACCATTTCTATATGTGTATATCGATTATCAACGCGATATATTTGAGCAGCACCACCTTTTTTCATGCCATAAGCAGGTTCAAAGTTCATTCCAGAGGCAATATCCGCAATAGTGGCTCCTTTTAAATCATAAAAATCGGTTAGTAATTCAAATAGTTTTTCTTGTTTAATGTTATCAAAAGGGGCATTGATAGCGCGTTTTATTTCGGATTTGATAGAATTTTTAGTAATTGAAAGAGAACTCATAAAATCAAGTTGTGTTAATGCGGTATTTAAAATATTGGATTGTTCTGTTTTATCCCCACCACTTTCAAGATCAAGTTGGTATTTTTTAAAAAAGGCAACAACAGTGGGAGAAGTTATAGCAACTTTTTTAGCTGAATGTGTTGGTTGATAGCTATAATTTTTTAGGTATTCATTTAGTTCTATCTTGATATCATTGTTAGACTGGTTTTTTGTACGCATTTCCGTAATTAATAATTCTGCCCCCATTTGGAACCCTAACGTCGGCTCTTCTTGCAGTGCTTTTTTGAGGTTTATGGAGGAAGATGATTTTTTAGCGTGATAACTTATCACAAAATAATCCCCCAAGGTGTTAAAATCTTTGACAAGATTCCTAATGGCTGCCATTCCTGTTTTAGGAGGAAGGTCATTCCTGATTATATTCGCGTCACTATAGGAAATTTTGATGGAAGTTAAGCCGAGTTTATTTAATTTTTTTCCTTCAGGACTGGCTAATAAAATTCTCGAAATGTCTTTTGGACTGTTAATCTTTTTTTTTGTAAGCGCGTCAGAAATATTAATTAATGTTTGGCGGTCATTGATCTCATTAGAAATTACTATATCTGTTCTCTTATTAACCTGTTCTTGTGCCCAACTTGAAATCGTTTTTATTGAATTTTCAAAATTTTGGTTGAAGGGGTTTACGCCTGAAATAAATTGTTTAAGGATGGGAGTATAGATTGAATTCAAGGTCTCTGGGGTTATGTCTGCCCACAGTATAAGGTACTCTCCATTTAAATTTTGAAAATATCCATCAAAAAATTCTTTTAGAAAATTTACGGATGAAATGTTGAATTGATCCTCAATTCGTTTATCAGAAGCTAATTTTCGTATAGTTTTTAATCGCTCCCGCATATCATTTATATTCATTTTTAAAAGAGGTTCAGTCTCTTGATTCACCCGCAACTCTTCCACATCCGCTATTCTTCCCCCCATTACAATATCTTGTGCATGAACCGTTTCATGATAGAGCCCTTTGTTTTGTTTTTGCGCTTCTCCTTTACCAACTCCTTTTATAGTCCTTCTAATAAGATCAACTGGAGACATTTTTTTATTTTTCGGTAATTTTAATGCTTTTGAAAGACGCTTAGCTATAAATGCTAAACTGCCGGGAGTAGCAATAATTTGAGGAAGTTTCGATAGCCGATGAGGAGATATTACATGGTTAAAAACTAAAACAGGTTGAATGAAGGCGCCAAGAGATTCTTTTTTTATAAATGAACCGGAACCATCAGGAAGAACATTAATTTCTCTAGACCCCAAAATATTAACTATTCCTCCAGCGTTTCCCCCAAGTTTTTTAATGATATTTAGCATTGAACGGTTTAATTCTGTAAACTTATTTAAGATGCCATTATTCCTTTTATTTGTAATTTTAAATGAACTTCCGTCCCTACTTGCAAAATATCCAGAACCTTTAACGCCCAACCACGTTCCATCCGGGAGTGGAAAATAAGATTGGCTTCCATTGGCTACATTCCATATTGATTCTAGAGTTCTGTTATCTTTTCGATCAACAACTCCAACAATAATTTTTTGGCCCTGTTTAGCCACCTTGTTAGCTATTTCCGGTGTTCCAACCAAAAAACCTGTATATTCCTGCATATATTCTTTCAATGTTTTATTGCCAATTTTGCTACGGGAAAAATCCTGATTATGATCAAATATTTTTAAATCTCCAACTTGATCTTCTGGTAATACCTGAAGAAATACGGGTTGCAATGTTGGGTCCCCTAATAAAACTTCTTGTATTTCTGGGGTAAAACTTTTTAATAACTCTGGATATTGGGTCAACCCTTCTTGTTGGGTAAATTGTGACCATTTTGTTTTATTAATACGAATCGGTGAAGAAGCTTGCTGTAGACGTAAGTTTGTTCCAACCCTAGATAAATTACTTGATGCTTGAATTTTTTGTTGGATTGCTGAGCTAACTTTTTGAACCTCAACAGTTTTTTTTTCTATATTATCAAATACTGCCCCTCCGGAAATGTATTTTCGTTTAATCATTTTCTGCGTGTAAGGGTCATAATCATTTCTAATATAATTATATGCCCCTTTTTCAAAGGCTTTAAGATATTGCTGGTAAATTTTTTCTTTTATTTCAGGATCATTGACGTCAACGCCCGCGATCTTTTTTTGATCCACATAAACTTTACCCAGAAGACTTTCTTTCAGGTTGTTTTTAAACCATGTGGCAAGAATTAAAGAGTTATAAATTTGACGTAAAACCGCAAAGTTCTCCCCTTCATTAACCTCTTTTTCGATAGCCGGTAACACAATTTCTCTGACAATTTCGGAAGAAACAGAACTAAGTTTTTCAATTTTATCTGCTTTCAATCGGTCTGTTCCAAGTTCTTTATTGTTTAAATTGTTTTCTATTGATAAATAATCTTCTTCCAGCATGACCTTTAAACGACTTTCAATCACAAAAGCCATATCGCCGTTTTCATAGACCACCGCTTTTTCCGGAACAATCCAAATTTTGTTGAAAGTATTAATTGGAAGATTGGTGGTTCCGTACTGTTCATAAGCCCTGGCATAAACAAGATCCCAAAAGTTTTGACCTAATTCATCTTCAGGATAAATCAAAGAGGCTGAGAGTTGTTTGAGTATGTAATCTTGGGCAAGAAGATCCCGCCCCATTTCGGTGTTACCAAAGGCTTCAGGAATAACATAATCTTCTTCATAAGGAGAAAGGTTAACCCAAAGATCTTCTTTCGGAACGGTTAATCCCGCGAGAAAATATTTGATAATTTTAGAGGTCTCATCTTTAAGAGCATCATTTTCCAAACCCGTTTCACCGCTATCAACGATAAAATCAAATTTTAAGGGATCTTCCGGAAAAATTTGAATCCCTTTCATTAATACTGGGGAAAACCCCAGACTTGTTGTAATCATAGATCCTGCTGGAGGAAGGCTTAAACTTGTCCCCACTATCAATGTTTGGGCGTGGACTCGTGGTGGAAGAACTGTCGAAATCGAAAAAACAGTAACAATTATTACTGAAAAGATCTGTCTTGCTTTTTTTATAAGAGAGATATACATAAGTATAATGGCATTCTTTTTTATTATTAAGTTAAGTATATCATATATATTTCCTATTTGTATCTTTTACCTTTTGTCTTGAAAATTTACTTTTTATAAGTATTATTAAGCTATTAATTAGTTACCCCTGAAAAATTATTTTTCGCGACTCCATTCGGCTTAAACAGCCTGGGTTTAATAAAGATCCAATAGCCAAACTCCTCGCTTTGCTCGTCAGACATGGCTATTGAAAACATCCTTATTAAAGTCAGGCCAAGCCTCAAAGTCGCCACGAAAAATTATTTTTCAGGGGTAACTAATACCAAATCCACTAATTAATTCCTGATTTAATTTTACTTATCTCGACGTTTTTGCGAGTAAGTAAACTTTTTAAATGAGTACTTATTTAATGGAATTGGTATAATTAACTTATTTAAATTTTTTATGAAAATATCCATTCTTAATCCTTCGTTTGGTGATGATTTTGTGCGGGTTGCCCGTTGGGCGGCTAAGTCCCGTGGGCGCGTGCAGCGCCATCCTGAATATTTATTGATTGCCGCGCAAGTTCTCATTGACGCGGGTCATGAAGTTCAATTTGTGGAGGCAGCCGCGCGTAATTTTACACCCGAACAATCTTATAAAATTGTAGAAAATTTTTCTCCTCAATTACTGGTTCTTCATGCAACAACACCCTCTATTTATAACGATATTGAACAGGCAAAAGAAATTAAAAAACGAACTGGCTGCAAAATCATCTTTGTGGGACAACACGCCTCAGCAGAAATTGATAACACTTTTGAAATAGGCCTTGATGTGGTGGATTATATTCTACGGGGTGAATATGATCATGCATTGCGTGACTTGGCTAATGGAATGAATTTAGAAAAAATTTTAGGAATGTCTTGGTGGAATGGTCAGGAAGTTGTCCATAATTTCAATCGTTCTCCTATTGACGTCAATGAGCTCCCCTTTCCTGCCTGGCAGCTTATTGAACCGAAGTGGTATCCTGATGGGGGTAAAAAATTTCCATTTTTAACACTTATTACAGGACGTGGTTGCAATAATGGGTGTACTTTCTGTCGAGATCCTCAATTAATGTATGGTTATAAACTGCGTAATCGTACGGCTCAAAAAGTTGTCGATGAAATGGAATATGATCTTAAGGTTCATCCCCAAATTCGGGAAATTATGTTTGAGACAGACACTTTTGCGGCGGATCGCAAACATGTGATCAATGTGTGTAATGAAATTGTTAAGCGGGGCATCAATAAAAAAATTACATGGTCTTGCAACATGCGTGTGGATACAAATTTGGAAGTCCTGGAATTAATGAAAAAATCCGGATGCCGTATGCTTATGACAGGTTTTGAATTTGGCTACGATGATGGCCTCAAAGCCATTAATAAAGGAGGAGTAAACACAGAAATGGCATATAATTATGCTCATCGTGCCCACGCGCTTGGTTTTACCATTCACGGCTGTTTCATGATTGGCGCACCCGGTGAAACACAAGAAACAGCGCAACAAACGATTGACTTTGCCAAGTCTCTTCCAATGGATACGATCCAAATTACCGGCATGGCCTGTTATCCAGGCACCTCGCTTTACCGTTGGGCTAAAGAGAATGAATTTATACAAGCCCATGATTGGCGCGACTGGCTCACATCAGCGCGCGAACAAAAAACATTATTAAGTTACCCTCAACTCTCCAGTGAAGAAATTGATGGATTTATTGATAAAGGATTAAAAGAATTTTATCTTCGACCAAAACAGATATGGCAAATGTTGGTTTCTATTCGTTCTCTTGGAGATTTATTGCGTAAGCTGCATGGGTTTAAAGCATTTCTTGATTATTTCATCAAAAAATTTTCTGGAGAGAAAATCAAGGTTTCAAATAGTCGAGACACAGAGTTCTCGACTTGACAAATTTAAAATCATTTGATAGGATTCAAACAAAATTATTAACCTTATTTATTAATTGGAGGTCAGAAAAATGGCTCACGTAGTGTGCGAACCTTGTGTTAAGTGTAAATATACAGACTGTGTTACCGTTTGTCCTGTTGATTGTTTTCATGAAGACGCGGAAATGCTCGTTATTGATCCTGAAGTGTGCATTGATTGTGGCGCGTGCATTCCAGAATGTCCTGTTCAAGCGATCTTCTGTGATGAAGATGTTCCTAAAAAATGGGAAAGCTACAAAAAGCTTAATGAAGACAAAGCCGCAGAACTCCCTGTTTTAACTGAGAAAAAAGAGCCCTTAGTAAAAGACTAAGTTTTCACCATTTAAAAGGACGTAATTAAAGACATATCTGTCTAAATTGCGTCCTTTATTTTTTGACCTTTATGGTCATTACTTTTCTTATTCCCGACTTCAGTACTCAATTGTTGTAACCCCTTGCAAACAAAGGATCTTTAA
>CAZIRV010000080.1:0-10708 GCA_964541845.1 uncultured Planctomycetales bacterium
AAGCGTCGAGAAAAGCAAAATAGGTTTTGGTCATTATTTAACGTAATTGGTATTAGTAGTCGGCTTGATAAATTCCCACTATACTATGGAGATAGAACGAAATTTATCAAACGATCTATTATACCCAAGCCAAATAAAATTTATGATTTTAGGACATTGCCTCCAGGTATATTTAAGCTTGTCCGGCAGAGCCAAGAACATTTTTATTTTTGTGCTTGTACATTTCAATTAAAGCATCGCGAGCAGGTCCGAGATATTTTCTTGGGTCAAATTCAGCGGGTTTGTCATTGAAAATTTTTCTGATGGCCCCTGTCATCCAGAGTCTTCCATCAGAGTCGATGTTAACCTTGCAAACAGCTGATTGTGCAGCATTTCGAATTTCTTCTTCCGGAATACCCACAGAATCTTTTAACGCGCCACCGTTATCGTTAATTATTTTTACAGCTTCAATTGGAACGGAAGACGATCCGTGGAGAACGATGGCGAATCCCGGGATTTTTTTCTCAATTTCTTCAAGAATTTCAAATTTTAAAGGAGGGGGGATGAAGATTCCATCTTCATTTTGTGTACACTGTGCGGGTGTAAATTTATTAGCTCCATGAGAAGTCCCAATAGAAATGGCTAAAGAGTCAACATTTGTTTTTTCTACAAATTCGAAAACTTCTTCAGGTTTTGTATACGTGGATTTTTCAGCAACAACGTCATCTTCAATACCGGCTAAAACACCTAGCTCCCCTTCGACAGTTACGTCATGTTGATGAGCATATTCAACAATTTGTTTTGTTAATTCAATATTTTTTTCAAAAGAGTGATGCGATCCATCAATCATAACGGAAGAAAATCCGGAATCGACACAGTCTTTACAAAGCTCAAAAGTGTCTCCATGGTCAAGATGAAGCGCGATAGGGATTTCTTTTAGCCCTTTTTCTTTCGCGTGAACTTTCATCATTTCAATGGCCCCTTTCCCCATATATTTAAGTAGTGTTTGATCCGCGTATTTACGGGCGCCTGATGAAACTTGTAGCATGACAGGAGATTGTGTTTCGAGGCAAGCTGTAATAATGGCTTGTAGCTGTTCCATATTGTTGAAATTATATGCTGGAACAGCGTATTTACCCGCCATTGCTTTTTTAAACATTTCTTTAGTGTTTACAAATCCTAATTTTTTATAAGATGTCATTTTGAATTCCTTTTTTAACAATTCATTTTAGTTTCACTTGGGACATTATATTTATTTAAAAAGTAAAGTCCAGTATAAATTTCAGGTCCTATGGAGAATTAATCCGAAGAGACTAGAATAATATTTTTAAAAACTATTGTGTGACTCTCAATGATAACAGTAGGCCTGAACAGTTACTTGCTTGAGTTGAGCATTTTTTTACAACATGCTGAAAATAAACGACTTGCAAGACCATATTTTGACCGTTTTAATTTATTGTTAAAATTAACATTTCTCGACGGTTTAACGAGAGAGGGACAATATTGTACCATTTATTTTTTTATGGACCCTAAGCCTCCATTATCTTTTGATGGAGACATGTTTTTTCCTTTCCAGCTTTGCAAAACAATATAATTTTCAAAAACCATTTTAATATTGCCGTAGTAGTAAACTGAAGTATTGCCATCTTCATCTGTTTCTTCAGATTCAGTTGGTTCTCCATAGTCGTTACGAATTCTTGTAAAGGTGATATTGTCTCCAACTAACTCTTCGCTTTCTAAGTCACTACGTAAGTCATCAATATCATCTGTATAGGCGCGGTCATGAAATCCATCATATTCCCATTCTTTCCAATAACGTTTTTTTATGAATGTAATTTTTAAATCTTTATAATTATAGACAATTTTTTTATTTGAATCAGTAATGTCTACGGCTTCCCCATAGGTATCACGGATTTTTTTAAGGCGTGTTTTTCCTATTTGTATGTATTTGTTACGAAGATCCTTTTTTAATTGAATAATATCTTCATTAGTTGCCAGAACACCCTTAAGCGCCTCTGAAGAAGTGCAGACCGTTAATCCTGATAAACCAACGATTAATAGTATTTTAAAAATTTTCATATTTTTTCCTCTAGGTTATTTTTATTAGTTGACTAGTATTATATCACATTGATGCAAAGCAAAAATTAAAAATTTAATTCTTTTTTTGCTGCTTTCATAAGTGGAGCAATTGTTTTTTCTGAGAAATCAAATTGAATGCCCGCCGTTTGGAAAAGTTCAGGTAACGGTCGTGAACCCCCAAGAGCCAGAGCTTTACGATAGTCTGTAAGAGTAAGGTCCCAGTTTTTTTTAGCGTTAAGCCAGAGTTGTAAAGCCCCTAATTGGGCAATTCCATATTCAATATAATAAAATGGCACTTCAAAAATATGAAGTTGACGCTGCCAAAGATAGGTGTGCTCCTCTTCTAACCCTTCCCAACTGACAAGTCCTTCGGAAAAGCGTGTACAAATATCAAGCCAGGATTGACGGCGATCATTGGCAGTGTGGGTTGGATTTTCATAAATCCAGTGTTGAAAGGCGTCAATGGTAGCAACCCAAATAAGAACAGAAACGGCGTCTTCCATATGTACAGTACGCGAACGGTCTTCATCTTCAGGATTGTAAAATACCGATAAATATTCTCCGGCCAATAATTCCATTCCCATAGAAGCAACCTCACAAAATTCCATCGGGCCATGACGATAATCAACAAGGGGATCATGGGCACAGGCCAGTGCGTGAAAAGCATGCCCTCCTTCATGGAGAAGGGTGCGTACATCACTGTCGACACCAACCGCGTTCATAAAGATAAACGGTTTACGCGATTCATTAAGTGTTGATTGATAACCTCCGGGGGCCTTTCCCTTGCGGCTGGCTAAATCCAGAACACCTAAATCCTGCATTTCTTTAAACTGGCTTCCGAGTTTTTGAGAAACATGATTAAAGATTTTATGACATCCTTTAATAAGGTCATCAATTTTTTTAAAGGGTTTTAATGGGGGGCGACCTAAAGGATCAACAGAAGTGTCCCATGGACGTAATACAGCTAAATTCATTTGTTGTTTACGTTTTTTTAAAATTTCAACCCATAAGGGAAGAACTGTTTTCTCAACGGTTTGATGGTATTGTTTGCAATTATCTGAAGTATAATCAAAGCGGTGTAAGGAGCGAAATTTATATTCAGTAAAATTTTGACACTGGGCATTTTGGGCAATTTTACGGCGCAGAATAAACATTTTATCAAAGAGATTATCGAGTTTTTCTTTTTCTTGTAAACGCCGTTGCGTGGATGCCCGCCAGGCGCGTTCGCGTAAATTGCGGTCTGTTTCTTGTAAGAATTTACTCATTTCCGGTAGTGTCCGTTCTTGCCCATCAAATTTAACCGTCATGGCTCCACAAATGGTTTGATATTCTTGTGACAAGAGTTCCACTTGTGTCTGTAAATCCACATTCTTTTGAACAAAAAGGTCCCTGTCTGTACGAAGGGCACGGGTGTAAACTTTATAGCGGTTTTCGTCTAGGGGAAACGGTTTTTGTGTCTCTAAATATTTTTTATTTAACTGATTATCCAAAGATTTCATGATGGGAATAATCGTTTCAGTAAATTTTTTGTAGGCATCCGCCCGTTTTTTATCATCGGTTTGGCAGGTCATTTGAATATAGAGAATGGATCCGGTTTGATCCAGTGCCGCCTCGAGCTCAGAGCGAGCTGATAACCATTGTTCAAATTTCTCAGAAGATGGGATATCGCGGGTAAGGAGTTTTTGGTAGAGGGTATTAACTTCCTCTGCGTTAGCTAAGTTTGCGTCTTTGGGAACAAATTGACGTTGTTGGTGAAGGGGTATTTTTTTTAAATCCATTAGATTCTCCATAATAAGTTTAAATATAAATAATATTTGACAAATAAAGCGTTTTAAGTATACTTTTATCCTCAAGCAAGAAATCCCTGTTACCATATGATCAGAAAAATCGGGATTCCTTGGAGTTTTATACTTTATATTGTTCGACAAGATTTTTTTTAAATAAAGGTAATTATCATGAAAACATGTGAAATATGCGGTAAAGGTTCTATTCCGGGCATTAAATATAAAAGACGCGGTCAAATTAAACGTACTGGTGGTGCCGGTTCTAAAATTGTTGGAAAAACTTTACGCCGTTTCCTTCCAAATCTGCAAAAGATTAAAATTAATCTTAAAGGTGTTATTAAGCGTACTCAGGTATGTACGAGTTGTATTCAAGGCAATAAAATTGTGAAAGTTTAAATTTAATTAAGAGATTGGCTAAAAAAATTGTTCTGCCAATCTTTAAACCGGGTTTAATTCCCCGGGGCTTGCTCCGAGGTAGTTTATTGTTTTAGATTTTAATATCTTTTAATATTATTTGTGGTGTCGGGGCTTTATTCCAGTCGTCTATTCCTATTTGATAGGCGATGTCGATTATTTGCCCTTTTTTTATTTTTTTCTTAAGCTCTCCCATTCCAAATCCTACAGCAGAAATCGTAGCCCCATTTTCGGCAATCCAGAATTTTAGTGTATTTTTTCCAAGAAGTTGCGGCAGGCTATTGATACGTACTTGACGTGAGCAAAAAATGGGTTCAGGGTTCCCTTCCCCAAATGGCTCCATTGATAAGAGGGTGTTAGCCAAATTAATATCAATATTTAGTAAACAAATTTCACTATCGATAGAAAGTTCAGGTATCAGTTTTTTATTATCAAGGGTTTGACACGCTATTTCATTGATAAGAATATTAAATTTATCAATATTTTCTTTTTTAATCGTTAATCCTGCAGCTTTAGCATGGCCTCCAAATTCTTCAAGATAATCAGAGCATTGCGTAATAGCTTCGAGAAGGTTAAACCCGTTTATAGATCGCGCGGAGGCCGTTCCAATATTATCTTCAATAGCAATAACAATGGCTGGTTTCGCGTATTTATCTTTAATACGTGAGGCAACGATACCAACAATACCTTTATGCCACCCTTCTTTACCCACCACAATAACTTTTTGATCCTTCATTTTTTCATCTTCTTCAATCATGCTCATGGCTTCCTGGACAATACCACGCTGCATTTTTTGACGTTCTTTATTATGCATTTCTAATTCTTCTGCAAGGCCTTGAGCCTCTGTTATGTTTTCACATAAAAATAAGTCCAATGATGTATGGGCAGTGTCCATACGCCCCGCGGCATTAATTCTTGGACCTATGACAAAGCCAATGTGGTAAGGACTTATTTTTTTTCCTCTTATTTTACTGGAATCCAAAAGCGCGGATAAACCGTTATTAGAAGTTGTACTAATGGCTGGAAGCCCTGCTTTAACAATAATACGATTTTCTCCATGCAAAGGGACGATATCGGCGATGGTTCCGATGGCCGCAAAATCAAGGGTTTCATGATGAATTTTTCCTTCTAAGGCATGAATAAATTTGAATACAAGCCCTACGGCGGCTAAATATTTAAAAGGGTAGGGGCAGTCTTTTTGTTTAGGATTAATGATGGCAAGGGCTTGGGGGATACGATTCTCTTCGGGTTCATGATGGTCAAGAATGACGATTTCAAGCCCCACAGTATTGAGTGCTTCGACTTCGTTATAGGCGGTGATGCCGCAGTCAACCGTGATGATTAAGCTGACATTATTTTCTAGAGCATACTCTCCTACGCGTGCGTTTAATCCATACCCATCTGTCATTCTGTGGGGAATATAATTTATGACTTCAATTTTCAGGCGCCTGAGTGCTTTAGTCAGAAGAACGGATGAGGTCACGCCATCAACATCATAATCTCCAAAGACAAGGACGCGTTCTTTATTTTGGCAGGCCTTTTCAATACGTTTGACGGCAATATCCATATTTTTTAATAAAAAAGGGTTATGCAAATCAGAAAGATCTGCTGATAAAAAATGGGCAGCTTCTTTGGTATCTGTAATATTACGATTGATTAGCAGTTGCGCGATAATGGGTTGAATTTTTAAATCCGTACTTAAACGGTTTTGTAATTCAGGATTATTTTTTTTAATTTTCCAGATTTTAGTCATAGGTGATCACATCTTTTCCGGGGTGCTTATCCCCAATAAACGCAGGCCATTAGCCAGGATAATACGTGTAGCATTGATAAGCCCCAGGCGTTCGGCAGATAATGATTTATTTTCTTCCATAACACGATGACAATCATAAAATTTATGGAAACAGGTCGCAAGTTCTTGAAGATAATTAACGAGTGGGTAGGGATCCAGTTGCCCGGAACAGCAAATAAGTGTAGTCTGGAATTGTGCGAGTTTTTTAATGAGGTCTAACTCCTCTTCTTCATTTAAAAGAGATATATTTGAGGTTTGAGGGTTAACATTTGCCTGGGCAGCCTTTGTGTTAATGCTGTGAATGCGCGCATGGGCATATTGAATGTAATAAACAGGGTTTTCTGAAGATTGTTTTTTCGCGAGGTCTAAGTCAAAGTCAAGGTGCGCTTGCATACTGCGCATGAGGAAAAAGAAGCGAGACACATCCACGCCAACTTCTTCAATGACTTCGCGTAATGTAATATACAGGCCTCCACGCGTTGACATTGAGACCTTAACGCCATCCCGATAAATGGTCGCGAGTTGTACAATAAGAACCTTTAAATCTTCCCTAGATCTTCCCATGGCCATGGCTGCCGCTGTGATGCGCGCGATATAGCCATGGTGATCAGGGCCTAAGATATCAAATACACGATCAAACCCCCGTTCAAATTTATTTTTGTGATAAGTAATATCCGGGGTTAAATAGGTATAGTTGCCATCGCTTTTACGCAAGACACGATCTTTATCATCGCCAAATTTTGTGGACTTAAACCATAAGGCCCCTTCACTTTCATAAGTCAATTCTTTTTCTTTAAGAAGTTTTAAGACAGCCTGAATATTTTCCCGCGTAGCCACTTTAGATTCATAGGTCCATGCGTCAAAGTGAACACCAAAATCATCTAATTCTTTCCGAATAACCTCAAGGAGATGGTCTTTTCCAAATTGCATAAATTCGCTAAGATTTTTTTCTTCAAGAGTATCTTTATCCTGAATTTTATTTTTATCCAGAAAAATTTGGGCGATATCCTTAATATAACTTCCCTGATATCCATCTTCAGGAAATTCAATGGATTCGCCTAATATTTCAAGCGCGCGGGATTGAATCGATAATCCTAATATACGAATTTGGTTGCCGCCATCGTTAACGTAGTACTCCCTTTTGGCATCAAAACCGATAAAATTAAGAATATTCACCAAGGCATCGCCGACAGCGGCTTGACGGGCATGGGCCACGCTTAATGGCCCTGTGGGGTTGGCGCTGACAAATTCAATTTGGATTTTTTTCTTTTGGCCAAAGTTAGACTGACCATAGTGGTCTTGTTCATTAAAAATTTTATGAAGGGTTTTAAAAATAGCCTGAGGGGTCAGGTAAAAATTTATAAATCCCGGATTTTTAATTTCGATTTTATCAATGCTTTCAGAAAGGGGTGAGTCCAAAATTTTTTTTTGGATAATTGAGCAAAGTTCCTCTGCGATCATCAAGGGTGGCTTTTTAAAAATTTTAGCTGATTTTAAGGCAATATTACAGGCGTAATCACCATGAATTTTTTGGGTGGGGGTTTCCAGTTCAATAAGATGTAAATTTTTGGACGGAAAGTTTTGAGAAAGGGTTTCGTTAAGGAAGGTCTGGAGCTGCGTTTTGAAATCGGAGGACATAAATGTTCATCTATTTTTTAACACCAAAGGTGATTTTCTTGGCTTCACGCCATAAATATTCTAATTGGTAAAACTCGCGTGTTTCTTTTTGAAAAATATGGGTAACCACATCCCCCGCATCTAATACAACCCAATCCAATGCAGAGGACTTGGTTCCCCTTTTAAATTTGGTTTTAATCCCTATGTTCGCCAGACCATCTTCAATATGTTCCGCGATAGCCTTAACCTGACGATCAGTATTTCCGGAACAAATAACAAAAAAATCACAAAAATTTGCAATTTTTCTCATGTCAAGGGCAATAATATCATTGGCCTTTTTATCAGAGGAAAGTTCCGCAATTATTTCAGTTAATTTTTTGGAGGTTAAAGATGCTTTTCTGATACTATGTGCCCTTACTTTTTCATTTTCTCACCGTATAGGAAGTACAAAATTTTCTTATCGGCAATAAAAATCGTATGAGTTATCGCGCAGCGATTTTCTCGGCTTGTACTTTACTTAAAACGCGCCAGCATTCGTGGGTTCCGGCTTTAGATTTGGTGACAGCGAAAAAGCGTCCGCTTTTTTCACGTACTTCGTATTCAGTTGCAGTAAATTTGGCTTTTGTTTTTACGTCATAGAATGAAAGTTCTTCCATCTGTTCCTCCCTATAAATTGATGTGATACCAATCCCATTAAATAATTACAAAAAACAATTACACTTTTTTTGATATTTCTATGAGAATAGTAATACTCAAATAGTACGATTATTTAATGTAATGGGCATGATTTTAAGAATGTTCAAGTCTAACTGATAATATTTTACTTGTCAAATTAAAATTAAATTAGGAATTGTTCAAAAATAACTTTCAGGTTAATTTAAACTCCATTGAGGAGGGTTCAATCATAAGCCTTCAAGTTATTTTTGAGCCGATCCTAAGTAAAATTAATATCAGGGATTAATTAGTGGAATTGGTATTACGTTAGATTTTTTTCTTTCAAAACCAAAGGGGGATCCTTCTAAAGAAAAAACTCTTTAATTTTTTTCTTAATTTCTTCTTTTATTTTTCGCGTATTTATTAATTTTTTTTCATCCGAACCTTCAAACCCGGATGGATCAGTAAAACTCCAATGAATTCTCTTATTTATTCCTGGAAATATTGGGCATTTTTCAGCGGATGCCCCATCACAAACAGCGATGACATAATTATAAATTTTTCCTTTTTTGAACAAATCAAACACCGCCTTTGTCTTTTTTGCTGTGATATCAATCCCTTCTTCTTTTAAAACTTCAATGGCGAAAGGATTTAAGGTGCCTGGTTCAAGACCTGCACTCTCAACTTCGTACTTATCCCCTGCCATCTTTTTTAATAATTCCTCCGCCATCTGACTGCGTGCGGAATTATGGATGCATACAAATAAAATTTTTTGTTTACTCATTTTTTTCCTTTCAAATGGTTTGTAAAAAATTAAACATATATCCGATTAAAATAATTGATATACTTGTTACTCCAAAGAAAATCAATATAAGCTTTAATTTCATGGCTCGACGTAACATGATCGCTTCAGGCAAACTCAAGGCAGCCGTTGCCATCATAAAAGCTAAAGCTGTTCCTAGGGGAATTCCTTTTTGAAATAAAACAACCGCGATGGGAACAATAGCGGCACAGCTCCCATACATCGGAACGCCTAAAATCGTAGCGATAGGAACAGAAAATATTCCTGTTTTGCTAATGAGGGTTTGAATGGTTGCCTCAGGCACATAATTATGGATAGCTGCCCCAATACCGACCCCAACTAATACCCAAATCCATATTTTTTTAACAATAGAGGTCGCTTCCTCAAAACCAAAATCCAACCGGTTTTTAAAAGACAGGTTGCCTGTCTTTTCAATGGAGCCATTTTGGTTATTAATCATATCTTCAACAAGATATATTTCTAATTTCATTTTCCCTAATATAATGCCTGAGAGGACACCTATCAATATTCCACTCAATACATAGAGAACAGTTATTTTCCATCCAAAGAACCCTAACATGAGCACAACTAAGTACTCATTGATGAGCGGTGACGTAATTAAGAAAGAAAACGTAACCCCCAGAGGGACGCCTGTTTCTAAAAAACTTAAGAATATCGGTATAGAAGAGCAAGAACAAAAAGGCGTAATCGCCCCAAAAAGGGAGGCAAAAAAATTACTAATGACTCCTCGTCCTTTCATCCATTCTTTTACCTTGTTTTGCGGAAGGAATGTTCTTAAAATTCCAATCACAAAAATCATGACATATAAAAGAAAGAGAATTTTAATGGAATCATAAACAAAAAAGTTCACTGCGGCCCCTATGTGTGATTCCGGATTCACTTTGAGGACATCATAAACCAACCAGTCAGAGAATTTTAACAACACGATGATCCCTTTCCTTTATCATCCTTACCACAACAGGAAGATTTTTTGGATTTTTTTTCCATTTTTTTATCCAAATTATCGATGAGTTTAGTAAAAAAACCTTTATTTTTATTTTGTTTTTTTTCTTCTTTATTCATTTTACCTCCAGTTATATAACCTTCTTGTTATTTATTTAAGTTAAAAAAATTTATTTATAACATAGCTTTGTTCGATCCACCTTTTTTAATTTTTCCAAATCAATCTGAATATTTTTATCCTCTTTTAATAAAGACTGAATACAGCGCATTACATTTTCTTTTGTCTGAGTTCCTTTAATTAAAAAATAATTCGTCCAAAAGCCATCTTGCTCGTCACCGATCAATCCAGACTCCTTCATTTTTTTTAAATGACGTGAAATACTTGGTTGACTGACCCCCAATACATAAGCTAACTCACAAACACACATTTTGCGTTGTTCAAGAAGCTTTAATATCCTTAAACGATTTTTATCAGCAAATATTTTAAAAAGTTTTTCTGTTGATTTAAGCATAATTACATAACTTTATTGTTATATGAATAACATAATTATTTATTTTAGTCAAGTCAAAAAATTAATAGCGAAATATGTAATTTGGTAGAATTTTGGAGAACATATGGGCTAA
>CAZIRV010000081.1:0-10603 GCA_964541845.1 uncultured Planctomycetales bacterium
ATCTTTTTATCCAGACCTGCGTTGCAAGACTCAAGAAAATCCTCAACGTACACATATAGGAAATAATACCAAATCCATTAAATAAGTACTCATTTAAAAAGCTTACTTACTCGTAAAAACGTCGAGATAAGTAAAACTAATATCAGGAATTAATTAGTGGAATTGGTATAAGTAAAAGTATTACTCTTATTTCCCTACGCCTTCGGTTTTTTTTCGGTTCGCGTCTTGTTCTGAACAAAAATCTCCTTCTCGGAAAATATTCTATTTTTTATCTAAAACCTGACAAACCTTTTCGACAATATCTTCAATTTCCGCAATATGTCCGTTTCCGATTTCCCCACAAGCCAAATCACCTTCTATCGGATCAACAAAAAAAAAACCATTCTTTTTTAAACGCAAACAATTTTCCTGTACAATATTATTTTGATACATGGACGTATTCATCGCCGGAGCTATAATTATTGGAACTTTTATTGCTAAAGAAATGCACGTAAGAAGACTGTCCGCGATTCCATGAGCTATTTTACCAATAATATTTGCTGTTGCAGGAGCAATCAAAAGAACCGCGGCGTTCCTCGCTAAATCAATATGTGGCATAAAGGAACCCTTAACTTTTTCAGCCGCATCCCGATAAACTTCTTCTCCTGAAAGACTTGATAAGGTCAAAGGGGTTATAAAATTTTCAGCAGAGACTGTCATAACTACCGAAACTTTGAACCCCTTTTTCTTCAGATGCCGTAGAATATCCGCAGATTTATACGCGGCAATACTTCCTGTAACTCCTAAAATAATTTTTTTCGACGTCATCACTCTTCTTCAATTTCGTCCTGTTTTATTTCGGCCTTTTGATCTTGTAAAAATTGTTCCGCTATTCCCTTGTAAATTATTTTACCTTGAGAAATCTCATCAAGAGCAATGGTTGTCAGCTTATCCGTACCTGATTTTTTAATTAAAGATGCACTCCCATCTGCCAATTCTGTTGTCCGATTCGCCGCCATACGAACAAGCCGATAAATACTCCAATCTGATTTTGGCAATAATTCTTCTATAGGTTGATTATTCATAGTGACTCTCTCCTTAATTTAATATTAATACCTTCCTTAAAAGATACCTTTAAATTATAGTAAAAAAACCCTATCTTATTCAAAAATAATAGGGTTACTTATAACACAGCCTACTTTTGTTGTCAACAAGTAGTTAGTTCCTATAGATTGTCGATTTACAAACAAAAACGCTCATATCAAATTGAAAAACTATACCTGACAATTATACCAATTCTACTAGATAAACGTTTTAAAAATTTACTGCATAAGCTCCTTCTGAATAATATCTTCCAACTTTAAACCAGCGATCTTTAAATCATCATTCACTACAATATAATCATATTGTTTAGCCTCCATTAACTCCTTTCGGGCTTCTGCTAAACGTTGATAAATAACTTTTTGATCTTCAGAACCTCGTTTTTCCAGACGTTTTTTTAAATCTTCTAATGTTGGAGTTTTAATAAAAATTCGGATAACCTTTGGAAACTTTCTACAAACCGTTCTTGCCCCTTTAACGTCAATGCACAACAAAACATTTTTTTCTACAGACAACAAATTTTGAACATTTTTATATGGGGTCCCATAGTAATTACCAAAAACTTTTTCTGACTCCAAAAAGTGACCGGAACGCTGCTTATATAAAAACATTTTCCGGCTGACAAAAATATAGTCTTTTCCGTGCTTCTCTCCGAAGCGCTTTTCCCTCGTTGTTACAGAAACACATTTGGCCAAATTGTGTTTTCCTGCTAAAAGCTTTTTATACAAACTTGTTTTTCCGGATCCGGAGGGTCCGGAAATAATAAAAATTTTTCCGGTTTTTCCTGCCTTATTCAATATTCTGAGCCTGTTCACGTATTTTTTCAATTTTACTTTTTAAAGCAATAACAGCATTTGAAACCGTCTTATCCTGAACCTTCGAGCCAATGGTATTTGTTTCTCTTTGCATTTCCTGAGCAATAAAATCCATGCGCTTACCCACCGAACCCGAATCCTTAAGAAGTTTTTTCATCTCATCAACATAATGATTTAACCTCGAAATTTCTTCATTAATATCTGTGCTCTTTTGAAATGACTTGAACTCTTCATCTGTTGCTTCTTTCTTTTTCCCTCTTAGAATCAATTCCAACCTTTTCTCTATCTTATTTGTTTGCAATAACATACGCTTCAATTGGCCTGTAACATCAACAAACAAACTCTTCCCCTCCTGCTTGCGCATCGTCACAACACCATTTACAGATTTTTTCAAACATTTTTCTAAATCCGTCCATAACTCCTCGGGGCGTACCAAAGTTTCCTTTGTTATCAAAACTCCTGGCAATTGAATAATATCCGAAACCGTTACATCATTTTTCAGCTTAAACTCCCGCCTCAAACTATTGACATACTTCAAATGTGTTTTTACAGCCTCTTTATTTAACGAAATACTTTGTCCTGGATACTGGGTAATTTTTACGGAAACCGTAACACGGCCCCGTTGAATATTTTTTTGAATAAGCTGCCGAATCCTGTTTTCTAGAGATGCAAAACCTATTGGTAAATAATAATTTATGTCAATATAGCGATGATTGACCGTCTTAATTTCTACCATAGCCTTAACCTTCTTGTTTGATAACTGCGCACTCCCAAAACCTGTCATTCCTTTAATCATTTCCAAACCTTTTCTTTGTGTGTTCGAATTATTTTTATTGGATACAAATTGACAATAATATCCGATGGATTAAACCAAAGTTTAACTTCCCTCTCCGCCTCTTTTTTATTTGAAGAAACATGAACAACATTTTCAAAAACTCCTTTTGTTGTAATACGACCATACGCTCCCCGGATACTTTCAGGGTCAGCTTCTTCAGGGTTAGTTGCCCCTGCAATTTTACGACATTTTTTTATAGCATTTTCACCGTAATAAATAATCACTACAAGTTGCTTTCGCTTATGAAATTTTCCAAAAAAAAAGTCAACCGTCTCTTTAAAAAAAGGCTTACCTTTTAGATGATGATAATGCATTTCTGCCAGTTCACGCGATATATTAGCCACGCGCATTGCCACCACATCTAACCCTAACGTATTAAATTTTGTAAAAATATCCCCGACAAGCCCCTTACTTATCCCATCAGGCTTAACAATAACAAGTGCTGCTTGTTTCATAATAAATTCTTTTATCCTATAACCGTTCACAGCATATCTCTTTCAGGCATAAATTTGACTGTATAATCAAAATTTATGCCTGAAAGAGATATGCTGTGAACGGTTACCAAATCCTTTTAGGATCGGCTCAGAAATAACCTCGACAACTATATATCTCAACCCGACAACACCTATTTCATGATTGTCGAGGTTATTTTTGAACGATGCCTTATCTCTTAATTAAATTAATAATTCTATCTAAATCATCTAAAGAATAATACTCAATCACCACTTTTCCTCTTTTATTCTTCGCAATCAAACTCACTTTTGTTCCTAAAATTTTTCGCAAATCTTCTTCAAGGGTCTCAATTTCATGATCTTTAACAGGTTTTATTTTTTGAACCGACGCACCCCTTTCACCCCGCTTAACAAGACATTCAACCTCTCGAACTGAAAGAGCCTTTTCCCTTACCAAATTAGCCAGTCTAATCTGTTCTTCTTTTGTTACAACACTCAACAAAGCTCTCGCATGCCCAGCCGAAAGATCTCCGCTATAAACCATTTTTTGAATAGATTCCGGAAGCCTTAAAAGACGCAAAAGATTAGCTACAGTAGTTCTGTCTCTCCCTACAGATTGTGCTATTTTTTCCTGTGTATACTGAAATTCCTCCACTAACCGCTTAAAAGCCTCCGCCTCCTCAATAGGATTTAGCTCCTCTCGCTGAATATTCTCTATCAAAGCAATCACTAAAGCATCCTGATCTGTAAGTTCCTTAACAATAACAGGAACTTCTTCCAGACCTAAATCTCTTGCAGCTCTTAAACGGCGCTCACCGGCAACAACCTCATATTGTCCATTCTTGTTCCGAACAAGAATAGGTTGCAAAATTCCTTTTTCTTTTATTGAAATTCTTAACTCTTCCAACCTCGCATCATTATAATTTGTACGTGGCTGCAAACTATTGTTCTGAATGGACAATGTATTCAAAAAAGAAACAGATTCACCAATCCGAATTTCTTTTTTTTCAGGAATAAGGGCAGACAACCCTTTGCCTAAAGCTTTATTTTCCATAAATTCCCCTTAAGCACTTATTCAAATTTCAACTGCTCTTGCGCTTTTGAACCTTCCATTTCTAATTCACCTTGCATCAGACTTCCCAAAATTTCATTAGCGAGATCCCTATATCTTTTAGCCCCTATAGATGCTCCATCATATAATGTAATGGGCTTACCATGGCTTGGAGCCTCACTAAGTCTAATATTACGCGGAATAACCGTTTTATACACTTTATCTTTAAAATAATTTCTTATTTCCTTGATTACTTCATTTGTTAAATTTGTCCTAAAATCTGCCATTGTTAACAAAACCCCCTCAATAGACAATTCTGCATTCAAACCATCCCGAATTAATCCAATGGTATTAACTAATTGGGACACCCCTTCCAAAGCATAAAATTCACATTGGATAGGAATAATAATCGACCGACAAGCCACTAAGGAATTCAGTGTAAGTAAGCCCAACGATGGAGGAGAATCAATAAAAATGTAATCATATTCGTCTTCCACCACTTCTAAAGCTTTTTTAAGACGGGTTTCTCGCGACAAAGCCCCAACAAGCTCGATTTCAGCTCCTGTGAGATTAATATTACACGGAATAACATCCAAATTTGGACATACACATCTAATACGCGCCTTCTGAACATCTGTCTTATGCAAAAGAATATCATAAACCGAACATTCTAACTCATTTTTATTAATACCAACCCCGCTTGTTGCATTACCCTGAGGATCTAAATCAACAATTAAAACATTTTTATTATGCTCTGCCAAGGCCGCAGCCAAATTAACAGTTGTTGTTGTCTTTCCTGTTCCACCCTTTTGATTACATATAGAAATGATTTTAGCCACTAGAAGGCCTCTCATGTTTCACGTGAAACGTGAATCATTCTTATTTATTTGTTACCTTAATTTTTGCCGGTTTTGCTCCCTCCATACCAAACAACCCTTTTTTCTCCTCACATACAATTTTTACCGTGATCTCATCTCGCGAAACCCCCATTTGATCAACCGCTTTTTTAATAGCATCTTCTACGGTGCAGCCCTCAAACTCAAACCCCTTGGATTTGTTTTTATCCATTTAATTCACCTCCAACGGTTGCTTCTTGGACATTTTCCATTGTGTAAAAGTAGAAAACAAATAAAACATTGTAAAATATAATGTTAAACCACTAGCAAATTTATAAAAAATAAAACCCATCATTAGCGGCATTATTATCATCATCATTTTTTGTTGTGAAACCTGCTGAGGATCTTTTGCTGCCATGTTTTTTGCTGATAATCTTTGCTGAAATGCCATCACAAAAATCATAAGAATTGGCAATAAATTAAATTCATTTCCTATAATTGGCAGTGAAAATGGAAAAATAAATAGCCTGTCCGGAGCAGACAAATCTCTAATCCATAAAAATTTTGAACCCTTAAATGATACCGAACGCCACAAAACCTGATAAAGCCCAATAAAAACCGGAAGCTGCAAAATCATAGGGAGACATCCCCCCAAAGGATTAACCTTATGCTTTTTATATAACTCCATCATTTCTTTATTTAATTTTTGAGGATTATTTTTGTGCTTTTCTTTTAGACCTGCCATTTTAGGTTGGATAGCTTGCATTTTTCGCATAGACATCATACTGCGCATTGTCATAGGATACATTGAAAAATAAATAATAATACTAATAAACATAATACAAACACCCCAAACAGGAATTACTCTATGAAGCATTTGCATGATACTATAAATTAATTTTGCGATCGCATCAAAAAGACCAAATTTATAATATCTACGTATTTTTTCAAAACCTACATCATATTTTTTCAGAATATCTAAATTTTCCGGCCCTATATAAATTAGAGAAGAAAAACTAGTACTCCCACCTGGAGGAATTTTTTCCCCCCTCAATTGCATTTGTATTTTTAATTTTTTATCATTTATAGGGTTGATAAAATAACCGTTCACATCAAAGTATGGTTTAATAAGCGCACAAAAATAACGATTTCGGAATCCAACCCAATAAACTTTACCCTCAACTTCTTTTCTCTCTTTATGAGAAAATTTAAAAGCTCTATTCTTTCTATAAATACCTTCTTTTGAATATATGGCATACTCAAATAAAGCCCTGTCTCTCATATACGTTGGGCTCTTCTTTTTTACATTATTGTCCACTCTACCATCATCTATTAAAAATCCATCAATATTTAGATTGTCCATTCTGGATATTTCTGTTTTATTCTGAATTTTTACCTCAAACTGAATGGTATAATCATCCTTGGAAACCTCAAACCTCTTAGAGATCTTATAATCATTATCCTCATAAACATAAAGAACACTATTTGAGGTTTCTTTCTCTAAAACAAACACATCATTTTCATATCCGGAAACATTTCCAATATTTATTATAGGCAGCTCTGTATCAAATTCCTTAATATGTGCATTCCGAAGATTTCCACCTAGATTAGAAAATCTTACAGTAAGTTTTTCTAAGTCTAAAGTTGTAAGAATTCCTTCAACTTCTGATTTTTCAGAAACTTCTTGTGGGGGTGGCGTGGAATCCAATGCACCACGTTGATGCACTGCGTTTCTTTTTATTTCGACTGGTTGTGAATAATTAATGTTTGATTTTTCTGGCGACTTCGGAGTTATAGCCGACCAGGCAAATAAAACAAAAAAAGAAAGGGCAAATGCTAATAAAAAACGTTTTTCCATAAAAAAAATAGGTAATCGCTAGGAGGCTGTCCGAGGAAGAAAATTTACTCCTAAATTTCTAACAATTACAAAAAATAATCTATGCCGGATCATAGCCACCTTTAAAAAAAGGTGAGCATTTGGCAATACGAACAATGGCCTTAAAAAGGCCATAAAACAAACCGTATTTGCTCAAAGAGTCTATGGCATATTGAGAGCATGAGGGATAAAACCGACATGTCTTTGGTAAAAAAATTCGGCTTATTTTTTGATACGATTTTATAAAAATTTTGAAAATCGCAATCATAATAGATTTTATATCAATTAATACTATCCTGTAAAGCTCGGGTATACCCCCGTTCCCTACAGAAATGGTTATCCTAAATCGATATTTATACCAAATCCACTAATTAATTCCTAATTTAAGTTTACTTATCTCGACGTTTTTGCGAGTAAGTAAACTTTTTAAATGAGTACTTATTTAATGGAATTGGTATTAATTTAATTATAGACAAAGAATGCCGTGCCCTTATTTGCTCAACCGTTTTCGTCCTTTTGCTCGACGACGATTAATAATATCTCGGCCGTTGGCTGTTTCCATTCTTTTACGAAAACCGTGCGTTCTTTTACCTTTTATGATCGTTGGTGTTGTTAGATTCTTTTTCATAATTTGAGAATTATAACACAGGCTTTTTGATAGTCAAGATATTAAATTCTGCTCTAACTCAACTATTTAGTTATACTTCCAAACCAAATAATATTTTTTACATCCACTAAACTTTATCAAAGCACCTCTGCGATTAAACTTTCTTGTTGCAATCAAAATCTTCTTTGTTATAATTACGGTTTGTACAATAATACTCTATGCATATTTAATAATGCGCGCCGCCATTGAACGATTTAACGTATGCCGATTCTTTGTTTACAAACCCTTAATCACATTTTAACGAGTTATCCACACTTGTGGAAAACTTGTGAATTTCTTTTAACAAAACTATAACTTATTTAATACTAAGTATATATGAATCTAACAACCGTTTGGAACTCAGCTCAAAATTCTATAGAAGAAAAAGTAGGTGTAGCCTCTTATGAAACATGGTTTTCAAATCTTCAGGTTAAAGAAAAATCCTCTGAAACGCTTTTAATTGAAACCCCTGATGTTTTTTTTAAAAACTGGATTGTCGATCATTATAAAACAATTCTTGAAGAAACGATTAACACCTTTTCTCAAAAACCTGTTACCATTGAATTTTCCGTCAATGAAAATATATTAAAAAAAAAAACCTATAGTCGTTTATCCAAACTGGAACACGGGTTTCAGGAAGAAAATCATTTGCGATCCAACCTTATTGATCGCTTTACTTTTGAAAATTTCGTCATAGGACCATCTAACCGGTTTGCGAGCGCTGCCAGCCTTGCCGTCGCTGAGTCTCCAGCTAAAGCCTACAACCCTTTATTTATCTATGGGCAGGTTGGCCTTGGAAAAACACATCTAATCCAGTCGATCACACATAAAATTCATCATCTTCACCCGGCTTTAAAAATACGCTATATGTCTTCCGAACAGTTTACTAATGAATTGATCGATGCTATTCGCCACAGGTCAACGGACAAATTTCGTAAAAAATATCGAAATATTGATGTTCTTTTAATAGATGATATTCAATTTATCGCTGGAAAAGAGTCTACACAAGAAGAATTTTTTCACACTTTTAATAATTTACATAATAATCGTAAACAAATCATCATCACTTCAGACCGCCCCCCTAAAGAAATTGCCAAATTAGAAGAAAGATTAATTTCCAGATTTGCCTGGGGCCTTATCACTGATGTTCAACCTCCTGACTTTGAAACCAGAGTCGCGATATTAAGAAAAAAAATAGAGCAGGAACCCATTAATGTGCCGGATGATGTTGTTTTTTTTATTGCGGAACAAATTAGAACCAATATTCGGGAATTAGAAGGAGCCCTTATCCGCGTTTCAGCTTATTCTTTATTAGAGGAAAAGACCATTACCTTAAAAATGGCCCAAATGATTTTAAAAGACATGGTGCGAGAAACCGTAAAAACAATTAGTGTAGAAATGGTTCAGGAAGCTACAGCTAATTATTATAATGTTTCTACTGCTGATTTAAAAACAAAAAAACGTCATAAAAATATTGTTTTACCCAGACAAGTAGCTATGTATATAACAAGACAGCTAACAACCCTGTCTTTACCGGAAATCGGTAAGGCTTTTGGTGGAAAAGATCATACAACGGTTTTACATTCCTATAAAAAAATAGAACGGGAAATACAAGCGAATAATAAGAATATAATAAATAAAGTAGAAGAATTAAAAGAAATTTTAAAAAAATAGTTTTCAATAAGTTTTCACAAAAAAATCACATCTATTCAAAATATATTTACAGATTATTAACAGGTTATTTTTTTGTAAAGCTATTGTTTTCAATAAGTTTTATTCTTATTCAAATAATCCACAACACCTATTATTACGACAACTATTTTAAAAAATTTATTTTATAGTAACTCAGGAGGTTTTTAACATCATGATTTTTAATATTCAAAAGGATATATTATTAAATGGTATTCAGACTGTTCAAAATATTATCTCTTCAAAAGTTACCTTGCCGATCTTATCTAATATATTATTAGAATTAAAAAATGAAACTTTACGTTTAAACGGAACTGATTTAGATATTGGTATATCCTGTGAATTACCTGTGGAAACTGTTGAAGAAGGAGGGATAACTATTCCAGCGAAACGATTTAGCGATGTGATTAGAGAATTACCTTCAGGGAAGGTTACGATTCACGCGAAAAAAAATAATCAAATTGAAATTAGTATGGATACTTGCCGGTTTAAGCTTCATGGACTTTCTCAGGATGAGTTTCCAAAATTTCCAAAATTTAAAGATAGTGATATTATTAGGATTGAACAAGTTGTTTTAAAAAAAATGATTTGCTTAACCTCTTTTGCCGTTTCTCATGAGGAATCCCGCTATGTTTTAAATGGTGTTTTGTTTGAAATATCTAATAATAATATTCGTTTAGTGGCTACAGATGGAATGCGTTTGGCTAAAATTGAGAAAAAATTATTAAATAATGTAAAGGAGGATATCTCTGCTATTATTCCTAGCAAAGCTATTCAGGAAATTAACAGGAATTTAAATGAAGGCGGAGGTGAAGTATCTTTTGTTATAGGTATTAATCAGGTTTTATTTAATATTAATGATATTTTAATTGCCACACGCGTTATCGAAGGAGAGTTTCCGAATTATAATCAGGTTATTCCAAGATTCACTGAAAAGAAAATACGCGTGAACGCACAGGAACTATTAGCGGCAATTCGTCGCGCAAATTTATTAGCGACACCGGATTTTCAGGCAATCAAATTTGAAATTTTTATAGATAAAATGGTTATCTCTAAAAATACGCCTGATGTTGGAGAATCCAGAGAAGAAATACCTATTGAATATGGAGGATCCGAATTCATCGTTGGTTTTAATCCTCATTTTTTAATTGATTTTTTAAAGAATGTTAATGAGGAATATATTGATATGGAATTAGAGGGGCAGGATAAACCGGCTGTCGTGCGTATTGGAAATTATTTATATTTAACATTGCCGATGAGGTTGTAGAGACGCCAAAATAGGGCGTCTCTATGTAAATAAATGTAACATTATTAGTGCACCTC
>CAZIRV010000082.1:0-10598 GCA_964541845.1 uncultured Planctomycetales bacterium
AACATCCACTGTCTGACGAGCGAAGTGAGGAGTTTGGATGTTGAATCTTTTCACTAAAACTGATGCTTATGCCCTGTTGAAGTGGCAAAAGCAATTTTTCAAGGAACACTATATATCTGTCCGTTTAATTCCTTTTCCCTATAAATATTTCCTTTCTACCATTTTAACTCACCTTTGAATACGGCCCGTTCCTTAAGCTCCTCCTGAATCCTTAAGAGCTGATTGTATTTTGCCAAACGTTCAGAACGCGCCGGCGCGCCGGATTTAAGCTGACCGCATCCTGAGGCAACCGTAATGTCCGCTAAAAACGAATCTTCTGTTTCCCCGGAACGATGTGAAAACATGCATGTATACCCTGCTTCTTTAGCCATCTTAATCGTCGCAAGAGTTTCAGTCAGTGTCCCAATTTGATTTAGCTTGATCAAAATAGAATTCGCGATTCCTTGCGCTATGCCTTTTTCTAAAATTTTCTTGTTTGTGACAAAGATATCATCGCCCACTAACTGTATTGCACTTCCCATTTTTTCATTCATCATCTTCCATCCATCCCAATCATTTTCTGCCAACCCATCTTCAATGGAAATAATCGGATAAGAAGAAACCAATTTTTGATAATAATCTATTAATTCTTCTGATGAAAGCTTTCGATTATCGGCATTAAGCGAATAAACCTCTCCGTTATAAAACTCACTGGCTGCCGGATCTAAAGCAATAGAAATATCTTTTCCCGGTACATAACCGGCTTCTTTAATACCCTCAATAATAATTTCTATGGCTTCCTCATTCGATGAAAGATTTGGAGCAAATCCGCCCTCATCTCCTACAGCAGTACTTAAGCCTTTTGACTTTAAAATACCCTTTAAATGCTGATAAACTTCTGACGCGTAACGTAGCGCTTCCCGAAAGGAAGAAGCTCCAACAGGGGTAATCATAAATTCCTGAAAATCTATATTATTATCCGCATGTTGCCCGCCATTTAAAATATTAAAAAACGGTAAGGGTAATCGATGCGAGTCTTCACAAAGATACTGATAAAGAGGCACTTTTTCTTCATAAGCCTGCGCCCTGGCAACAGCCAGGGAAACACCCAAAATCGCGTTAGCTCCCAGCCTGGATTTGTTATCCGTGCCATCAAGCCGAATCAAAATATTATCAATATCTTCTTGTTTTTTTGGATCACATTTCTCTATTTCAGGCGCAATAATATTATTGACATTATCCACTGCCAATAGAACTCCTTTTCCCAAATAACGTTTTTCATCCTTGTCCCGTAATTCAACAGCTTCTTTTGTCCCTGTTGACGCGCCTGAAGGAACAGCCGCCCTGCCAACCACCCCTGAATCCAAACATACATCTACTTCGATGGTTGGGTTGCCACGTGAATCCAATATTTCTCTTGCCACTATCTTATTAATCTTTGCCATTTTCATTCTCCTTTTGTTTTTGACTGACACGGCCTCTTTCTGTTGTAGCACGAACCGTCTGCCACAAATCACTCTGAGGGTCAATTTTTTTTCTCTTATGCGCTGATAAATGCAAAGGAACATGCACAAAATGATAGTCCCAATATCCGACAAACATGTTCGTTTTTCCTGCCATGCCGGCATGAACCGCATGTTGTCCTAACAGAATACAGAATACTGAATCAAAGGCATTAGCCGGGCAACTGCGGATTGTATAACTTGGATCAATGTATTTAAGTGTCAATGGTAAGTCGAGCTCTTTAAAATATTGAGTTATTTCTTGTTTAAGAAATAATCCAATATTTTTATACTTGATATTACCGGAGGCATCTTTTCCTAAATCATCTTTGCGATTAATTAAATTTTGCCCTGCTCCTTCTGCCACGACAATAACAGCATGATGTTTCTTTTCTAAACGTTTTTCCAGCACCTTCAATAATCCGTGTTGCCCATCGAGAGTAAATGGCACTTCGGGAATAAGACAAAAATTCGCGTCACTATTCGCCAGGCTGGCATATGCCGCGATAAATCCGGAATCCCGGCCCATGAGTTTAACCAACCCGACCCCGTTCCACACAGCCTTGGCTTCTTCATGAGCCGAATAAATAGCTTTTCTGGCTACCTCAACGGCACTACTAAAACCAAATGTCTTTTGAGAACAATAAATGTCGTTATCGATTGTCTTGGGGATCCCAATGACGGACATAGGTAAACCCCTTTTTTTAATCTCAGCCGCAATGTCTGATGCTCCGGAAAGCGTTCCGTCTCCACCGATAACAAATAAAATACTCACCTTATATTTTATTAATGTATCAACCGTTTCTTCCGGGTTGTGATGACTGCGGGAAGTCCCCAGTATTGTTCCACCTTCGTGTTGAATTTCTTCAACACGCTCAGGAGTAAGTACGACAGGCTTCTCCCGAGGATGCCCGGAAAGGCCTTCATATCCATAACGAAACCCCCATACATTTTTTACTTCATACTGCCACAATAATGTTAATGTAATCGTACGCACCACATCATTTAACCCCGGACATAATCCCCCACATGTAACAATCCCGCAATTGACCTTTGATGATTCAAAGAACAACTGCCGACGCGCTCCGGCTAATTCAAAAAATGGCGGCTTTTTCTGTTGCCTAAAATATGGCTCTATTTCACTCCAATTTGAATACACAGACACACCCTCTTCATCATTAACAAAAGTGATAATTTTGTTATTAAAATGTGAAGAAACCATTCTATCTCCCAATGATTCTATATGTACATCCCTCAATTCCTCAGGCATTGGTTTTAACGCGTCCATTATTGTCCCCCCTCTTTGATAAAAAAAATAAGTCTTCCAACATACAATAAACAATTGGCAGCACATTGACTGTTAAAAAAGCATTCAAAAAAAGACCTCCTATCACACAGACAGCCAACGGCTGATGCATTTTGGATCCAATCCCAAGACCAAATGCCACAGGCAAAAGAGCCAAAATGGAGGTCACGGTTGTCAGGATAATCGGTCGCGCGCGCGTCTGCACGGCTTCAAGAATAGCCGCCATCCTTTCTTTTCCCTGACGGCGTTTTTTATTAATGTAATCAATCAGAACAATACCGTTATTAACGGAAACTCCTATCAACGTAATTAATCCTATCAGGAAAGATATATTCAAAGGCTGGCGTGTTATCGCCATAGCGAGAAACGCCCCAATAAACGCGAATGGTATCTCGATCATAATAGCCAGAGGATGGATAAAATTGCCAAATTGAAAATACATAATTAAATACACGATCAAACCACTCATCAAAGCAAAGAAAATAAAATCAAAAGCCATCTGAATAAATAATTGATACTGTCCGCCAAAGGTCACATAATAATTTCCTGACCAATGCAAATCTTTTATCTTCGTTTTCATTGCCTTAACAATACTCTGGACGGAACCATCAACCTCCATCGGCAATGTAATGGCCCTTTGAAGATTGATATGCCTTATCATATTAGCCCCGTATGAAATAGAAATATCAGCTATTTCAGAAAGAGGAATATACTGTTGTGTGTTTATTCTTATAGGCAATTGTTTGATAGCCTTGACTGTTATTTTCTTATTCTTTGCCTGCAAAAAGATAGAAATATTTTTTTGATTTTTGATAACTTGCGAGATGGCCTCACCCCCAAGGTAAAGCCGGACTTCTTCCATCACATCCTTTGCCGAAAGCCCATATTGAATCAATTTGTCCCGATTCGGCCTTATTTGCAATTCAGGAACTTTATATTTAACATTATTAGTGACATTGCCTACCCCTTTTGTATGCGTAGCGATTTTTTCAATATCCCCGGAATACTTCAAAAGAGTATCATAATCCTCGCCATAGATCGTCACCCCGAAAATGGTCGGAAGTCCCGACATGCTCTCATCCAGCTTCTCTGAAGTTATCTGATGATAAAGGATCATCACCCCCGGAATTTGATCCATCCGCTGTTTTAACGCATTTATTATTTGAGAAATACTGCGTTTTCTTTTGTTCCGTTCGGTAAGCTTAACAATAATTTCTCCAAGATTCACAGGCTCCACCTGATACGTTCCCCCTTCTGATCCTGTCCGCTGATAAACCGTACTTACGTCCGCATTCGCCTGGGCCATGGAAGCCAGAACCTTACCAACGCGTATACTTTCGTTTAACGATGTCCCCGGGGGTAAAATGTATTCTAACAAAATCGCTCCTTCATCTATTTCCGGTAAAAATGCTATGCGTGAAAAGACTAAAAGCCCCCCTGAAAATAAAAAAAGAAAAATAACTGAAAAAATAACCGTTTTCTTCCTGTGAATAAATTTATGTAATAGCTTATGATTGAACCGGATAAAAAATGTCAATAAGCCGTCAAAAACGGGTCTCCTCTGTTGCGTGCCGCCCTTTTCTTCCAATAATAAAAGAGGAATAAACGTTAAAGAAACAATAAGAGAAATAATAAGCGTTGTCATCATGACGATCCCAAAGGGAGCCGTAAACCGTCCAGCCAGCCCCGGGAGAAAAACAAATGGAATAAACGCAGCAACAGTCGTTAGGGTTCCCGATATATCCGCACCGGCAATTTCTTTAACCCCGTCCTTTATAGCCTGCAAAGAATTTTTTCCCTCTTGCTTATGCCTTTGGATATTTTCAAGAACAATAATCGAATCATCAACGATCATTCCCACCGCCACCGCCAGGGCCCCAAGAGTAATCATATTTAATGTAATATGTTCCAGCCTAAAAAATAGAAATGACGTCATCACGATAGCAGGGATAGAACAGGCAATAATCAGCGCGTGACGGATATTACCAAGAAAAAGAAGGAGAAGGGCAACGACCAGAACCCCTCCCACAACAATATCATTATTTAAGCTTCTCGTTGATTCCTCAATTAACTCCGATTGATCATAATATTTAACAATCTGAATACCGGGGGGCAATGATTCCACGATATCCCTGATCTTCCGGCGAGCTTTTTTGGCAACCTTTGTGGTGCTGGCATGTATCGTTTTAAACAGACTGAACGCAACCCCCTGTTTCCCATTAATATACACCATGTACCTTTTCGGCAGGTATCCCATTTGTATGCCTGCCACATCCTTTAACAGGATAGGAACGCCTTTAATTTTTTTAAGCACAATATTTCCCAAGTCTTCAATATTCTCAATATTTCCTAAACACCGAATCGCGTAATCCTGATAAGACTGCTCCAGATACCCTCCCATTGTCTGAAAATTATTGGCGTTAACAATTGTTTTAATCTCAGACAAGGTTATTTTATATTTCACCAATTTCTCAATAAATGGGGAAATTCGTATGGCAGACGTGTCTCCTCCAATCACTTCCACACGTGAAATGCCCGGTACAGATTTAAGCTGATTAGCAATTTTAGCTTGAACTAAATATTTAAGATCATCGACAGGGGATTCTTCTGAGTTTAAGAAAACGCCATATCCCATAATCTGTTGAAGATTTGATCCGAGATTCTCAATCGTTGAGATAGCCCCCTGGGGTAAACCTGATTGAACAGTGGACAAACCCTGCGCGACTGTTTGACGGGCATCTTTAACATCTATTCCCCAGTCAAACTCTACACTAACCTCTGATAAACCCTCCTGTGAAGTAGAAGAAATGCGCCGGACATGAGCAAGCCCTCCCATCTGATTTTCAATAGGCCTGGTGATTAAAAGCTCAATGTCTGCCGGAGAGCCTCCGGGATAATGTGTAATCACATTCATCAGGGGATAATTTAAATTCGGGAAAATATCCACCGGGATCCTGTAAAAAGACCAAATCCCTGCCATGATGGCAAGAAAACCCACCATCAAAACAGCCGGTTTTCTTTGAAAAAAATATTTCAACAACATCCTTTAATCCTCAATTTTTATCTTCTCACCAATATCCTGATTCAATAATTCATAAGCCCCGTTTGTTACAACCGTATCTTCTTGTTTTAATCCTGATAATATCTCAACATAACCCTGAAAATGTATCCCGGCTTCTACCTGTCTTTTTTTATACCCTGTTCGTTCTTTGACAAATACAACTGTTTGACCCTTTTTATTTAATACAGATTCTTCAGGCACAGATAAAACATGCTTGTGTTCATCGACAAATATAACTTTGACAAATTCCCCCACCAAAAATTTGGGTAGACCTTCCTGAACCAGTTGAATTTCAACCATTCGACCTCCCGTCCGGGCGTTCACATTCAGTGCGATAGCTGTAACGATGCCTTCTTGCATCTTTTCCTCCGCCACTACTTTCACTTTTTGTCCTTCCTTAATGTCCAAAATATTATCAAAAACCTCCGTCCGTACTATTAGATTGTTTACATCCAAAACAGACAATAAAATTTCTCCTTCAATAACAACGTTACCGGGCACCTTTTTGAGAGATGATATATAACCATTTGTCGGAGAATATTTAACAATATCATTGCCCTCCTGCGAATCGCTTAATGAAGAAAATTTCTGATTTTTTATTTTATAGTAACCTTCAATAGAAACCAGCTTCTGCCCTTTTGAAACCGCTTCGCCATTTTTAACCCATATATCGCTAATAATACCTTTCGCGTAAGAAACGATATCCGTCTGCCTTGCGGTCTTCACCGGTCCAAAGGATTCGTACGTCCGGCTCAAATTTCTTGTAGATACGCGAGTCGTCTGTATTAACTCTCCCGTTCTATTTTCACTCCTGTTGTCCCCGTACACAACTGAAGAAGTCAAAACGAAACAAAATACTATTGTTAAGCTTAAAAATCTCATTGTTCTCCCTCCTTGAGGATTTCTTGCATTTCACCGCCCGCTAATAATTCCAACGAGAATAATTGGCCGTAATAATTCTGTAAGATATCTAAATATTCCCTGCGTGAACCTCTCCACTGATCCCACACTCTCTCAAATGACAAAAAATTAATTTCTCCTTTCTCATATAATTTTTTAGTATCCTCAATATTCTGTTGTGCTAACGGTAAAATTTCTTTTTCATAAATCCTCTTTCGTTCAGCAAAATTATGAATAGATGCATATTTTTGATTTATTTCTAAAATGAGTTGCCGTTGTTTCCTTTCCTTCTTCAAATCAGCAATCTCAATTGTCTTTTTCGCAACTAACGCATCACTTTTTTTACGCGTTGTAAACGGCAAAGGAATACTCACCGCGCCTCCCGTTACATTGCCATTGTCATCGCGCGCATAGGTAAGCGCCACCGATACATTCGACATAAAAACTTTACTTTTTTTTAATTTATAATCTGATAAAAACCTTTCTTTTCTTAATATTATATTTTTCATTTCATAATTATGCTGCTTCGCGTAGTTCACAATCTGTTCAATGTTCGGAAAATACGAATAGCCAGGTAATCCGGAAACAATTTTTATATCTTTCTTAATCTGTTGGGATGTAATCATCTCAATATTTTTTCTGTTAATAGTCAAACTTCTCATAATTTTAAATAATTCTTCTTTAGTTTGGGCCATCTCTAATTTAATCATATTTAATTTAACTCTTGGAATCTCTCCCTGTTTTGTTTGAATTTCCATAATCTTCATAAGATTTTCTTCTATCCCAAAAATTTTCTTAATTGAACTGATCTTTTCTTTTAAAAGATAATTTTCCAGAAACAACTCTTTAAGCCTGTTTTTTATTTTTTCCTTCTTTTTGTCTAACTCCAGTTCAGCTATTTGAATATTTATTATGGCTTTTTGTTTGCGATATTTCCGTTGCCCTTTTATTTCCACAGGAAAACTTAATGCTCCTCCATAATCAGTACGATTCTTATCGTTTAATTTATCCCTGTCTTTTACTTCCCATGTCAACTCGGGACTCTCCTGAAAAAAACGGGATGCTCCTTTTAATTCAAGCCTGGATCTGTCAATGATCTTTTGGGCTACAGCAATTTCTTTATTATTTTGTAACGCCATCTGAAACGCTGCTGCCATATCAAGCTTTTGTGAATCTGTCGCGTACGAAGACAACCCTGTGCTTAAAAGGAATATAATTATCAAAGAGGTTTTAAAACTGTTTAAAAACATTTTGAAAACAAACGGGGGGAATTCTAAAAACCGGGAATATAGTGTGACCGTTTGAATTTCCAATTTTTGAAATGATGATTTGAGTCGATATATTAAAATAGAGAACCTGAAATCTAAAACGGTTACACTATATATAGCCTTATTTTCCACCGGAGTTCTAATTGTATCCCGCAATTCATCAACGGCTGATTTTAATATATCCATAAAAAATTTTTCCTTTCAAACAAATTATACCGCTTCCGGCGGAGTCGGTTACCCCTTGAAAGGGGTGACCGCACCCCCTTCAAACTTTCCCCAGATGTCCAGAACTGACTAACGCGGATTATCTTCCTCATCAATCTTTACTCCAATCATAATTTGGGGTCGATGGAAATCCCTTCTGAAACGCTTCAATCTTATTTCCAAGTCTTTCAAGTGATTCTCCTTCTCTTAATAATAACTGTCCATAAAATTCTTCAATTTCTGATGCAGTGGTATTTATTTTTACTTTCGTCTCTTGCTTCGCCCACCTTGAAGCATTTTTTAAATAATACGCGGAACTCACAAGTTCCTTTTCAGCCTTATCCCATTCTTTTCTATTCCAAGCGGCATAGGCCTTTAAATGATAATGTTGTGCTAATGCCAGCATGGCTTTCGCGTACGCATTTTCCACCTCCTCAACGGAAACCGCTTCTTTTTTTTCTATAGCCCTAGCCAGATGTTCTAATTGAGCAATTGAATTATTAAGCACATGTTTTCCTTTCTCGGTTGTGTGCCCGGCTTGCAATTTCATAAACGCGGCCGCGTTTCGCATGTTTCTTCCTGTAGTAGCCCAATTTTCTTTAGGATCGTATTTCAACCTTAGACGAAAGATGGGCTCTTCCAAAGAAGACTTATCCCGCGGATCATTGAACTTATACCCATCGACCAAATGGTAAGATTGGGCCATAGCCATTGATGAGCAAATAAAAATAAGGCCTATTCCGATTGAGAAAATATTTATTATTTTTTGTTTCGGGTCCATTCTTACACTCCTTTCTAAAAAAAATTTGTTTGAAAATATTATAATATCTGATTTTTATGAGAAGCAAGGCATCTTTCATGGGGCCTTTTTATTATAAATAATTATACCAAATCCATTAAATAAGTACTCATTTAAAAGACTTACTTACTCGTAAAAACGTCGAGATAAGTAAAATTAAATCAGGAATTAATTAGTGGAATTGGTATTACAATAACTTTATTTAGTGTCCCCTGAAAAATTGCTTTTGCCACTTCAACATGGCATAAGCATCCGTTTCAGTGAAAAGACTCAACATCCAAACTCCTCACTTCGCTCGTCAGACAGTGGATGTTTAAAGCGTCTTTGCCCTGAAACTGATAAGCCATGAAGCCGTTCTAAAAGCAATTTTTCAGGGGACACTAAATAGTAAAATTATTTCATTACAGCCCCTAAGGCACTGTACAACAATAAATTACCAATAATTATAAAACTTATCCTCGAAGAACATAATATTATTCGGTAGTTAATTTATTTACAAGCCCTAACTATTTAAAATCTATGAACAACTTATTTTTTTGACGATAATTTTTCTTTAATCTTATTGATTTGACCAATCATTTTTTTATGAATATCTGACGTTCCATCTTTTATCTTATTGCCAAAGTCATCAATCTTCTTAACCATTTTTTCCTTCATCTGACGGTGTTTGAATTTGCTTAATTTTTTATTCTCCTTATGAATCTTATCCCCAAGATATTTATCCTCTTTCGTGGTATAACCCAAAACATCCGACAATGATAAAGCATCATTGGCCTGTTCTAATAACTCAACTGCTTTTTTCTTATCTGTCTTTTCAACTCCAACGGCCTCATCAATTAAGGCATCAGCCTCAACCAGCGGTATAGGAATAACCTCTGTATTAAGAATAAAAAGAGACAACGCTTCTCTTAAATTTTGTCTTGCTTCCCACTTTTTATTATTTTCCAAGTGCCCTAACGCGTCATTCAATTTCCCTTTGTATGCCGCAATTGGGATAGAAACAATATCAACATCAATCTCATCAACCATTGGATTTAATAGAACCCGCGCTGTCTGCACGTCACCTGAATTAAGCACCTCCAATGCCGTGTCCTTGCGGGCAATGGCTGTGGGCAAATCATAGACTCCCATTAATACTTGAACATCCGCTTTAATCGGCAACAAGTCAATGCCTTGATTGGCTGAAATCGCCGCATCGATTTCGCTTAAGGCTTTTACTATTCCTTTTTTAGCCTCAGTCGATTTATCCTGATCAAGTAATTGGTAGGCCTTTTTTGTTAACATCACTCCGTCAATAGCCTCCTGAACCACTTTATCCGATTCCTTATCCAACTCTTCATTTTTCTTGTTTTCGACAGCCCTGATAACCTTATCACTTTTCCTGATCTTTTTATTCTGTGCGTGTACGACTGCTGGAGCTACTCCAACCATCAACAGTGAAATAGCGATGAATACTTTTAAACTTTTCATTGATTTCTCCTTTTTTAAGTTCATACCAATTCTCCTAAACGGGCTGCTCTTGCTCTAAGGATTCAAGCAAGAATAACTTCCCTTTTTGCTTCTTCATCTTCAGGCCATT
>CAZIRV010000083.1:0-10042 GCA_964541845.1 uncultured Planctomycetales bacterium
AAAAAATCAATATTATCATTATAATGAAACTGATGACTTTTTTGAAAAAAAATTGTATTTTTTATATTTCTTATGTTAATATATTTTTTGAATTTTCTGTATTTTTCATTGTATACCTAAGAGCAACGGATTTACAAAATTCAAACATTGTTCTGGCTTAAGATCAATGACCTAAAGTCGCAAACCTGTCTTACTTGGGTATATCAAAAACTAATACTTTCAATTACATTATAAATAATGTAAAAGCGCTTATCTACAATAAAAAAAATATTCATGAAATCAAAAAAATCATCTAAAATAACCGTAAAAAAACAACTTACAGGGGCTGAGGCACTTGTTAAATGTCTGGAATCTCATGGGGTAGAATATATTTTCGGATATCCCGGAGGCTCGGCCATTCCTATTTTTGATGCGTTGGTTAATTCTAAAATTAAGTTCATTCTTGTTCGCCATGAACAAGGCGCGACACATATGGCGGACGGTTATGCACGTGCCACGGGTAGGCCGAGCGTTGTTCTTGTGACCAGCGGGCCCGGAGCAACCAATACAGTCACCGGAATCATGACTGCCCACATGGATTCAGTCCCGATGATTGTATTAACGGCACAAACCATTACCCCCATGCTTGGAAAAGACGCCTTTCAGGAATCTGATATTGTCGGCATTTCCATGCCCGTGGTTAAACATAGTTATTTGGTAAAGAAAACGAATGATATTCCCCGTATTATTGCCGAAGCTTTTTATATTAGCAATACAGGCCGTCCCGGACCTGTTTTGATTGATTTGCCTAAAGATATCACCTCTGCTCCTTGCACGGCATCGCTTAAGCCAAAAATGGATTTGCCTGGGTATTCAGTTCCAGGTAAAGGAAATAAAAATGATATTCTCAAGATGGCAAAACTTATTAATGATTCCAAGAAACCTCTATTGCTTATTGGCCATGGAGCGGTTATTGCCAAGGCGAATAAAATCGTTCGTGCCCTTGCTGAGAAACTAGGTTCTCCGGTTACCAACACACTTCTTGGAAAAGGTACTTTTCCAGAGACGCATCCTCTCTCTGTGGGCATGTTAGGCATGCACGGAACGGCTTACGCGAATAAGGCTTTGGTAAATTGTGATTTAATTTTTTCTATTGGATGCCGCTGGGATGACCGCATTAATGGAAATAATGCTGAATTTTGTATCGGGGCTAAAAAACTTCATATTGATATTGATCCGGCAGAAATTGAAAAAGTGGTTTCTCCAGATGCCAGTGTTGTCGGTGATGCCCGTTTAATTCTTGAAGAGTTAATCAAAATGGTTAAACCGCTTGATACAGCCCCATGGCTTAAAGAAATTGAATATTATAAACATGAGATGCCTCTTCATTATGATAATTCTAAAGGATTAACCCCTCAATTTCTTATCGATGAATTATTTAAAATCACTAAAGGCAAAGCGATTGTTGCGACGGACGTAGGACAACATCAAATGTGGGCGGCTCAGTTTTATAAAAGTGATCATGCCGATCGCTGGATTTCTTCCGGTGGCGCGGGGACAATGGGTTTTGGTTTTCCAGCGGCTATTGGCGCGCAGTTAGGAAAGAATAAGAATCTTGTTGTGGCGATTGTCGGGGATGGTGGATTTCAAATGACATTATGTGAATTGGCGACCGCCTTTATCAATAAAGTGCCTGTAAAAGTCCTTATTTTAGATAATAAATTTCTTGGAATGGTTCGTCAGTGGCAGGAATTATTTTATGAGAATCGCTATTCCGGGGTCGATTTGGAAGGCAATCCGGATTTTGTAAAACTTGCCGAAGCCTATGGCGTTAAAGGGGTTCATATTGACAACGTTAAACATGCCTCCAAGAAATTAAAAGAAGCCCTGAATCATAAAGGGCCCGTTGTTATCCATGCGGAAATTATTAAAGAAGACAATGTTTTTCCAATGGTGCCGGCTGGAAAATCCGCGCATCATATGATTATAGAACCACCGACAACAAAATTGGAAAAACCAACAGGAAGCACATAAGCATTATGAATAAATTATCTCAAAAAAATCATACAATCAGTATTTTAGTTGCCAATAAGCCAGGTGTTTTAGTTCGTGTGGCCCTTGTTTTTGCCCGTCGAGGATATAATATTGATGCCTTAGTCGTTTCTCCCGCGGTTAATGAACGTTTTTCACGCATGACCATTACAGCAAAAGGCGATCCAGCAACATTAGATCAAATTATTAAACAAGTAGCCAAACTGATTGATGTTGTTCATGTTGGCGAACATAAAGATGAAGACGCCGTGCACAGCGAACTGGCCCTTTTTAAAATAAAAAACATTAAAGCCGGTAAACCCATGATCGCAAAATTAGTAAAAAAATTTAAAGCGAGACTTTTTGCCGAAACAGAAAAAACAGTGGTTATTGAATATGCAGGAACCAGCACTCAAGTTGACGAATTTGAAAATATTCTGAAAGAATACGGTATTATTGAAATGGTCCGCTCCGGAAAACTTGTCATGGCTAAAGGGGCTGAGGCGACGTAACGATTATTTTAAAACACCCCTGATTATTTTCCCTGCCACAACAATATCCCTCACGTTTCTGGCAGTGTTAGCCACATCACTGGTCACCCCTTTAATGGTTTCGCAGCCTGTTAACATCATCACGCACAATATACTCATTAAAATTTTTTTCATTTTTTGTCCTCTACGCTTTATGACACGAAATAATCTTAGGAAGTTCGCTTGGCGGGAAAATAATAAGGGCTACTTCTACTCCTTCCTCACTCTGTTCTATGGCAACGATTTGACAGCGGTCTCTATCAATACTATTATCTTCAATGCCTAAATATTGCGCGATGACGGAGCGGAGCGCGTCCCATTCCAAATAAAGAATGAATTGCCTCTCTTCTTCTTTAAGGCCTAAACCTTTTTGTGCCTGACTATAAGAGATGGCAAGAATATCTTTTAAAGTTTTTCCGAAGCAATAGGAAGCATAACCTGTTTCTGACACAATTTTCTGTCCACAGGTGATTTTGACAAAATCAAAAGCAATAAACTTTTCTGCGCTATTGAGACGCATAACAATACCAGATGAACTATCTGAGCAAGGCAACTAGGAACCCTCCGTAGGAATATTTTTGAAGCGGGTTTCTAAATACTTTTCAAGTATGCTGATAAACTCTTCTTTAATGCGTGCGCCTTTAAGTGTCGCGATGCGCGCGCCATTGGCATAAACCGGAGCGATGGGTTGTTCACTGGCTCCGGGAAGGCTGATTCCGATATCCGCGTGCAGGCTTTCCCCCGGCCCATTAACAACACAGCCCATTACGGCGATAACCAATTTTTCAACGCCAGGATATTGCTTTCGCCAAATCGGTATATTATTTTGAATAGTAGTATTAATATCACGAGCCAGATATTGAAAATAATCACTGCTGGTGCGTCCACATCCCGGACAGCTTGTGACGCGTGGAGCGAAATAACGCAACCCCATTGACTGCAATAATGCCTTACAAACTTCCACTTCTCGTGTTCGACTGACGTTAGGTTGAGGTGTTAAAGACACACGGATGGTATCGCCAATACCTTGTTGTAAAAGAATACTTAATGCCGCGGAACTTGATGATATTCCCTGAACATCTCCTCCCGCTTCTGTCAGCCCAAGATGAAGGGCATAATCGCATTGTCGAGCCAATTGGGTATAAACCTCGACCATATCCTGTAAAACAGACATTTTAACACTTAAAACAATTTTATCTTTCGAAAGCCCTAATTTTTGGGCATAGCCAGTACTGGTTAAGGCACTCTGAATCATGGCTGCATAGATCACTTCCTGTGCATCTTTAGGCTTATCTTGCTTTGCGTTTTCATCCATTAAGCAGGTGAACATCTCTTGATCCAACGAACCATAATTTACGCCAATACGGACAGGCTTATCGTTATCAACAGCAATTTTTATAATTTGCGCGAAATTATCGTTATGCTGCGCTCCTTTGCCTACATTTCCAGGATTAATACGATATTTTCCTAATAATCGCGCGCATTCCGGATGTTTGTTTAATAAAGTATGCCCATTAAAATGAAAATCGCCAATAATTGGGGTTTCGTATCCTTTATTGCGCAAACGTTGTATAATCTCCGGAACAGCTTGAGCAGCTTCATCATTATTGATGGTCCAACGTACCATTTCCGAACCGGCTTCAATAAGGGTACAAGTTTGATTAAAAGTGGCTTCTATATCCGCAGTAGGTGTATCCGTCATGGACTGAATCACAACCGAATGTTCTGAGCCAACGAGGATAGTTCCAATTTTAATAGTGGGTGTATTGCGACGATTTTTTAGTTTCATTTTATAAAATTTACTATTTATAGCACAGAGCAGAAGTTCTGCAACACAGAACATGGGTTGGGCTCACCGAAAAAGAGCGACTAATACCAATTCCATTAAATAATGACCAAAATTCATTTTGCTTGTCTCGACGCTTCAACGAGACACAGCAACCTTAAAAATAGAGCAATTATTTAATGGAGTTGGTATAAATATCGCAAATTTTTGCACTGTGCTATTATCATTCATGATATAATTCTAATTATTTTAATGAAGGGATAGGGATAAATCAATGGATATTTATTTAGCGAAAACTCAGGGATTTTGTGCCGGTGTGGCCTTCGCGGTTGATATTGTTCGTAACGCGTTTGAAAAATATGGCGCGCCGTTATATGTGTATCATGAAATTGTTCATAATACTTATGTGGTCAATGATTTTCGAAAGCAAGGTGTGATATTTGTTGAAGACGTTGCTGATGTTCCTGAAAAAAAAAGGATTATCTTTAGCGCACATGGAGTTCCCCCTTCTGTTATAAGAAAGGCTCAAAAGCGAAACCTGAAATTTACAGACGCAACATGCCCTTTGGTGACAAAGGTGCATAATGAAGCTCTTAAATTTTCTGAAAATCACTACGCGACCATTTTAATTGGACATAAAGGTCATCAGGAGCTTATTGGGACCGCCGGATATGTTAAACCGGATCTATTACATATCGTTGAGAACGAAAAAGATATTGATACCCTTACGATTGATCCAAATGCCCCTGTCGCGTTTTTAACACAGACGACCCTTTCTGTGGATGATACAACGCAGATGATTGAAAAGTTAAAGCAAAAATTTCCAAATCTTATTGCTCCCCCGCGTTCTGACTTATGTTATGCCACGCAAAATCGACAGGACGCGATTAAAGACCTTACAGCGATATGTGACGTGATTATCATTTGCGGTTCCCCTAACAGTTCAAATAGTAATCGCTTAAGAGAAACCAGTGCTAAGGTTGGCATTGATAGTTTCATAGTCGATACAGCACAAGAGTTAGATATACGCGCCCTTGAAGGAAAACATAAAGTAGGGCTTAGTTCCGGAGCTTCGGTTCCAAGACTGATTGTTGATGAATTGGTTAAACGTATTAAAAAACATTATCCGGATTCCAGAGTGCATACTTTTGAAAATCCGGAAAAAAATATTGTATTCGCACTGCCGGAGGTATAAAAATGGCTAAACTTATTATAGATAATGAAGAATTCGAAATAACTGATGGCACTCGAATTGATGCTGTTTGTGAAAATGCTGGGATTCCATTTAGTTGCAATTCAGGTGTTTGTGGAACATGTCAAGTCGAGGTTCTGGAAGGCTGTGAGAATTTAGGCGCGCTTAATGAAGAAGAACTTGATTTAGGCATGGATAAAAATAACCGCTTAAGCTGTCAGTGTGTCATTAAGAGTGGTGCCGTTAAAATTACGTATTAAAATATTTTATTGTACTAAAATTTCAAAAACCCAAACAAACACCGGGTGTTTGTTTGGTTAATTTAATATGTTTCAACTCTCTTCTACGCCATTAGAAAATATGAATCTTAAAAAAGGCTTATCTTCTGAGGAAGCGGGTGCTTTTGTATCTTTTGAGGGGTTGGTCCGTAATCATAATGAAGGAAAAAAAGTTTCAGCTTTGGAATATGAGGCTTTTGCTATTCTTTGTAAAAAAGAAGGACAAAAAGTATTAAAAGAGGTTCTAAGTAAATTTGATATTCTCAATGCTAAATGCTTTCATCGTGTAGGAAAATTGCCGATCAGTGAAATGGCGGTTTGGGTCGGTGTTAGTGCGGCTCATCGTGACCATGCGTTTAAGGCCTGTCGTTATATTATTGATGAAATTAAATCACGTTTGCCAATTTGGAAAAAAGAATATTATGAAAATGGAGATTCCGGCTGGGTGAGCTGTAAAGCTTGTAGCCACACCGTACATGATGAAAAACAAGATACATTTCAAACCTCAACAAAAAATCGAGAATTGTGAAACAATTTTTTGCCCTTCTTATGATAGTTATAAAGATTTTCAAATAGAACCGACAGGGTATTATGTTCTCATTAAACCTAATTTTAAAATCAGTAAAATTGAAGTGGCTGTTTGCGATAAAAAACACCTCATTATCAAAATATTTCAGGGACAGAAGGCCCAAGATCTTTATCACACAATTTTTGCGTATGAAAAAGAGTATAATGCTGAGTGGTTTACCAATAAAGACCACATCGCCTATTTTGGAAAAGAACTGAAAAAAGCGGAATTGGCTTTAGTCATGGGCAATGATGCCTATTCTCAGAAATAATATGGAAACAAAAACATCCGTTAATAAATCAGATTTATATTCCGGAGAAAAGGTGTCCCGGACTTCGTTACGCATTGATGTCTTAGGGGACATTGATGAGTTAAATAGCATTCTGGGTATTGCACGGTGTCATATTCAAAACAAAGAAATTCAACAAAAAATTTTTTCACTTCAGAAAAAATTAATTATAGTTTCTTCAGAATTAGCCACTACAAAAAAAAAATTAACAACTCTCCCCTCTCGTATTGATGAACCAATGTTAAATATGTTACTCAAAGAAATTGAGGCCTTAAGGATTACAACAAAATCGCCAACAACATTTGTCATTCCCGGTGAAAATTTAGCTTCCGCGTATCTTCATCAAACCCGAACCGTTGTTCGTCGTTGTGAGCGTAAAGTAACAGAACTTTTTGAATATAATGAAATAATCAATAAAACTATCCTTCAATGGTTTAATCGTGTTGGGGCCTATTTATTCCTCTTAGCTTTAAGTGAAGAACAAAATTGAATCTATCCATTGAATCCAATATTAAGCTTTCTCAATACACCACTTTTCAATTGGGCGGACCCTGCCAAGGTCTCATCTTTTGCCAAACTCCTGAAGAGCTTTGTGAAGCCGTAGCGCAATGCCATCAGGATGATCTCCCGTTTATTCTTATTGGCGGAGGTTCCAATTTACTTATTTCTGATAAAGGGCTTAATTGTTACGTTATTCGTTTTTTTAGTAATACGCCTTTGATTGAAAAAGAAAAGACTGATTTGATTGTTTCCGGAAGTACGCAATTAGATTGCTTAGCACAATTTGCCGCAGAAAATGGCCTTGAAGGATTAAATTATACGAGCGGCATTCCGGGAACTGTCGGGGGCGCCGTGGCCGGTAATGCGGGGGCCTTTGGAAAACAAATTGGTGATGTTCTAACCGAAGCTACGTTACTCACACAAAAAGGCGAACAAAAAATAGTCCATCCAGGAGATTTAAATTTTAGTTATCGTAACTCAATTTTAAAAAAAACACATGATATCCTTATTTCTGCCCAATTTTCTTTAACCTTTTCTGATAAACAAAAACTTTTTAAGGAACGCGCGGATATTCTTTCTTTGCGTCAAGAAAAGCATCCTGATTTACAAACTAGTCCTTGTGCGGGAAGTTTTTTCCGTAACATCGAGCCTACTTCTAATGCCGAAAAGCGACAGGCTGCCGGATGGTTTTTAGAACAGGCTGGTGCTAAAAAATTAAAATGCGGAGGAGCCTCTGTTTTTGATAAACATGCTAATATTATCGTAAAGTCAAAAAGTTGTTCTGCGCAGGATGTTTATACCCTTGCTAACACAATGGCAGAGGTTGTTAAAAAAAAATTTAATTTGGATTTAGTGCGTGAAGTTCAAATTATTGGAGAGTTTATAGCTTAATATTTTTTACCCAATTTTTATTTTCTCGATACCACTCAACGGTTTTGTAAACCCCGTCTTCCAGTCCGATTTTAGGTTTCCATTTGAGAATTTTCTCAGCTTGACTAATATCAGCCCAAGTGGCTTTCATATCGGTTTTTGGAAATGGAAAGCGTTTAAACGTCGCCTTTTTCCCTAAATTTTCTTCAATCAGCTGAATAAGATAACTGAGTTTGTAAGGATTATGCCCACCTCCAAGGTTAATGGTTTTGAAGCCCACTTTTTTCAAAGCTTTAACCGTACCACTGGCAATATCATCAACATAGGTGAAATCACGGCTTTGATTCCCATCTCCGAAAAGCTCAATGGGTTTGCCCGCGTCAATCCAGTTAATAAATCTAAATAGGCACATATCAGGACGGCCGGCAGGTCCATAGACAGTAAAATAACGCACGATGGTGACATCAATATCATAAAGATAATGATAAGTATAACACGTTGCCTCAGCCGCTTTTTTACTGGCGGCATAAGATGAAATCGGTGTATTAACTGGCAACTCTTCAGTAAATGGCATTTTTTGTCCGGCATATAATGATGACGTTGAGGCCAAAACAAATTTTTTGATTTTATGATCCTTACAAAGCTCAAGCAAGTTAAGCGTTCCATTAGCGTTAGTCGTAAAATAGACGTAAGGGTTAACTATACTGTAGCGAACACCAGCACGCGCGGCTAAGTTAATAACGGCCTCAAATTTATATTTTTTAAAAAGCCGCTGTAAGGCCACGCGATCTTCAATGTCCATTTTGTGAAAGGTAAAACTATCTGATTTTTTTAAATTTTTAAGACGATAATTTTTTAAACGAACATCGTAATAATCATTCATATTGTCGACACCAATCACATGATATTTTTTTTGAATAAGAAATTCCGCGGTTTTTGAAGCAATGAAACCTGCAACACCTGTAAGGAGAATTTTTTTCATGTTTAAAGTCCTCTCTGCCAATTCCAGGCATCTTTTAAGGCTTGTTCCAAAGATAATTCCGCCTTCCATTTTAATATGTTTTCAGCTTTATCGGCACTGGCATAAAGAGACTCCACATCTCCCTGCCGTCGTTGCCCCATAATGTAATTTAATTTTAGATTATTTATTTTCTCAAATGTTGTAATAACCTCCATCACGGTGTTCCCGTTTCCTGTCCCAATATTAAAAATATCAAAAAGGGATTGTTTTGATTGTTCGTGAAGATAATCAAGCGTCTTAACATGTGCTCTAGCTAAATCAACAACATGAATGTAATCGCGGACGCAGGTGCCGTCCGGAGTGTTATAATCATCACCAAAAACTGTAATTTTCTCACGAAGACCCGCAGCGGTTTGTGTGATAAAAGGGATCAGATTATTCGGAATTCCTCGAGGAAGTTCCCCAATAAGTCCGGATGGATGGGCTCCAACAGGATTAAAATAACGTAAGGCCACGGCTTTGATCAGGGCCTGACTTGTGACAACATCTTCAATAATTTCTTCACAGATTTGTTTTGTGTTTCCATAAGGAGATTCCGAAGGTTGTTTGGGTGTTTGTTCCGTGGCTGGTAAAGAATTCGGCTGGCCATAAACCGTAGCGGATGAAGAAAATACAAAATGAGCGACAGCATGGTTGCGCATAACCTTCAGAAAGGATAGTAAAGACCCTATATTATTTTGGTAATATTTAATAGGTTCTTCTATAGATTCTCCAACGGCTTTAAAAGCGGCAAAATGTATGGCTCCGGAAACACCTTTTTCTTTATTAAAAATTTCTTCTAAAAAATGTTCATCATTACAATCCCCTTTATAGAAGGTAATGTCTTTTTTAATAATGATGTTAATGCCTTCAATAACTTTTTCTTCCGCATTGGAAAAATCATCAATAATAATGGGCGTATATCCGGCATTAAATAGTTCAACAGCCGTGTGCGAGCCAATAAAGCCAGCACCACCCGTAACAATAATTTTTTTACTTTTGTCCATAACCGTTCCTG
>CAZIRV010000084.1:0-9940 GCA_964541845.1 uncultured Planctomycetales bacterium
CAACACCTATGTCATGATTGTTGAGGTTATTTTTGAACGATTCCTTATCTCGACGTTTTTACGAGTAAGGAAGCTTTTTAAATGAGTACTTATTTAATGGAATTGGTATAAGGAGTGCGTTAATGGCTGATAAGACAATAATGCTTTTGCTTGTTCTGTTTGTAGCGGTAGGCGTTGCTGCTTACGACAGGCACGCCGTACAGAATGGGAAGTTAAGTCCCATTGGACAGTTAGTTGATTTTGCAGGGTTATCAAAGAAAGCGTTTCAAAAAGAGAATCCGGATGATTTAGTAGTTACGAAAGAAATGAGGACGTTTAAATATCAGTCAGGACAACGACTTGCGCGACTTCAGAAAAAATATAAGGAAATTGAGGATGAAAGAGTTAAACTTGTGGAAAATAGACAGGAGATTTTACAAAATTTAATGAACATGATACAGGATACAGAGGATGATGCTGTACAATATGCCAGGGTGATTAATCAGGAAAAAAAACGATTTAATCAGAAATTTCCAAAGTTTGATAAATGGAGGAAGAGTTTGTTAGATTTACAGCAAGAAACTGATCCTGTATTACGTGATACAAAATATCAGGCATTAAAGAATGAATTGTTGTCTTCTTTAGGAGAGAGGTCGGATCAATCAAAGTTAGAGCTAACGTTGGAAAATTTGCAGAAAGTTATAGATGGTAGAGAAGAGGACAGCATTGTGATGGAGGATTGTGGTGATTTAGAACATTGTATTGAAAAAAATGTGGATGTTATTGAAAACAATTTAAATGAAATAGGCAATCTTGAGAATGATGGCATCAAAGATATCGTAAAATTAATTAATACACTTAAAGGTGAATATCAATATCAAATGGATCAGTCATACGTTCGGGAGGTAGACTTTGAAAAAAGTCATAAAAAAATTAATAGTAAACTTAAATCTATGGTTGAACAACTTGTGGAGGTAACAGCGAATGATTTAAGGGATTTGATTTTTCTTTATCAGGAGTTAGACGCGGAGCAGCGTATGTTATTTGAGGATATGGATGCAGAGCAGCAGTATTGGAAATATCAGCATAAGAAGTCTATGCGTAAGATAAAAGAAAAAATTGTAAGTTTAAAGAAAAATTTTAGGCCGTTTTCTAACCAACTAAGAGAAAAAAATCGGGATTTAGAGTATAAACAAAAAAATATGGAGCAACAGGCGCAATATAATTTAGAAAATATGAGACACTCGGTTGAAAAGAGGTTTGAATCTAATCATGAGTTTATTGGTGAAGTGGCAGGTTTGATTAATATTGATATAAAACGATTAGTTACGGATCAAAACTATGCGATTAAGAAAAATGCTACTTATTTAAGAGATAGAAGGGTAATGCAGAATCGGATCATGGCAAGGAGTAAGGCCGAAATAGATCAAAAAAGAATGGGAGGGCTGGCAACCGAAATTAAATCAGGTTTGACACGGTCTCCGGAACTGAGAAAAACAGAGCCAATTCGTCGCTTGAATCGATTTGGTTTAAAAGAGTAGTGATTCCCTTTCCTTTCGGGAGAGGACTCTGCCGCAGGCAGAGAGGTGAGGGTATGTAAGGGGGATTTATGGAAATTGGAATTGTTGGATTGCCTAATGTTGGAAAATCGACATTGTTTAATGTTTTGACGGGGGCTGGTGCGGCCGCGGAAAATTTTCCTTTTACAACGATTGAACCAAATGTTGGGATTGTTCCTTTGCCGGACCCGCGTTTGGAGGTATTGGTTGAAAAAAATGATAGTCAAAAATCTATTCCGGCAGGGCTTCGTTTTGTGGATATTGCAGGATTAGTAAAAGGAGCCAGTCAGGGAGAAGGTTTGGGCAACAAATTTCTTTCACATATTCGCGCGGTGGAGGCTATTGTTCATGTGGTACGCTGTTTTCATGATGACGATGTGGTTAATGTGATGGGAGATTTAAACCCGGGGGGGGCGGCAGATGTTATTGAAACAGAGCTTCTTTTGTCGGATATCCAACAAGCAGAAAAGGCCATGGAACGTTTGAAGAAGATCGCAAAAAGTGGTGATAAAGTTGCTATTGCAAAATTTAATATTTTAGAGGGTGTTGTTGAGCAGCTTAATGAAGGAGTTTCCGTACGGATGCAGGATGTTCCTCAGGAAATTATTGATGAGTTTCAATTTTTAACCGCAAAACCATTATTGTATGTGGCCAATACTGATGAGGAAAATACTGCGCCGGAACTTATTGAGATTTTGAAAAAACGGGCTCAAAAAGAAAATTCAAGGGTTGTGGTTATGTGCGCGAAAATAGAAGCTGAAATTGTTCAATTGCCGAATGAAGATAGGAGTGAATATTATGAAGCCGCTGGGATTACGCAATCAGGACTGGCGACACTGGCGCAGGCCGGTCAGGAGTTATTGAATCTGGTTTGTTTTTTTACTTCCGGAGAAAAAGAGACGCGTGCCTGGCTTGTTTCTCGAGGAACAAAAGCTCCTAAGGCAGCAGGTAAAATTCATACGGATATTGAGCGTGGATTCATTCGGGCAGAAATTTATGGATATGATGATTTTGTAAAATTGGGTTCTTATAGAGATCTTCAGGAAAAAGGATTAGTCCGTCTGGAAGGTAAGGAATATGAAGTTCAGGATGGTGATGTCGTTCATTTTCGGTTTAATGTATAAAATTGTTCATCCCCTGAACATAACTTGATTTCCCCTGAAGGGGGAAGTATGGAAAAATGTGATGGAAAAAGTAAATCTATTAATTTTTGGCCGCGGGAGGATCGCCCACGGGAAAAGCTTTTAAAAAATGGGGAACATACATTAAGCAACTCAGAATTATTAGCTATTTTATTAAGGACGGGAACGCGGGGTAATAGTGCTATTGATTTGGCCCGACATATTCTGGAACGTTTTAAGACGTTTAGAAATATGAGTCATACGGATAGTGGGCGTTGGAGGGACTTTAAAGGTTTGGGCACGGCTAAGCTCGCGCAGATTAAGGCGGCTATTGAAATAGGGCGGAGGTTTCGGGAAGAAGAAGTGAAAAAAGAGGGGCTGACAGTCACATCTTCGAGGGACATGGTTGATGTCTTGATGCCTCGTATGAGGGATTTAAAAAAAGAAATTTTTAAGGTTGTTCTTTTAGACTCGAGGAATAGAATTATTGAGATTGTTGATGAACATGAAGGGACTGTTAATCAGGCGGCTCCTATTATAAGAGAAATCTTTCAAAAGGCTTTGCAGCATTTTGCGGTCGCGATTATTTGTTTGCATAATCACCCTTCAGGAAACAGTGATCCGAGTAAGGAAGATAAAAGTTTTACCGAAAAATTAGTTGAGGCGGGGAAAATTATGCAAGTGATGGTGTTAGACCATATTATTATCGGAAATAATGTGTATTATAGTTTTTCGGATGAGGGAATAATATAGAGCAGAGGAACCCATGAAGAGGCATAATGAACAGAGAAAGCAAAAACGTTATGAGGTAGAGAGGAACATTCGTTTTAACTTTAGTTATCAGATGGAGACGAAAATGAAGTTTCAGGTATCTGACAATATTAAAAGAATATCCTCTTCCCGAAAATATTTAGCCCTTAGTCGAAACGTGAGTAGTGAGGGGTTATGTTTTGTGTCCAGAAAAAAATTGGAGAAGGGCTCTTTTCTTGATTTAGAGGTTTTTCTCCCCGGAGATAAAGAACAAATTCACATGGAGGGGGAAGTAAAATGGTGTGATTACGTTCAGGGAGACAAATCCAGGGAGAATGAAAATCAACAATTTGATACAGGAGTTAAATTGGTTTCGGTTGAGGGTAAGCAGGTTCATGACACTATTTATTTTGATGAAATTTATCAGGTTGAATGGAGTACTGTTTTGGAGTCGATTCTAGGAAAGTTTCGTATTCTTATGCGCAATAAACAAAGGAAAGAAAAGATGGAAGAATTGTGAAAAATTTATGGAATGAAAGTGTTGCTGCAAAGTGTCGAGGAGATCTCTTAAAGTTAAGAGTCTACACATCACGTCTTTTAGGTGAAAATGCGGATTTAGTTCTTCATGGGGGGGGGAATACTTCTGTTAAATTAGAGGAACGGGATTTATTCGGGGATGCCCGGAAGTTGCTGTACGTTAAAGGGAGTGGATGGGATTTAAAGACCATTGAACCCGAAGGTTTTGCATCTGTTAAACTTGATGTCTTAAAACGTATGGCAGAGTTGGACCGGTTAAGTGATATGGACATGGTTAAAGAACAACGTTCAGCCATGACAAATCCTTTCGCTCCAAATCCTTCTGTGGAAGCTATTTTACACGCTATTATTCCGTTTAAATTTGTTGAGCATACCCATGCGGATGCCGTTGTGACGATTACTAACACCCCTGATGGGAAAACGCGTATTAAAGAAATCTATGGAGCGCATGTTATTATTGTTCCTTATGTGATGCCCGGATTTATTTTAGCAAAGACGATTTATGAAATGACTAAAGACACGGATTGGGCAAAATGTGAAGGCATGATTTTGTTAAATCATGGCGTCTTTACTTTTGATGATGATCCTAAAAAGAGTTATGAAAAGATGATTATGATGGTAACGCAGGCAGAGGATTATCTCGTCGGGGAGACCGGTCCCGACGCCTTGGTCGGGATCCCGATTGAGGATTCATCCGATCGTCGGGACCGGTCGCTTGTAGGGACACGACATGGAGTGTCCGGGCCTCTGTCCGATGAAGATCATTTAAACATAGCACGCATGCGACACGCGGTTTCTGAGTTGAAAGGCTCGGCAATGTTCGCGCGATTTATTGATGAGTCTTCTCAAAAATATTTTTCAGGCCTTTCTGATGTGCCATCATTGGCGACACGGGGACCTTTAACACCTGATCATGTGATTAGAACGAAAAGGACAGCGGCCATTATTGACAAGGATGTTGTTAAAAGCATGAAAAATTTTGCTAAAAATTATCAGGATTATTTTGAAAAAAATACGGGTGGAACGTTAACGTGTCTGGATAAAGCTCCTCGATGGGCAGTATGGCTTAAAAAAGGAATATTAGTTTTTGGATGCACGGTTAAAGAAATGAATATTGTTAAAGATATTACAGAACATACGATTAAAGCGATTCAGCAGGCAGAAAATCTTGGCAGATGGGATGCTCTTCCGGAAAAAGATATTTTTGAAATTGAATACTGGGAGTTGGAGCAGGCTAAGCTTAAAAAGGGTGAGAATGTTCCCGTATTACAGGGGAAAGTAGCGGTGGTAACCGGTGCGGCCAGCGGTATTGGCAGAGCGTGTGTGGAACGTCTGTATGCACAAGGGGCATCAGTAGTTGCGTTAGATATTAATTCGGATGTAACAGGAATTTTTATGAAAAAAGGTATTTTAGGACTAGTTTGTGATGTGACAGACGTAACTCAAATTAAAAATTGTATTCAAAAGGGTGTGCGTATGTTTGGAGGCATTGATATTTTAGTGAGTAACGCAGGAATATTTCCCGTAGGGGGAGAAATTGTGGATATGGACGCGGAAATATGGGAGCGGAGTATAGATATCAATTTGTCGAGCCACCAGCGGTTTCTACAGGTATGTATCCCCTATCTTTTTTTAGGCATTGACGCGGCAATTGTTATTGTAGCATCAAAAAATGTTCCGGCACCTGGCCCGGGAGCTTCAGCTTATTCTGTTGCTAAGGCGGGACTGACTCAGTTAGCACGTGTGGCGGCTTTGGAATTGGGGGGCTCCGGTATTCGTGTCAACGTTGTCCATCCAAATCAAATTTTTGATACAGCCATTTGGACCTCACGAGTTTTAGAGAGCAGAGCCAGGCATTACGGGATGAGTGTTGAAGAGTATAAAACAAATAATATATTGAAAGTTGAAATTACCTCTTTGGATGTGGCGGACTTAGTGTGTGTGATGGCAGGCCCGGTATTTGCCAAGACAACAGGAGCTCAGATACCGATTGATGGGGGGAATGAAAGAGTAATTTAGGTGGAATTTGTATAACATAACCAAGAAAGGAAAAATTTATGAAAAAATTAATGTTGTTTTTTGTTGGGGTTTTGTTAATTTCCGCGTTAAGTGGTTGTGAGACAATTCGTGGCTTGGGAGAGGACATTCAAAATACAGGAGATAATCTTTGGCAAGTATTGAATAAAGATAAATAAAAATAATAAGGGGACGATTATCAAAAACATGACTTAGAACTTAGGAATCGTTCAAAAATAATTTTCAGGTTATACCAATTAGGTTAAATAACGACCAAAACCTATTTTGCTTTTCTCGATGCTTTAACGAGAATAGCAGAGCTAAAAATAGAGCAATTATTTAACGTAATTGGTATTAATTTGAACTCCATTGAGGAGGGTTCAATCATAAGCCTTCAAGTTATTTTTGAGCCGATCCTTAGTTAGTGTTCCCTTACTCCTCTCCCATGAAAGAAATAGAATTTAATAGTCAGTTTACGCAAGCCTATGATCTTTTGGAAAATAGTCGAAGGAATATTTTTATTACAGGCAAGGCCGGGACGGGAAAGTCTACTCTTTTAGAGTATTTCCGCGCGCACGCGTTAAAAAACGCGGTTGTTTTAGCCCCAACAGGGGTAGCCGCTATTAATGTTAAAGGGCAGACGATTCATTCTTTTTTTCAATTCAAGCCGGATGTCACTCCGGATACAGTAGCTTTTATTAAAGTTCGTAAATCCAGAAGAAAACTTTATGAGAAAATTGACGCGCTTGTGATTGACGAGATTTCGATGGTGCGGGCAGATCTCCTGGATTGTGTGGATGTGTTTTTACGTTTGCATGGACGGAACCATGAATTACCATTTGGCGGAATTCAGATGATTTTTTTTGGGGATCTTTATCAACTTCCCCCAGTGGTAACCCGGCATGAACACAAAATATTTCTGGCTGAAAAACATGACAACGGGATTTATAAGACTCCTTATTTTTTTTCGGCCAATTCATTTCAGGAATTAGAAATGGAATTGGTGGAGCTGGAAAAGGTCTACCGTCAGACAGATGAGTATTTTATTAAACTTTTAAATAAAATTCGCAATAATTCTGTTAAAGATGTCCATTTGAAATTATTAAATCAGAGGTGTTTTCCTGATTTCAAACCAGCCAGAGAAGATTTTTTTATTCATTTAACAACCACTAACGCGATGGCGGATCGAGTTAATCAATCGCGGTTAAAGGATTTAAAACAAGAGGAGTGTATATTTCAGGGGGATGTTTCCGGAAATTTCCGGGAGCGTGATTTGCCGACGAAACAGGATTTGGGACTAAAATTAGGCGCACAGGTGATGTTATTGAATAATGATCAGGCCGGACGGTGGTTTAATGGGAGTATAGGAAAAGTGGTTTCTTTAGACGGGGGTCATGATACGAGCAATGCTATTAAAGTGGAACTCGCTAATGGGGAAGTGGTGGATGTTAAGGTCTTTACATGGGAAGTTTTTCGGTTCTTTTTTAATGAAGAGACGTTGATGCTGGATTCTGAAAGTGTGGGGTCTTTTACGCAGTATCCATTAAGGTTGGCCTGGGCCGTGACGATTCACAAAAGTCAGGGAAAGACATTTCCAAAGGTTATTCTGGATGTTGGCAACGGTACTTTTGCGCATGGACAACTTTATGTGGCGTTAAGTCGGTGTACAGATTTCGAAGGGCTGGTGCTTAGGCGTCCTATTCGTAAGGAACATGTGATTTTAGATGATGAGGTTGTGAATTTTATGAATAAAAGATGTCAAGTTATACCTATTACATTAAATAATTACCAGAATTAATTCTGTTTTTTTCGACGATTCAACGAGAAATAAAAGAATTAAAACAGTACAATTGTTTAATGTAACTGGTGTTATTTCTGGCTGAACCCTTAAAAAAATAAAGAAGGAGAGATTGTTTCTTATGAACGAAGAAATATTAAATATTAAAAAAATTTTTCAGGAAGCCTTTAGGTTGTATAAGGAATCGTTGTCTCTTTTAATGAGTCTTGGATTGATTTACACGATTATTATTGAGTTTGGACAGGTGGTTTTTCAGAATTTACCGTCTCAGTCTCCGGGATTGTTATTTTTAATGAATATGTTTGTTTCCGCTTTTGTTTCTATTGCCCTGGTTTACGTGGCATCGGAAATTTATCAGGGAAAAGAAATAGATTTGAATAAGGTTTTTGTGATTGTAAAGGGAAAGTATTGGAATTACGTAACGGTATCGATTGCTTTTCTTGTGGTGGTGGTTTCAGGAATTTTATTTTTTGTGGTCCCTGGAGCCTATTTTGGCACAATATTCATTTTCGCGGATTTACTGGTTATTTTAGAGAATAAAATATTTGTGGAGGCCTTTAAGCGGAGTGCGGATTTGGTACGGGGGCATTTTTTAAAAGTCTTTTTATTTTCTTTAGTGACAGCCTGTTTTTTGTTTATTCCAAACGCTATGGGAGCATTACGTTTTAATGGATTAAATGTAGGAAGGATTTTTCAAATGTGTTTAATGGTTTTTATTATTCCTTATATTACGATGGCGCAGGTAGGTTTATATTATCAGATGAAGGAAAATTAGGGAAACATCCTACGTTTCTCTTTTCATTATGTCTATGGCTGAAGACTCTCTTAAAGTTTCTGAGTTAAATAATTGGATTAAGGATGTTCTTAATGGAAGTTTTCCAGAGATAGTTTGGATCTGTGGAGAAATTCAGGGATATAACCGTAATCGATCCAAGGCACATATTTTTTTTGAACTCGTCGAAAAAGATCCTGATGTTAAAAAAATTATTGCTCGTATTGGATTGGTAATTTTTGCTAATCGAAAATCTGTTATTGAGAATATTTTGAAACGCAGTGAGAATGTCTTTGCGTTGAAAGATGATATTGAAGTAAGGTTCGCTTGCAGGGTGGATTTCTACGCGCCACATGGAGCGGTGCGTCTTATTGTTGAAAGCATTGATCCTATATATACTTTAGGAAAACTGGCTCAGGAAAAACAGAAGCTTATCATACAACTAAAGAAGAAAGGTGTTTTAGATAAGAATAAACAGTTAGAATTACCGGCGGTTCCTTTAAGGGTTGGATTGATTACGTCGGACGATTCCGCGGCGTATAATGATTTTTATTCAGAGTTAGAACGCAGCGGTTTTGGATTTAGGATTCATTTACGCAATACATTAATGCAGGGAGCCAGGACAGAAAAAGATGTGTGCAAGGCGTTAGATGCGTTGGAGAGAATAAAGAATTTAGATGTTATTGTTATTACGCGTGGGGGAGGATCGATTGCGGATTTAGCCTGTTTTGACAGTCAACGGATTGCTGAAAGAATCGCGGCTTCCAGTATTCCTGTGTTAAGCGGTATCGGGCATGAGATTAATATGGGAATTACGGATATGGCGGCGCATACCTACGCTAAAACACCGACCGCTATTGCGCAGTTTTTAGTTAATCGGGTGGAAGGGTTTTTAACGGATATAGAAGAAAAGATAGCCAAAATTATTGAGAGGGCAAAAGAACGGGTTTATGAACAGAAGCAGCGACTTAAGAATACCGCGTTGAGTTTGCAAAGGGAGACAGGACGGTTTCTTAAAGATCATAATGAACATGTGATTCGGGTTGAGGAGTTTATGAAAAGCCGGCCGGTTGCTTTATTAAGAGACTCCCGGAGAGGGCTAACGGCTGAGAAAGAGCAGTTATCACAGAGAATTAAGCGTCGTATAGAATATGAAAAAATAAAGTTAAAAAATTATCAAAAGATCATCGATATTGTGCACCCGGTTAATACAATGAAACGCGGTTTTAGTATCACACGTACGAATCAGGGAAAAATTTTGAAGAGTATTAAAGATGTTTCAGAAACAGAAGAAATAATGACGGAAGTTGAGGATGGAATTTTTAGAAGTGTTGTAGGAATACATAGTGTCCTCTGAAAAATTGCTTTTAGAACGGCTTCATGGCTTATCAGTTTCAGGGCAAAGACG
>CAZIRV010000085.1:0-9663 GCA_964541845.1 uncultured Planctomycetales bacterium
ATCTTGGGTGTTGCTATGGCCGGTCCCGGAGCTGGTGAGATGATCACCGAGGGCGTTGTCGCGATAGAAATGGGTGCTGTTGCCAAAGATCTTAAACTGACCATTCATCCTCATCCAACGTTATCAGAAACAATCATGGAATGCGCTGAAAGCTTTCTGGGACAAAGCACCCACATGTACCGGCCAACAAGTTAAGCCTCGCTCTGGCCCGGGACTTGTCCAATATAAAAATAAAATGAAACCGACAAGATGCTATATATCAAATCCTGCCTGATCACCAACCTGAATACCTAATTTCTCTGTGTAGCCGGCATTCACTTCTAAGACATAAAGCACATTTGAAGAAGGAGAATATGTGGGGCAGGGAGTTGTTTTACAAGGAGACACATTGCGCGTAATATCAACCACTTTTTTAGAACGGCTAATCCAAACCATGTCTAAAGGAATAAGAGTATCTTTCATCCAAAAACTATATCGACGGCTCTCGGAAAAAATAAAAAGCATACCACCATTTGATTCAAGAGATGTTCTAAACTGTAACCCTTTTGCCTGTTCTTCAGGCGTCCGCGCGAGTTCAACCTCAATACATTGACCCTCAAAACAAACCTGATTTTTTGTTTGGGTATCTTTTTGACAAGAAAGAACCGTTGTCACAATAAATCCTATTAAAATGATCCTGACCTTATTCCATAAGCGGGCAGACGCAAGTGATCGGGATCTAAAACCATCTCGACTGCCCTCATCTGCGAAATATAAAAATTTAATGAATACAAAATCAGTCATTTCCTATTAAGTTCAAATAATCCTTAAATTCCAATTTCCCTGTAATCTCCTGATTCACAACAGCCATTCTTTGAGAAATATGGGGATGGGTTCGCCAATAACTAAATTTCTTCAATGGAGCTTTTTCCTTTTCCTTTTTTAATTTTTCTAAAAAACCTAATGTCCCCCGGGGGTCATATCCCGCGGCTTTTAAATATTTAACACTGAGTTTATCTGCCTCAAACTCTGCTTCCTGAGAATATTCCATAAAAAGAGATGTTAAGGCTAAATTGACTCCCCTACCGGCTCCTGTTTGACTTGACAATATCTGAAGAAAAAGAGCCCCGTAGGCATTTTGCAAACGCTTCATTCCATGACGCGCTGAAATATGCGCGACCTCATGGGCGATCACCCCGGCAAGCTGGTCATCATTTTCAACGCGATCAATAATCCCTTTAAAAATATAAATATATCCCCCGGGAAGACTGATCGCGTTAGCATACTCTTTATTAACAACCTTAATAAAATACACGACATCTTTCCGATCACACACGGCTACAATCTTTTTTAAAATATTTTGAACCCGCTCATTGACATCTACATCTTCAATAATTTCATAATTTGCCTCAAATTTTTCAGCTATCTTACTCCCAATTTTTACTTCCTTTTCCGTGCCATAAAGCATGCGTTCTTCTTTCTTCGTTGCCAAATTGTATTCTGTCGCGCAGCCTGCTAAAAAAAATATCCCCCAAACAATCAAAATTTTTTTCATAACACACATACGCCAACCTTCTTTAACATTGCCGACAATTTCGCAACAGGTAATCCAATAACATTGGAATAACACCCTTCAATCCGTCGAATAAAAATACTACCAAACCCTTCAATATCAAATCCTCCCGCCTTATCAAACGGATTCACCTTTTTATGATATGCGGCAATCTCTTCATCCGATAAAGGAGTCATAAACACTTTTGTTTTTTCATAACCCATTACTTTTTGCCCTGTTTCCACATCAATTATGACAACCCCCGTATAAATCCACTGAGGCCGACTAAAAAGAATCTTCAAAATATTACGCGCTTCTTTTAAATTTCTCGGTTTTCCAATAATTTGTTTTTTCCCGATATAAACAACCGTATCCGCACCAATCACGACGCCTTTCTTCATCCCGGAGGCAACATCCCTGGCTTTTAAAAGGGCATTGTGTTTAACCAACGCCGAACATGTTGTCTGAATCTTTTCAATTTCACGGGCATTACTGGGACGGACAGAAAATTTAAGTCCTATTAATTGAAGGAGCTTCTTGCGTTGCGCGGAGCCTGAGGCAAGGATGAGAGGTTTCACTATTTATGAATCTCTCCAATATCAAATACAGACACTAACGCGCACCCTCGTGCGGCCACGGCCTCTTTAGCCCCTTCGCCTCGATCAACAAGACAAATCGCTTTATGAACATAAATATTCATAGGCTGCAAAACATCCAAAGATTGGATAAAAGCCTTTCCGGTTGTCGCCACATCATCAATCAAAACCACACGATTTCCCTCTTCTAAAAGAGGTCCCTCAACTTGCTGCTGCCTGCCATGGGCTTTAGCTGCTTTACGAATAATAAACGTATTAATCGGCTTGCCCGCTTGCAGACGCAAAACACTCACCGCCCCAATCATAGGATCAGCCCCTAAAGTTGGGCCACCAATGGCATCAATTTCATCATCTCCCACAATATCCACAATCATTCGCGCGCATAAATAAGCCCCCTGCGCGTTTAAAGTAACCCTTCGGGCATCAATGTAATAATCACTCTCTTTTCCTGAGGAAAGTGTGATTTTCTCTCGAAAATAGGCATGCTTCATAATAAGGCCTAATAATTGTTCTCGATCTTGGGTAATAGTTTTTGTACTCACTTTAAAATCCCCTTTAAAACCCAAACAAACACCGGGAGTTTGTTTAGACCCTTTTCACACAAACTCCCGGTGTTTGTTTAGGTAATTCCTAATTCAAAAGTTCATCTAATGTCCCGGACTCAATTTCTTCACGCCGACTCATCTCCAGGCGAAGATTGAAGAGGTATCGTAATAATTTCTTACGTTTTTCATAATCCTTTGCGGAACTAAAACCCGCCGCCCTATGAAATTCCCCACTAGCCTTAGTCTCAATCTTTGCCTCAATATACTTTTCCACCAAATCCTTATCCGAAAGTTTTGTGATCTCTTCCATCGTCAATATCGGCAACTCATACAAAAAAGCCAATGCCTGAGTACTCACCATGACAAAAACGCTTAAAAGAATAATAATTTTTTTCATGCCAATTCTCCTATTTTATGGTCTGTTCCATTAATCCAAACTTTACTTTATCTCTCCCCCTTCCCTTTGTCAAACCCTCAAAATTTGACGAACACCTCTGAGCTTGATATCATAAACACCATGATTAAAAAATTTTTAAACGGAGTTTGTGACCTAATTTATCCTGCTAATTGCCTTTCCTGCAAAAAACACCTTTCCAGTCAAGATCCGCGTGATGTTCTTTGTTTAAACTGTCTGAGGGCCATCCAATTTAATACAACCCCTTTTTGCCCCAAATGTTCCCGTTACTTAGGGGGAAAATTTGACTGTGTTAAATGCGCTGTATGCACGGAACACCCCCCTCTTTTTGACTTTGCCTGGGGGGCTTGCCTTTATGATGAACACCTGCGCCGCCTCATTCATGCCTTTAAATACAATCAAAAAACCTCTCTGCGCCGGCCATTCGCGCAAAAAATGATTGATTTTGTCAAGACGCATAACTTCGATATCGCCCAATTCGACTGCATTGTGCCCATCCCGCTCTTTCCAACCCGTCAAAGAGAACGCGGATACAATCAAGCCCTGCTCCTGGCTCAACTCATTAGCCTGCATTTCGACATCCCACTTTCACCAAACAGTCTAAAACGTATTCACCATACTGAAACCCAAACCCACTTCTCAGAAAAAGAACGCTGGACAAATATCCTCGACGCTTTTAGAATAAAAAATTCTACGGAGATTGATGATAAAAATATCCTTCTCGTAGATGATTTATTAACAACCGGGGCAACCACTTCAGAGGCCTCCCGAATGCTTAAAAAAACCGGAGCTCAAACCGTTGGCGTGTTAACTTTAGCTATTACCGTATAACCCTCCAAAACAACCTATGAAAATTATTCGATCCTATGTCTTGCGAGAATGCGTTACTCCTTTTATTTTATCTCTTTTATGCCTAACATGCGTTTTTCTTCTTGGAAACTTAATCCAATTAACAAACCTTGTTATTAATAAAGGGGTTAGTTTAGCGACCATTGGACGCGTCTTTACTTTAATGGTTCCTGTCCTGTTGGGTTACACCATTCCGATTGCGTGTCTTATCGGCGTAATCCTGGCTTTCAGCCGATTTTCGGCAGACAATGAAATTATTGCCCTACGTGCCGGAGGCGTTCACCTGGGACGTTTACTCATTCCTTTACTGCTCCTGGGAATCATCATCAGCCTTTGTTCCCTTATCCTTAATGATCGCATCATCCCTTATGCGCATTATGAACAGCGCAAAACCCTTAAAAACCTTGGGGCTAAAAACCCTACGGCTATGCTGGAAGCGGGACTATTTATTAATTCCTTTGAAAACCAAATCCTGTTCATCCATAAAATTGACGGCAACAAACTTTACAATGTCACTATTTACCAACCGCGAAAAGATAAACCGACACGCACCATCATTGCTAAACGCGGTGAATTTACGCCTGTTCCGGGAAAAAAACAAATCAAACTCAAACTCATGGACGGATCCTCTGATGAACCTGATTTAAAAAACCCTGATACCTTCTATAAACTCAATTTTAAAAATTACTTCATGACACTGGATTTATCCAAAAAAGACAAAAAAATTGAAAAGAAACCTAAAAGCATGACCCTTAAAGAGTTAACGACGGCCATTGGAACCTTTGAAAACCAATCTGTTGATGCTTACCGGTTCAAGACAGAATATTTTCGAAAAATTACATGGTCTTTCTCTCCTTTAATATTTATTCTTCTTGGTTTTCCCATTGCCGTTATTACACATCAACGGGAAAAATCAGCCAATGTGGTTCTTGCGATTTTTTGCGCGGCAGCGTATTATGTAATTTCGCTGGGATGTGAAGCTTTAAGCATCAAAAATGTTCTGCCCCCGGAATTTATCATGTGGGTTCCTAATATCATTGCCGGACTAACCGCCGCCATACTCAATTACAAATGCGTATCATAGACCGTTACATTAATAACTCCATCCTCAAAGTATTTATTACAACTATTTTTATATTTTGTTTTCTCTATATCATCATTGAGTTGACAAGCACCCTTGATGAAATCATTGACCGCAAAATTCCGGCTAAAGTATTAGTAGAATACTACACATCCTTTCTTCCGATTATCTTTATACAAACAGCCCCTTTTGCCTGTCTTATTTCCATCATGCTTGTATTCACAGGGCTCAGCAATAATAACGAGATTATCGTCATGCGTTCATGTGGGCAGAATTTTTGGCAAATTACAAAATCCACCATTTATCTTGGCTTAATCATTTCTATGATTATGTTTTACGTGAATGAACGCCTCGTTCCTCAGGCCACGGAAAGAACCAAAAAAATTCGCAACGAACATATGATTTTAGAAGTCGACCGTCTCCGGAAAAAGAAAGAAAAAATTAAAAATCTCACCTTTTACGGACTCAAAAACCGTCTCTACTTTATTAATTCATTCAGTGTTCATAACAATGAGCTCGAAGGCATTAATATTATTGAATACGATGAGAATCAAAATATTAAACAAAAAATCGACGCCTTAAAAGGAAAATGGACAGGGATCGCCTGGAAATTTTACCAATGTCAAATCACAACCTACAAAATCACGGACATCAGTACCCCCATAAAAATTAAAGTTTACAAAGAAAAACTGATGGATATCGAAGAGACTCCTAATGAATTTTTGCAATACCGGTTAAATGTAAACTCTATGAACATTCGTCAACTTAACAGTTACATCAACCGCTTTTCAAGCAGTGGTGCCACCAAGGCCATCAACAACCTTCGTGTTGATCTCCATCAAAAAATAGCGCATCCTTTTGGCACATTTGTACTTGTCTTACTCGGACTTCCCTTCGCGCTCATGCTCAAAAGCCGCAAAGGCGCGACTTTCAGCTCCATCGGTTTAGCTCTCGGGATAGGGTTTGTTTTCTATGTGGCTAATGCTATCTTCCTTGCTTTTGGCAAAGGAGGCCTTTTCCCCCCTGTCCTCTCCGCCTGGGCCGCCCCTCTTCTTTTCATCGGCATTGCCATTACCATTATTGAAACAGATTTTTCGAATTAAATAGTCAATAAACCAAAGGTTTATTGACAACAAGGTGATTCCAACACCATGAAAATATCCATGCTTTTAGGATTTTTCATGAACAAAAATCACCGACAAAACATTCATATTATTTATTAGCCAAAAAAATTGCTCTTCTCGGGGCTGGATAGCCTTCAACGGTTTTATTTGGATTCTCAGGGTCTAAAAAAGTTTCTAACGATTGAAACCCCATCCAATCTGTTGTCCTTTGTTCTTCTGTCGTAGTTTGGTTTAAATCGACCAAACGCACATTAGAAAACCGGCATCGCTTCAACCATGCCTCCAATGTCGGAATAGACGGTAAAAACCATACATTCGGCATCTTGGCATACCGTCCTGTTGGAGACAAAACCTCTCCGGGTTTTCCATCAATCACTAATGTTTCTAAAACCAATTCTCCGTCCTCGCGCAAAAAAGACTTTAACTTCAGCAAATGATCAAACGGGGCCCGCCGATGATAAAGCAGTCCCATGGAAAAAACCGTATCAAATGCATTTAAATAATCCGGCATAGCATCAATCCCTAGAGGCAACACCGCAACGGATGATGAACGGATAAAATGTTGTAACGCCTGATATTGCAAAACATACAATAAGGTTGGATCTATTCCTATCGCTAACTTCGCCCCTTCTCCTGCCATACGCCAACAGTGATAACCATTGCTGCAGCCCACATCTAAAACTAACCGATCCTTTAATGGAAAAATATGCTCTTTCAAACGGTCCCACTTCATATCTGATCGCCATTCCGTATCAATATCCATACCAAAAACTTTAAATGGCCCTTTACGCCAAGGGCGAAGCTGCTGCAATAATTCCTTAATTTCTTGACGCTGCTGATTTTCACAATCATTAAATGTCCCAACACAAATGCTACTTGCCTTTAAATCAATTGAAGAAGGTTGAATCTTCGGTAATTTTTCTAATGCACTTAACCACTCTGGAAGATTTCCATTATTTGCTTCATAGATTGCTTGATGAACACACTGTGGTAAATCTTTACTCCAGGAGGTTAATGCAGGAATTTTATCGAAAGCTTTGTATAAAAAGGAATAATCAATCATTTTTTAACTGCAACCAGTGAAATAAAATTAAAACATTGGAACCACGGAGACACTTCACAAAATCCTACTTGTCTCAACCTCTGCTTATGCTCTTTCAATGTTTCAGGAATAAGAACATTTTCCAATGCCGTCCGTTTTTGACTAATTTCCAGGTCACTATACCCCTGTAATTTTTTAAAAGCATGATGCGTGTCTACCATCAATTTTTTTTCCTCGGAATTCTTAAAAGCAATTTTTTCTGAAAGAATTAATATCCCATTTGCATTCATGCCATCATAAATATTTTTCAACAAATCGCAACGCCGCTCCGGAGTAATAAACTGCAAAACAAAATTCAAAACCACCACCGAAGCATTTTTAATTTTAATATTTTGAATATCCTCACAAATAACCTCTACCGGGATCCCTGCATCATTTTTCTTAATATTCTCACCACAACGCCTAACCATAGCCTCAGAATTATCCACAGAAACAATAGATACCCCTGATTTATCAATACATTGCCGCATAACCAGCGTCGATGCCCCCAACGAACACCCCAAATCGTAACACATACTATTCTCTTGAGCGTATTGCCGCGACAAAACCCCAATGCCGGAAATAATATTCCGATATCCAGGAACAGATCGATTAATCATATCCTCAAAAACGTCTGCAACCTGCTCATCAAAAACAAAATCAGAAACTTGGTTCAACGGATTGAAGTAAAGACTATCTTTTTTCATTTTTCATATTATTTTACAAACTTATTCAACTCTTCAACAAGCAAATGAACCGTCGTAGAGGGTTTATTGTCTGCCGGACTTTTATCAGATGTGTATTGCTTCAATAATTTCTTGGCATGTTTCACTGCTTTAGATTGACGCAGCAACAAGTCATCATACATGTTTGAATCATTCTTTTTGTATTTTCTTTTCAGATACTCTGTAAGTTTTGAATTGTATCGCGCTCTTGTTATGGTTGCTGTTAAATACTCAAAATGCAGGACATACCAAAGCTCAAAAGCTTCATTAGAAAAAGCAACTTTCAATCCCTTAGCTTCAGCTTTTTGGATAGCCCCGTTAAAGTTCTGTTTACTGAATGAATCTCTATCAAATACACACCATACTTGATCATAAGGACCAGACTCTTTTCTTTCTTTAAGTGCAACCTCTACCAATGATCTTGTATTAAATCCATCGCCTTTAACAACAACATTTAAAGAAGTTACCGGGAAAGCTTTAGAATAATTACTTTTGCCCCTCACAAATAATCAAAATACTTGGGCGCTTACGGCGCTGATTAATACTTCGTTCTAATTCGCGCTTCCGTTTCCAAAACAAATCATCACTTCCCATAGGGCACCTCAAAATCCCTAATCACAGGGACTGCCCCATAACGCCCCTTTAAATAATCCTTTTCATACGAAGCATCGTTACGAACTTTCTTACCATCTTCCTCTTGGTATTCCACCAATGAATAAAGACCTGTTGCTCCATAGCTATCTTTCTCAATAAACCAAATCTGATCTCGACGAAATAAACCTGTTTTTAATAAATCCGTATTATGTGATGCAAAAATTAACTGTGCATTGTTTGGATTTTTTTCTTTTGAATTAAACAATTCGCAAATTGCACGTAAAAGACGAGGATGCAAGCGGGCATCCAATTCATCAACAACCAATGTCTTTCCACCTAACAAAGCATCTAAAATCAGCCCGCTCAACCCAAAAAATTTCTGAGTTCCATCAGATTCTTCATGCCCCATATCAAATTCAGCAGCCCCTACAACTTCTCCTGATTTATTAAATACTTTATGAGTAGTACTAATATTAATTTGAGTATATGGGGACTCAAGATTTACTTTTTCTTCTCTAACTCTGATATCTTCAATTCCAATATCTGCATTCTTTAAAAAATCAAGAAGAACCTTCCTCTTAAAATTCTCCCTCAAACAATCCAAAGTAATTTGTTTGTATTCCATTTCAGAATGGATTGAACTAATAACATTAAATCGATCCAACCACTGCATCATATTGGATGCAATCGCCCCGTTAAATTGTGCAGACACCGACAACAATAATGCATTTTGACGAATACGTTTATTATTCACTAATGTCTGCTCACTCTTAAAATGCAGAGATAAATCAAATGTTTGATTTTTTCGAGTAAAAATTCTCACTTCTTTTTTATTAGGAACATAAAAAAGCCACTCCGTAACAATCCTTTCTTCATTCAAAGAAAAACCATAGCGATAACGTATTTTCTCATGAGTAAAAATGATTTCAAAAGATACGGGTTTATCTCGCGTCTCCGAGCTCAATCGAAATGGAGAAACCTCAATTTTTTCTGCTACTTGAGAATCTTTAGAAGAATTCCAGATAAACTCCTTCATAAACTTCATAGCCAGAAAAAGATTTGTTTTTCCACTGGCATTCGCACCAAAAACGGCTGCGCTTTTCAACAATAAAAGATTAGACG
>CAZIRV010000086.1:0-9584 GCA_964541845.1 uncultured Planctomycetales bacterium
TAATCGGTTAGAACCTCGCTATCCTGTTGAAAATCAAAGCACTTGGGAAGAAAAGTATGCGGAAAATAGGAAATGGGGTGGCTGACGAGATTTGAACCCGCGACCTCCTGAACCACAATCAGGTGCTCTAACCAACTGAGCTACAGCCACCACGTTTCTATATGTTTTTTAAACAAACTTGCGACTTTAGTCTAATTCCGCATACGGAACCCCTAAATCTCACAGACCTGATGCGCTTGGGTGTAATGCAAAAGATTATCATAACTTTATATGTTGTCAAGGGAGAAGATCAGAAGAAAACAATCCTTTTAGTTCCATTACCTTCCACCCATGCCACTAAAAGGATTGTTTTCCATAAAGTCTAAAAGAATAGGGCCAGCCACGAGGATTCCTACTACAGGGAATATAAAAACTAACAAAGGAACCAACATTTTCATAGGGGCTTTCAGTGCCATCTGTTCTCCTCGTCGATAGCGAGCCAGTCGCATATCTTCTGAAAGAATATTTAAGGCTTCCGTTACTGATGTTCCCATCTTATCTGCCTGAATCAGGGTTCGCGCGAAAGTAGATAAATCCGGTAAATCATACCGTAAGGCTAAATCTTTAATCGCATCTCGCCGTGTTTTTCCAACATTGATTTCCTGCAAAACCGTACCCAGTTCATCAATCATAACGGATGGAGGAGACTTCTCCACAACCCACTTTAATGACAGCATAAAGTCCAAACCCGCATTCACACACAGGCCTAATAAATCAATCGCGTCGGGGAGTTCCTTAACCATTACAGCCTTAACACGCCTAATCTTTCCTTTCAGCCAAAATTCAGGCCCCATATATCCAAAAACAAATCCCATGCATAACCAAAAAAATATCATGTCGGAAGAGACTGCCGGAAATGTGATAAAAAGAAATACAAAAACAATAAGTTCTTTGATAAACATAAATTCTTCGGGAGAAACATTGACATGAGCGATTATAAGGTCTTTTGAAAGCCTTGCCCGTAAAGCCCCCTTACAAATAGGTTTATTGATTAAAGAAAATTTGCGAATTATTTCCTTAAAACTTTTCTTTTGCTTTGGAGCCGCCGTAGGGCCTAAGCCTAATGTCTCCAACGTTGGGCGTTTTTCCCACTCCATTGGAATAAATCCCAAAACAAAACTAAAACCACAAAGATAAGCAAATAATAACACTAGTATGATCATAACAACCTTTCTCTAAAAATAATACCCTGCCTCGGGGAATTAAATCCAGTTTAAAGATTGGCAGAATAATTTTTTTTGGCCAATCTCTTAATTAAAAATCTTTAAACGCGCTAATTTTCCAAACAAAAAAAGCCCCTATACTCCAGGAAATTGCCGCGTACATTAACATTCCTCTCCCTAAATCCGAGTGTAACATGTTTTCAAAAATTCTTCGATTAGAGGAGTAAACAATAAATCCAAAACCTATCGGTAAAAGGCTCATGACAACCCCCTGAATCTGCCCCTGAATAGTTAAGGTAGTTATATTTTGCTGAATCTTTTTACTCTCCCGAATGTTAGTCACAATACGGTTAAAAATAATCGGTAAGTTCCCTCCTGTTTCTCTGGCCAGCAAAATGGCTGTAATCATCTGTTGTAATGCTACGAGAGGCAATCGATTATAAAGATGAGATAAAGCTTCTTCTAAAGAAACTCCCATTTTATTTTCACCTAAAACCATCCCAAACTCTTTATTAATCGGATCCGGCATCTCGTCAACCACGGCTTCCATAGCCTGTATCAAACTCAACCCTCCCCGAAAAGAACTTGACATAATCATCAAGGCATCCATTAACTGCGTAATAAACTTTGACCGTATCTTCTGTGTAAGAAGTTTTACATATATCCCTGGAAAAAGAAGCCCAACAATAAGACCTGCAACAATTCCAAATATTTGAAGCCCTGCAGGAAAAACGAGGTAAAATGTTCCAGCCAAAAGAATCGGAGCGAAAACAAAAAGTCGTCCCAATTTCTTTGCTTCCTTCCTTGACATAAGCTGTTCCATATTCAAAGAAAGCTTACGCTGACGGTTTTCACTTAAAATAGATGTACGCCCATAAATTATCGGAATAATCGCGTAACCAATAAGGCCAAACGTACAAAAAATTAAAAATAAAATAGTAACTAACATAATTTTTCTTTAGGGACTGGCAACCAGTCCCTTAATCATTACACAAAGGATTAGAACATGTTATCGTAACACAATCATTGCATGTTATCACGTTCGCCTGAATCGTTTCGCAGTCACATGGGGTTGAGTCATAACACTTTGCATCATACCACACTGTTGCATTAAACTGAACGCATTCTACTGTCTTGTTCGGGGAATATTGGCGCCCATAACCAAACCCATCAGCAGAGCTTTTCCAGCGCCCTGACAAACCTCTAACAATATATTTTTGAAAAGCTAAAAAAACGATTAAAATAAATATGATTAATGTCGCATATTCCAATACTGATTGTCCCTTTTTTGTCTTTCGCCTTAACATGTGCAACCCTCTATTTCAATAAACTACTTCAGAGCAAGCCAGTTTAAAGATTGGCAGAATATTTTTTTTGGCCAATCTCTTAATTAAAACCCTACTGCCGGACACGGCACAAATTCAATTCCCATCCCTGAATTGCCTCCCCCATGAAAGTAATACCGTGCGCATGTCTCACTAGTAATTCCCTTAGTTAAAAGACTATTCACGTGCCTCCAGCAAGAAATATTATCTCTTCGTCCTTGAGAATCACCAGAATTAATAAATTCATTAAGTAGAAAAGCTCCATTAAAATACGTATATGTACAGGTATTCTGTGCCGTAGAAGGATCACAAGGAACACTTAGCGGAACAGGGGGATCAGGGATCATAGAACCCACACAATCTTCACCTAAAGTCGTTAGAAATGAATCCTTAGTATCTCTATCCGGATGCTGTGTACGAAAATCCCATATCGGAACCCCGTTCGGGAAAGTAATTCTGGTAGCATCTCGATCTTCGTCATATCGTGTAACACGTGCCTTAACCATTCCCTCTGTATCTGCCATTTCATAACACCTTTCCAATCCCCAATTTTTTGTATATGTCCTAACGTTTGGCCAATTTGGATCACCACTAGCTATTGTTCCGTCAAGACAAGCGCCGTCACAATTTCCCGGGGCTCGGGCATCCACACGCACGATATGCCAATACCCCTCAGTTCTTCCAGGAGGCGCGTCAGTTTGCCAGCCATAAATAGCTTGATAAGGTAATCCGCTATCTACGTCATTATTCTCAATTCTGGCTTTAATAAGCCTACAGGCTGGCCCATCTGGAATGAGATTACCATCAGCATCATCACAAGTTAAAAAATTATTAAATTTTTCATAGGCCCTGGTAAAAATCCCTGTCTTTTGTATTCGATCATAATAGGAATTCCCAGGCCCCCAAGTCCCACACTGTGTTGTGTTAAAGTCTACTAATGATGGATCAGCCTCTCCATCATTAGCCAAAACGGTTCCAATGGTATCATACCATAGATTTCCCGGAATCCATGTGGCCCCACATTCTGTGGCATCAAAATTTACGGTTGCTGGGTCCGGCAACCCTGCCGTAATAAACTCAGAACGATTCGGCATCGCATTACAAGCGGCATTACTACAAAAATTTAAGCATGTTTGAAACGGTCCCGAGGAAACAAAATAAACAGGATCCATGGCTTTACAATTCGCGTTACTACAGAGACTAGAACAACTTTCAAGTTGTGTAAAATCAAAATTATCCGGAACGATCATCCCATATAATTCTTTTAACCTTCCTTGTAAAAAATCCCTTCGCTTTCTAAATTTAGCTGCCTGAACCTGAGCTTCAGGCACACTTTGGACAATCAAATCAAACCATCCCCCTGGTGTAGCATCACATAAATCAGTATTCAAAATTAATGAAATAGCATCATACCAAGCACTTACGCCTGGCAACCAGTTTGTGGGATTGCACTCCCCTGTAATACTCCAATCAACTAATGTAGGATCATCTGGGACTAATGTTGGATTGCCTGCAAACAATGTTGGATCCATCGAAGAGCAAACGGGATCATTACAAGAACCTAAACAAGCTTGAAGCGTTCCTAGCCCCGCTAAGGCAGGAATTGCTGTATTTACTCCCGGCACAAGTGATCGGGGCAAGTCCGAACAGTGCTCTATACTACAATCTGTCGCACATTTATTAAATTTTTCATAATCCCCTCTTACTATTGTCGCATCCGCATACGTCACAGTATCATCTATATTCCATGTTAAACAGGCCACCACATCCTCCAAATCTCCCCGAATACCATTACTATTAGTATCAAAAGTGGCCGCCTCAGAAACAGTTACACTTCGGCACTCATCGAGCCCGTAAGAATTCTCTGGATTGCTAGGCACAACAGGAGGAACACACCACACAGCGCCAGGATCGCCATCTACCGTTGCATCACAAAGACTCCCTGAATAATTATTACTCCCAAAGCCCCCAAAATCCGCCAAACGGCTCATCATTGTTCCAATATTATCACGTCCCCGCCACAAATATCCTTGTTCACTATCGCAAACATAACAAATGTTCCCTCCTGAATATCCAACAGAAGGATGAGGTAGAGGCGTGTTTGGCGGCTCAATCCACTCTGCAGCAGTAGGATACCACACTACAAAATTTCCTGCTAACTCATTAATATTTTGAGTTCTAATATCATAGGTATCATTAAAAAAATCATATATCCCATAATAACTATCATCAAGAAAACCATCAGGCCATGACTCACTCTTGCCGGATGTCGAACATTCACAATTTTCTAAACTCCCACTAGCTCCCGTACACCATCCTGAAGCACTTTTATGTTTATCACAGTTTGAACCATATGGGTATGCTGTAGAACAAAAATCATCCGCCCCTCGCTTCCAAAAACCAAGCCCCAAAGACAGGTTGTCAAACGCGTCTTGAGCACACTCATTATCTGCTGCTAAAATCCCTGTAGGAAGAGTTACCCTATCCACTGCTAAAGGAGGGTTTCCCAGTACGTTTCTATCTGTACCATCGACACATTGGGTAGTATTATAAGATAATCCCGAGGGATTAGGAAGAACCAGCTGTAATATCTCCGCGGGCTGATCCACAGGGCATTCATCCGCAACTCCCACAACTCTGTTTACAGTACACCAGTGACATTCATATCTTTTTGGATCATATAAATTTGGAAGGGTAGTAAATGGAGTTTCTGGCAATCCTGTTAAATCAACCTTCCAATCAGAAACTTTATAAAAAAATGGATCAATACTCTGCCGGGTATCCGGGGGACTATAATAACCTTCCGTATCTTTGACCACAAACCTTTGCAACAACGTTGGGTCAACAGGCAGAGCAGGAAACGGGGCAACAAGTTGTTTCCCATTAGGGTCTGCCGGATTTTTATGATAATCCTTATGCCTGTCATCTCGTCCCATCAATTCACGAAAAGAGAGAAAGTCATTGCCTCTATTTTCCAAAGAAGGATCATACACCCATGGATATCCATTTGGGTCCGGATAATCGCTGCCATTTATACATATTCCCCTGGCCCCTGCCAGGTCTGTCGGACAACCCGTTGGACGAAGCGGAATGAGAGCCCCTGTACTATCATAAACAAGAGCCCCATCCATGTCTGTTTTATACTCTGGAACACAGCAAGGATTGCATTCCGAACTCGCGCAACTTGCGTTTGGATTAGGGGGATCAAAAAGCCCCCATCCATCTCCTCCCGCGAATAAAAATTCGTTTAAAGCATTTTGAAACGCCAGAATAGCCGCTTCTTGTTGTGAACGTGTTGCTTCTTTTAATCTCTTAGTATAATAAACCGCGTACCGGCTAATGGTATCTAAAGGTTTAGAATTCGAGTCTAAACCAAATAATCCATCTCTATCTAAATCTTCAAAGTCCGGGACCCGCTTATTGTCCGTAATTGTCCCGGCTAATCCTGTCTGTACTCCATTTTCAATAAAAATCTCATTTTTTGATAATGTTCTATTTTTTATATCATTCCACATCTCTGTAATCCCAGGCTGAACCACTGTAAGCTGTAAAATCAAATTACCAGCACCAACGGCTAAAGCGATATACAACCCTGTAAGGACAGACGCACTGTATCCTGCTGAGGGAGGAAATGCTATAGCAATAACCACAGCAATAACCGTTAAAACTGCAACTAAAAGACCTGTCCACCCACAAACCCTGGTTGCACCCCCAAGCTGAACCTCAAACACTTGCTGCCCATAACTAGCCATCTGCGAAGCCATCTGGCTGGCAGATTGATTAGAAGCGATTGTTGTTAATGTTTTAACCTGACTAATCTTTCCAAGGTTAAGTGCTGCCGCATAAAAAATAAGTGAAATAGCTACCACTAAAATCAATATGATGGCCACTTGTCCTGAAGAAGTTTTTAATTTTAAAAATTTATTAAAACGCATTTTTTTCCTTAAAACCCGCGAAACGGTCATGCCCGTTCCCTGCAGAACTAACTCCCATCCCAAATAGTATTCATTTTTATTGGCCTCGAAAAATAAGGGTCAATTTGTTTTAATGGGCCTCCTGTAGATCCATCATTACGATCAATGTTGCTAATTAATACAGCATCATGATTTTTTCGACGTTCTGCTAAGTCCAATCCTGTCCAACGAAAAATTTTAATAGCCGCGTAAATCATTAAAAATACAATAATCATGCAAAATGTATATTCAATAATGACCTGAGCTCTCTTTGTTGTGTTTTTTATCTCCATAACATACGTTGTGCGCAGTAGCATCCGACATCATACCAAATCCATTAAATAATTGCTCTATTTTTAAAGTTGCTGTGTCTCGTTGAAGCGTTGAGACAAACAAAATGAATTTTGGTCATTATTTAATGGATTTGGTATCACTTAAAAGTAACATAATCATCACTGCTTGTATCTGTCACCCACCGCCGTCCATGCTTTGCCTCTATTCGACTTCGAACAAAAATGACCGGATGGCGTGGCAATGGGTTGCCATTTATGTCTAGCGCGTTTAAGTCTCCTTCGTCCATACACGTGAGTGTAATATTTGTTGAACTAAAACAATTTCCACAAGCTTCAACAGGATTAGCCTCTCCATCAACATTACCCGCGGGAATTCCCCCTAAACAAAACCGCCTCGTATTATTACTTAATTGGATCTCCCTCTCAACGATATCAATCTGATCTTTTTTCTGCGTCTGCCTCACATACTGCCGAGCATCTCCTGTCACACTAAACAACTTTCCTTCTTCAATTAAAAGATATGTTCCGGGATTGACTTGAGTATACATTTTCGCATGCTTAGTGAGCCCCGGCCTGGGTTTAAATAGTGGGTTTGTAGGGTCACTTGCATAATTTTTATAATCCCGTGTATTATAAGAAGAGTCTATATCCCCTTCCTGATAATCAATCACTTTAATAGTTGTCGGAATCCCTGTATAATTTGTATGCGTGACCTCTACAATTCTTTCTTTCTTAAGATCGCCATCGACATCTACCATAATATTTTTTGCCTGTGGCATATCCGGATTAACAGGATCATTCGGATTTTGAAAAATAAACCCTTCCCCCGCGTAAAGGGTTGTTGTTATTCCAATACTTGTTATATTTCCAAATTCATCCTGAATAGCACCTTGAACTCCCTGCGGATAAGCTTCATCAAAAGCCATTACTTTATACCATTGCCAGGAAAAATCTTTATAAGCAGGATAACTGGCCCCACTATTATCCACATCCGAAACCCCATCTCTGTCTAAATCAAAACGTCCGTCTGCTGAAAAATTACACTCTAAAGAAACATTATAAACAGGCGGACAACCCACCAAAGGATCTGGGCACATCGTTCCTGCCCCCGCGTCATCACACCACTGCGGCACATCCTGACTTCCACCATTTAAATTTGGAACATTGGCTGCTGTTGTTCGAAACTCGACGCACCCATGCCGAATGGGTGCGCACGGAGGACAAGGGGCTGCAGGACAAGGAATTATTGGGTTGCCGTCGATATCTATACACGATGCAGGCAATGCGGGGCAAGGGGCATTAGCTGAACAAGGACACCCTGGAGGGCGGAATTGAGCCGGACATTCAATAGCACAGTCAGATTCCCAGACTTTAGGTTCGTTTCTTAAAGGGGCATAGGCATATGGCCCAGCCCACTCATCATATCCGGAAGGACAATCCGTCTCAAATTCTGTCAAACACATTGTTTTATACCCTTCCGCCAACATCGAAAAATGCTTCCCATTAATATACATATCCGTCCTTCTTAAATTTTGAGGCTCATTAGCTTCGATGGGAAGAAACAGTTGCTTACTATGCGTTCCACTTCCCCCCAAAATATAAGGGGTTCTATCAATAGATCCATATTTTGCTGAACTGGCCGTTAAACGATCTTCAATAAATAAAACACTGGCATTGTTGTGGGAAGCATTTCCCGCTTCTGAAGCGTTATAAGATTCCGTCATTGCCATACGCATAGCTTTTAAGCTTTGATTCTGTTGATAACTAAAACCCAAGGATGACCGAACAATTGTTCCTATAACAAAAATTAAAATAGCCCCAAAAACTGCCAGCTCTACGGCGGCCTGTGCTGTAGAAGTATTTAATAGGTTTTTCTTAAAATTATTCATATTCTTAAAAAGATTGCACTACTAAGCGGCTGTTCGAGAAGGAGATTTTTGCTCAAAACAAGGCGCGAGACGAAAGAAAACCGGAGGCGTACAAAGTGTACGTTGAGGGTTTTCTTGAATCTTGCAACGCAGGTCTGGATAAAAAAAATCATTCCCGGGCATCCTCCTAATATGCTCCTACTGAAACATATCCTGTTTTTTTTTCTGATGAAAGTGACTTATCTTTACGCGTTGTTACAAAGCCAGCCCCTGAATTCACAGATATAACTTCTGTGTTAGAGTTGCTAACTAATGTGTGCCTTAACCTTGAATCTGCCACCCGGGGGTCATACTGGTCTCCTAAAGTATCAACGGCTGATTTCCATCGTCCTTGCAACCCTCTTTTAAAATAATTCTGCATCCCAAGAAAAGCTCCTAAAATAATAATAATGACAACTATATACTCAATCATCGTTTGTCCTTTTTGATTTTGCTTTTTCATCCCCTGACCCCTGTTTAAACTTTCATATCTTTTCATAATATAATACCTTTATGGCGCGGAATCTTTTGTAAACCCAAGATTTATTATTGTCCCTGTTTCTAAATCAACATCATCCGCGAAAATATACCCTGTTGTTCCCAAAAGATCAGTTGTTGTTTTATCCAACGCTGTCCGGGTTGTTGAATAAGAACTTTCCAAATAACTTCCACTATCAAAATCTTGCTCCGCATTCTGTTGAACGCCGACTTGATCTGCCACAACTTTAATCATTCCCTGCGTTCCTCGTTTAATGAGTGGCGTCATCGCAAATAATATGACAACAATAACTCCAAGAATTATCGTATACTCCATAAATGTCTGCGCTTTTTCTCTATTTTTTCGTCTGATATTTTTCATCTATTATGGCCTGCGTACAAATTAACTACCGAATAATATTATGTT
>CAZIRV010000087.1:0-9579 GCA_964541845.1 uncultured Planctomycetales bacterium
TTCAACGGCCGTGTGCGATCCAATAAACCCCGCGCCACCCGTAACAATAATTTTTCTATTTTTATTCATGGTATTATTTGAATATTTTTAAAATTACATTTCTTGAGAAATTATACCCTGTATCCCTTAATACAAATTTACCTGATTTTTTGATAGTATCAAATATTTTTTCCGATAATGACATCTTGCCTTCAATGGCTCTGGCAAATCGTTCCAGAGCCCAGGTTCCTTTGATGGCGACGCGTCCATGGCACGGAGAGTGAATATTAGAAGGTTTATCAGATACAAAAATTTCATTATAGCCAACCTCGCGCGCCATTTTTATAATTTTTTCGTTACAAAATCCTCGAGGAATAGATAACGCGTCAATGGGTATATTTAAATTTCGTTCTAAATATCGCTTAGAGGCCAAGAGCTCTTCTTCGACTTGCGTATCTAAAAGATTTGTTAAAATTTCATGGGTCAACCCGTGAGAGCCAATGGTCATCCCCGCCTCATGCATTTTTCTTAATTCTGCCCACCCCATATACCCCGGTTTTCTAACATTTTTCCCTATAATAAAAAAGTAGGCCGTGTGTTGAAATTTCTGTAACATACTTAAGGCCTGTGTACAGTTATTCATTTCGCCATCATCAAAAGTAAGAATAACTTTTTTTTCATCAGGAACAGAAAGAGAATCCAGACCTGATTTTCCAACGAAATAACCATTATCAAAAAGCCATTGCAATTGCTCTTCAAAGGATTCAACAGTGACGTCATAGAGTTCTGCTCCTGTCACCCGATTTTCCGGAAGGCTCGCGCCGTTAGCTGTAATGCCATGGTACATGAGGATAATTGGGTAATTTTGATTTTTCATAAAATTTTTAAATATAAATCTTCCGTTTGTCTAACCATTATATTAAGAGCAAAATTTTTAGTTAGACGTTCTTCGGCTGCTTGCCCCATTTTCTGTTTTAATTCAGGATTTTGTAAAATTTTTGTAATACTATCAGCTAAGGCTTTTGCGTCATTAACAGGTGTTAAAAATCCTGTTTCCCCATCAATGATTTGTTCGTCGTTTCCGCCAACGTTCGTCGCAACAAAGGGAATGCCTTTAGCCATAGATTCCAAAACAACAATGGAAAACCCTTCTCGTGTTGAAGAAAGGACGGATACGTCTGTAATATCTAAAATCTTAGATATATCTTTACGCAATCCTGTAAACTTGACGCATTTTTTTTCAATTAAATCTTTCCCTTGTTCTATAAGAGATTCTTTTAATGGGCCATCCCCGATAATCAGCGCGTTAAAATCAATTCCTTTTTTGTCCAGATGACGCAAAGTTTCTAAAAAAATATGATTAGCTTTCGCTGGAACAAGGCGTCCAATATTGGATAACACCGGTTTAGTATTGTTGATATCCAGTTCTTCTTTAAGTCTTAAATTTTCTTCCGCGTCATGCAATTTAGGATTAAGAGGAATCCCGTTATAAACCACTTCTAATTTCTCATCAGCAATGCCAACATTTTCTACATAAAATTTTTTCACTTGATTACTTACCACAATGATTTTATCCGTCCAGCATGCCAGAAAACGATCCAGTATTTTATGATACCATTTCTTCCAGACATCAACATTGTGCTCTGTAATGACAACCGTTTTAGTCCCTGCGGCTTTGGCGGCCAGACGTCCCCAAAAATTAGCTCCCCATAGATGAGGATGAATAATGTCAATATGTTTTTCTTTTAAAATTTTTTTAATTTTGCCGATAGTCGCCAAATCAGCGCCAGGTTTTTTGTGAAGGGCAAAAATTTTAACTCCCAATTGCTCAAGTTCACCAGCGAACGGCCCTTTGTCATTAAGACAACAAACAAAGGGTTGAAATTTGTCTTTATCAATCCCCTTGATAAGGTTGATAATAACCTGCTCCGCACCTCCTAGACCAAGACTCCAGATAACATATAAAACATTTATTTTTTTCATTAAAAAAAGACTATTATTTATTAAATTTGGTATAACTCCTAATCAAAAATAACAGTTTTATTTCCATAACACAGGATTTTTTTTTGAAGTGCCCAGCGTAAGGCTCGGCTCAACACAACTTTTTCCAGGTCCTCACCCTTTCTAATCAAATCATCTAAAGAATCTCGATGACTAATGCGCACAATATCTTGTTCAATAATCGGCCCTTGATCTAATTCCTCTGTCACATAATGGCTGGTCGCACCAATAATTTTTACCCCTTTTTGATAAGCCTGTGCATAAGGACTTTTGCCAACAAAAGCTGGCAAAAAAGAGTGGTGGATATTAATAATTTGATTTTTAAACGTCTTCACAAAATTTTCAGTAAAAATCTGATGATAACGGGCTAAAACAATCAGGTCAATATTTTCTCCCTTTAAAATTTCAATTTCTTTGTGTTCCTGACCTTCCTTATTTGCCGGATTAATGGGTATTTCGTAAAATTTAATGCCCGCCTCATCCGCTTGTTTTCTGGCATCTGAATGGTTACTGATAATTAAAGAAATTTCACAAGGAAGATGGCCGGCTTTATAACGCAGCATCAAATCATCAAGGCAGTGCATATGCCTTGAAACAAACAAGACAATTTTTTGGAGTTTATCTGAAAAACTCAAGTTCCAGTCCATGGAAAATTGACACGCAATGGATTGAAATTCATCAGAAATTTTTTCTTTATTGATAGTAAATCCTTTGAGCTCCCACTCTAAACGCATGAAAAATGTGTTGGATTGGTCGTCAATATGCTGGTCAGCATGCACAATATTCCCATTGTATTTATAAACAAAATTCGTCACAAAAGCGGTAATCCCCTTTTGATCGGGACAGGATATGAGTAAAATGGCGTTGGAAACTTTCATTTAGATATCTTATAATCTCCAGTATAAGACGTTACTATGGTTAAAGTCTTCCGGTTCAAATAAGGCCTTGATATCCATGACAACTCCACGACCGTCTGCTCCGGAAAGATGACTCGTAATGCTCCCAACGGTTAAAGTCTTTTTAAATTCATTATGACTTACAGCAATAACCATGCCATCGGCTTTGATCTCCGGGCTATATTCAACCAGATCAATGCCATACTCTTTTTTAATATCTTCCGGCAAAGCCAACGGGTCAATGACCTGGATATTCACCCCGTATTCTTGTAGTTCTATAATAACATCAATCACTTTTGAATTACGGATATCAGAAACATTTTCTTTAAAGGTGATGCCCATAACAAGGACATTAGAACCTTTGACGATTTTGTCTGCTTCAATAAGTTTTTTAATAGTTTGCTCAGCAATATATTTTCCCATAGAGTCATTAATACGGCGACCTGACAAGATAACCTGGGGGTGATAACCAATCTCTTCAGCTTTATGTGTTAAATAATACGGGTCAACGCCTATGCAGTGCCCGCCCACAAGCCCGGGTTGCATTTTAATAAAATTCCATTTTGTTCCCGCGGCTTCTAAGACAGCTTTTGTATCAATATCCAATTTATGAAAAATGATTGAAAGTTCATTAACCAAGGCAATATTTAAATCCCGTTGCACGTTTTCAATAACCTTCGCGGCTTCCGCGCATTTAATGGATTTGGCTCTATAAAGTCCTGCCCTTATAATCAAAGCATAAACATCAGCCACATCCTCCAATGTTTTTTTATCCATCCCTGAGACAATTTTGATGATACTTGTGACGTCATGTTCCTTATCTCCAGGGTTAATGCGCTCAGGAGAATAACCGATTCTGAAATCAACCCCACACTCTAGCCCCGAATGTTTTTCAATGATCGGGACACAAATTTCTTCGGTTACCCCAGGATAAACTGTAGATTCAAATACAACAATGGCACCTTTTTGTAAATTTTTTCCAACCATTTCAGAAGCACTGGATAAATAAAAAAAATCCGGTTGTTTATTTTTATTAATCGGAGATGGGACGGCCACAATAATAAATCCCGCTGTCTTCAGCTTCGCGGGATCTGCGGTAAATTCAATAGAACGCGCGGATTTAAAATCTCCTGAAGAAGTTTCATTTGTCAAATCAATCCCTTGATTCAGCTCATTGATCCTCTTCTCTTTTACATCAAAACCAATCGTCGAAATTTTTTTTCCAAATTCAACAGCCAGGGGCAACCCCACATATCCCAGTCCAACAACTGCCAATTTTGATTGTTTGTTTTTTAATTGTTCACAAATTGTCATAGAAATAACTCCTTAGTGAGAAATCAATACTTATTCACTAATTCATAAAAAACCATATTTTTTAAGTATAATATTTAGTAAGGATATTTTCAATCTCTTCACCCTATTTAAATAAACGCACCATTTCAGCTACATTATTTGATAATGTAAACTCTTCTTCAATTTTTTTACGACCATTGTGTATAAAATAATTAACCTCATCTTTTCCTGTTAAAATGGCTTCCATAGCTTCAGCCAAGGCTCGCGCATTACGTGGAGGAACAGAGCGGCCGGTTTCTTTATCAATAATCACCTCTGGGATACCTGAGACATTGGTGGCAACGATAGGAACCCCTAACGCCAAGGCCTCTAAAAGAACATTAGGGATTCCATCCCTGTCTCCATTTTTGGCAATAACGCTTGGCATAACAAAAACACCGGCTTTGTGAAAAAAATTTTTGATTTCCACTTGTGTGACGGTTCCAGGAATATCAATGATGCCATCTAACCCAAATCGATTCCTGTCATATTCAAACTCTTTACGTAACGGCCCATTTCCAATGATAATGCATTTAAATTTCACCCCTTTTTCTTTAAGAAGATAGCACGCTTTAATAAGATATTTAAACCCTTTTTGTTCCACAAGGCGTCCAACCGCAAAAATGGTATTTCCATCCCGTTTAGATTGATCCCGTAGGGCAAAGTCTTCCACGTCTAACCCATGATAATTAACAACAATTTTTTGAGAAATTATTGTGTCTTCGAGAAGGCTGTCCAAAAATATTTTATTGGCTTTTGTGCAGGTCAACACTAACTGAGCTTTTCGGGCTTTGTCTTTTAAATTACGTTTAGTATTTAAATAAATATCCCAGGCATGGGCTGTAAAACTAAATGGAATTCCGGTAAGTTGTGAAATCACATCTGCTCCTGTTGTTGGCATAGTTGCCCAATGCGCATGAATACGTGTAATCCCCTGCGTTTTCATAAGTTTGGCAAAATAACAGGAGCGCATGAAAACAACGAGTGATTTGATGAGTTGTATTGGATGGGGAACATTAAAACGGATCACAGTGGCCAAAGCTTTACAAAACCGAATAGGGTGTCTTAATAAATAATAAATTAATGCCCCAAAGCAAAAGGGCTTTGCGTAATGCGTTTGCGATATAAAAAGCTCTGCTTGAGGATGAATGATTTTATCACGACATTTTTTAAAAGAAAAAATACCAAACTCCGCCCCAGCTTCCTTTAAACCCATAAACTCCCTTAAAATAAACGTTTCATGCGTTTCTGGAAATTGGGAAAGTAACATAGCAATTTTTTGAGAAAATAACTCGGCCATTTTTTTAGATACGTTTTTGGTTATTTTATTTTTTTATTCCCCGAAAATTTTCTCTTTCTTTGACTGCTTCAAAGGCATAGGGCAACTGATATAAAAATTCAATCGAACGGAGATAATAGGCTTTTTGATAAATCATTCCACGTTCAAGCGGTTTGTTATTATGCCTTTGACTTTGTTTTATATTCAAATTTAATTGTTCATTGGCTCCATTCAAAAATTCAATATCCTTCGTTAAATAATAGCTGTAAACTAATGCTTCATAATAAGGATTATAGGGTTTGCGTTGAAGATAGTACCGGGTGGCATTGATAATCATTTCGGCAACGGCTTTATTTTGTGTCACTTGATGATAAGCGACTAAAGCCGGCAATGTATAGTTTAAAGTGTAGATGCCTTTAGATTTTCCTTCCCATCTTCGTTCGACAGGGTTATAAGTATCTTTCCATACTCCTGTATGTTCCTGACCACGAAATAAAACATCAACCCATTTATCAGCCAACTTTTTATAACGCGTATCTCCTGTTGCTTCATACATTTCAATCCCGCCCCAAACAACATTAGAAATATTACGCTCGGGACAAATGTCGGGATGTTTAAAATAAGTCATGCGTTCTTTTAAGAAAAATTCTCCTATTTCTTTAGCCACATCAAAAGCCCGTTCATAACCAGTGAGGTAATAATAGAGAAGTATCCCATGAAGGTTGGTATGGGATGTTTCCTCATTGCGTCCACCCCAATGATCCGCGTTATGGCGATGTTGGGAGCCGACCTGACTATAATCATCCGGGATTCTTTTTTTTAAGCGCTTATCATTGGCCACAGTATTATAGTGTACAGTGTCGATATCCATAACATGACGCGCAACAGATTCACCCAATTTAAAATACTTATAATCACCTGTTCGTAAATACTGTAAAAAGGCCCCTGAATGAAGCCCCATGGCCTCATTATTCATCCATCCCCACCGTCCATTCCTTTGCCATTCTCCATCACGATGAATATTCAGCACATCGCCATAATCAACCATCCCATACCATTTAAAATTTTTAATTTGACGCTCAGCCCAGTCAAACATAAGATCAACACCTTTTTCAATATAAGCCAAACGTTTTTCATAAGGCAATACTTTACCAATAGCGGTCGTATCACTGACCCAACGGGGGCTGGCAGACAATAAAAGCGTGTCGGTTAAGAGTGGTAGTGTATGATATTGATTATCTTGATAAAAGGACGCATCATGAAATGAAAAAGCCAGTTCATGTGTTTTGGCTATTCCAAAAGCGCTGCCACGGGCGACAGCATCTTCCCCATCCGCTTTTTGCGTTGTCTTGAAATCTAATTCGCCGGCCCAATGAGGCCAAATATATGTAATAATTTTTTGTTCTTTTCTTTTTATCTCCCACCCTTTTGGAAATTGCTGCCATAAATCTTTCATAACGATAGAAAGCCCTTTTTGTCCATCGTTGAAGTCTATCCACCCATCCAGTTTCTTTCCTTTTAAAACAGTTTTCCCTTCAGATTTAACTTCAAAAGTTTCACTGGAATTTTGTTTTACAAATACGTTAGTAAGCTCTTTTTTGTGCAGACGGTTGTTATCAAATCCAAGAACATACTGCTGATTTTCTTTGTTTAAGCGTAAATTTGTTTCAATATAAATGGCATCAATGGTTTCGTTTTTAGGAAGCCGTTTTCCTTTATAAAGGTAGTGATATTTATTTTCAGGATAACCCGTGTAAATGAATGTATGAAAAACTTTAAGAAAGGATTCTCCTTTAAAGGCCTGTATACGAATAACAAACTTACAAAATCGTTTTTTCTTTTTTGATGTAAACCACCCCTCCGCCTTAATGGTTGCTTTGACAGGACCCTGTTCTTCAATAACAATACTGACATTTTTGTCAAGGGAACTTCGGTACTCCTCGCCTCTATAAACAAGAACAAGGTCTGACCCGGCACTAAGCAATTCATTTTTTTCAAATTTTTGATTTTTATTCTGATCTATCCAGACACGATCAAAAAGCTTAAAACTTTTTCGGCTGACAGAAAATTTTAACGGGCCGGTTTCAATCACTAATTGTTGTTTATCATCATAAATTTTTATCGGAGGCTGGGGCTTGGATTTCCTTTGAGAATCACTTCTGTAAATCAGATGTATTAACTGTTTTCTGCTAGGAGGAATATCAACCTTTGTATCAACCTGAAGCCATTTTATACTTTTATCCGGCCAATGTCCCAGAACTCTAAATTGTGATGGAAGGACTTTATTTTGAATACTTAAAAGATGAATGTTTTCAATGGATTTAAGCTCTCCTTTTGGAAAAGGAATCCCTCCGGACACTGGGAATGTCGTCTCAGAACCAATGGTTGGATTATTAACATATAAGGGAACCGCGACCCATCCATTTTTCATCCAATTCGCTTTCTTTCCTGAAAAGTCAAAAAATTCACCTTTTTTATAAACTTGCTCTCCTTTCTCAGGAAGGTACTCCTTATCGAGAATAACCAACCGATTGCCTTTAAATTGACGTTCCGGTACTAAGCGAATATTATCAACAAGAATAGTATGTTCCTCTCGTGGCTTCCATATAAAAAAATTCATTTGTCCCACTTTGGAGGTTTTAATACTTTGACGCAACTCAGAAATACTGATATAAATTTTATTTATTTTTTTAGGCAGCAAAGTTATTTTAGTGTTATAACTCTTTTGATTATGGTCTTTAATTTTAAATGCTATTTGAAAACGCTTTTCCTCAGGATTGTAAATTTCAAAGGCTAAACTATCGTAGCCCTCCCAGTTGGAATATTTCTTACCTTGTTCAAAAACTTTTTTTGTAACAATACCTGAGGCCCCTCCTGATTTCTGAAAAATTATTAACGCGCTGTTTTTTCCAGAGGTCACACTTTTTTGGCTTTGTGTCAGACGCGCGCTGTTTGTCTTCCAATTTTCCAGGAATTTTCTTTGTTCAAAATCTTCGAGCTTAAATTCTTTTGTTTTTTTAGGAATACTTTCAATATAATAATGTTCAAGCTTACCTTTTATTTTAAATAGTAACGCACGTTGCGAATACAAAAGCCCCGCGGCTATCAAAGAAAAAACCATCCCTGCGATAAAAATGCCAACTATAAATAATTTATTTTTCATGATTATATAATACCGATTCCATTAAATATTTTTGTACCCGTGTGTTGGTTCTGAGCGCCAATTCAACCCCCCTCGCGTATCATTGCGAACGCTTTTTGCGAAACAGCCCTTCCCCCAAATCAAATCCAATTCTCAATTTTTAACCCGGGAATATTTTTAAAATGATTAATATTGCCCGAAACCAAAACAAGTTTATGCTGTTTTGCAATAGAGGCAATTCTTAAATCAGGCTCACTTCGACTCAGCCCTTTCTTTTCTAACTGAGCTTTCAATTTTCCAAATATTCTGCCACTCTCTCCATCAAAATCTAAAATATTAATATTAGGAAAAACGTACTGTTCAAAAGCTTTTAGGATTCTGTCTTTATGTTCAGAGCGATAAGCCCCATAATAAATTTCTGAGATATTAATAGCTGTTGTAAATTGAAAATCTTTCGTGATAGTTTTTAATTTTGAAAGTAACCGTACAGAAGGTTTTTTTTTAACCACATTGCTTAAGGTATCCGTGTCAAACAAATACATTAAATAGATACCTTTCGATCTTGTTCAATCTCTCTAGCCTTATAAATATTATTAACCCATGAATCCAACTCATCGAAACCACCCAACACGCCTTTCGCCGCCATCAATCCTGTTTGTTTTTTCCTTTTTTCGTTAATTTGTTGTTGATACTCTTCAAAAGGAATTAATACAACGACATTTTTTCCTTTACGTGTAATAAAGGCTTTTTGATGACCAAATTCTACTTCACCCACAATAGACGAAAGTTGAGCCTTTGCCGTTGTCAATGTATAAACATTATGCATAATCATTTCCCCCCTATTTAAAATATAGTCTTTAAGACTATATATGTCAATATATTTTTCTTAAATCCTATTGTAAATGTTTAGCAGGTACCCCTCCTTTTTGCAGGAAAGAGAAATAAAAAAA
>CAZIRV010000088.1:0-9550 GCA_964541845.1 uncultured Planctomycetales bacterium
AAAACCAATTTCTTTTAACCCAACGTTAACAGCTTGCGCGGCATATTCAGCCGGCGTGCCAACCGCGTGTCCGCAAAGGGGGGTGTGCATATGATAGTCACAAATAAGACTCACAATAAAACTCCATTTTTAGAAATATTCTGATAAAATATTTTTTATGAATGAAAAACTTATTCGAGTATATAAAAAATTCGATATAAACACAATCAAAAAGCACCTTCTTATTTATGGGGATTTATCAGCCAATTGCGCGAATTGCAATGAAATTGGAATTAAACTTGATATGCCCAAATGCCCAAAATGTGCAACAGAATTCAAATATGTTGCTTTCCGTAACGTAAAAACAAACCTTCCCAAAATGAATAAACTAACCGCCCAACGTCCTTCTTTAAACATTATCGATATCGATGACTATCAACGCAGTGTGGCTGCGCTCAAGGCAGAAGAATTTCTAAAATAATGCCCCGAAAATTTCTACTAACCGTTTTATTTTGCCTAAGCACCTTTTCACTCCATGCCAACGAGCCCCCATTTCCCAAAGGGGAAACCATCACCTATGCTATTAAGAAACTCGGCCTTAGCGTAGGCGAAGCCTCTTATGTCTTTAATGGGTCTACACAAATAGAAGGGAAGCAGGCTTTTTTACTTACCTTCACAGCCAAAGCCTTTAATTTCTTCGACGAAGAAAAAATTTATTTTGATCCCACAACATTTTATCCCATCATGGTTCAGCGCAATTTAAATATTTTTGGTAAAAAAGAAAAAATCGTAGAACATTATTTCCATGATAAAGGGGAAGTGATTATTACAAAAATAGCTAAAAAAAAAGAAACGCAACAAACGATCAAAAAAACAGGCCCCATCGACAATCTAATCTGTTTTATCTATCGTTATCGAAAATTTGGGACTTTTCAAAAAGATGAAACTCTGAATATGCACCTTCCAACGAAAGATGCAGCGATCAGATTATTACGCGAAGAAAATATAAAAATTGCTACAAAACAGTACAATACTTATTATTTGCAAAGCATCCCACCTCAGTACAAACTCTGGTTTAGCACTGGGAAAAACAAAATACCTTTAAGAATAAGCGGAGCATTAGGCCCTCTGAACGCTACGATGATAATGAAAAACTATAAAAATCCTGAAAGCAGATTTTGACTTATGCAAAATTTTATGCTTCAATAGGGGCTTATGAAACGACATTTTAATACAAAAACAGGGCATTTCGGAGAATTTGGAGGGCGCTATGTGCCGGAAACACTCATGGCGCTTTTAGAAGATTTGGAGAAAGTTTATAATTCTCTTAAGTCTGATAAAAAATTTCATAAAAAATTTAATTTCTATTTAAAGGAATATGCCGGACGCCCCACGAATCTTTACTTAGCTTCTCGCTTAAGCAAGCATCTTAAGACGCTTAATGTTTATCTTAAACGTGAAGACTTGCTCCATACAGGGGCTCATAAAATTAATAATACGTTAGGTCAAGTCCTCATTGCCAAAAAAATGGGAAAGACCCGTATTATCGCGGAAACCGGAGCAGGCCAACATGGTGTCGCGACAGCTACAGCCGCGGCCTTGATGGGGCTGCAGTGTGAGGTCTATATGGGGGCCGAAGACACCGAACGCCAATCCCTCAACGTGTATCGCATGAAACTTTTAGGGGCAAAAGTCATTCCAGTTACCAGTGGCTCTCAAACCCTTAAAGATGCTATGAATGAAGCTATTCGCGACTGGATTACTAATGTTGAGAATACTTTTTATATTATTGGTTCTGTAGCCGGAATGCATCCCTATCCTGTAATGGTCAGAGAATTTCAGGCGATGATCGGGAAGGAAGCTAAAAAACAATTTTTTACAAAAACTAAAAAATTACCGGATTATCTTGTGGCCTGTGTTGGCGGTGGAAGCAACGCGATGGGATTATTTCATGCGTTTTATAATGATAAAAAAGTCAAAATGATTGGTGTTGAAGCCGCGGGGCTTGGTTTAAACACACAACAGCATGCCGCTCCATTAGCCAAAGGGGAAGTCGGTGTTTTGCATGGAAGTAAAAGTGTTATTTTACAAACAGATGATGGTCAAATTAAAGTAGCGCATTCAATTGCTGCGGGACTTGATTATCCAGGTGTCGGCCCGGAACATGCCGCTTATCAAAAAGAAGGACGCGCGGAATATGTAGCCATAACAGATCAAGAAGCTTTAAAAGGACTTAAACTCTTATCCGTAACAGAAGGCATTATTCCGGCACTTGAAACGTCCCATGCCATTGCGTATTTAGAAAAATTAGCGCGTAAGGTTAAAGGAAAGAAGAATGTCATTGTGTGCCTTTCCGGGCGAGGCGATAAAGATGTGGGAAGCATAAAGGATTTATTGTAATTGTGAACCGTATTGACTTAAAATTTCAAGAACTCAAAACTAAAAAGAAAAAGGCCTTTATTGCCTTTATTACAGCCGGAGATCCTGATCTTAAAACAACACAAGAGCTTGTGCCTGCTTTTGAAAAGGCCGGAGTAGATATTATTGAATTAGGTGTGCCCTTTTCAGATCCACTTGCCGATGGCCCCACAATTCAGGCATCATATCACCGCGCGTTAGATAAACACGTCACTCTGGAAAAAATTCTAAAAACGGTCAGTCATCTTCGCAAAAAAACACAAATTCCCATTATCCTGATGACTTCCTATAATCCTGTGTTTCATTATGGAGATGAAAAATTTGTGCATGCGGCGTATAAATCCGGTGTCGATGGATTAATTATTCCGGATCTCCCTCCGGAAGAAGCAACGGATGTTCTTAAAGCAAGTAAACAGAATAATATATCTCTAATTTTCCTGGTGACGCCGACAACTCAGTCACAGCGCATGCAATATATTGCCAAAAAGTCCAGTGGATTTATTTATTATGTCTCTGTAACAGGCGTAACAGGCGTACGAAAACAGCTGACACAATCCTATACACAACACGTTAAAGCCATCAAAAAATCAACAAACACCCCTGTCTGTGTGGGATTCGGTGTTTCCACATCAGAACAAGTCAAATCCGTTTCCAAAACAGCCGATGGGGTTATTGTGGGAAGTGCTATTGTTAATACGATCGCGAAAAACGCGGGCAACAAAAATTTAGTTAAAAATGCGACGCATTTTATTAAAACGTTAACCCAATCCTTATGATGTATAAAAAAGAAACGCTCTCCAACGGTCTTAGAATTATTACGCACAATATGAAACAGCGCGACAGCATATCCATTGGTTTTTGGATAGGCGTGGGGGGTCGCTATGAAGAGGATCGTCTCAAGGGAGCCGCTCATTTTCTGGAACATATCGTTTTTAAAGGAAGTAAAAAATATTCCTGTGAACAAATTAAAGAACTTATTGAGGGCGTCGGAGGGACATTGAACGCCTTTACCTCTGAAGAACAAACCTGCTTTTATGCCAAAATTCCTTCCAAACATTTAAAACAAACCTTTGACGTTCTGGCTAACATGGTTTTTTTTCCAAAAATCACACCCACAGATGTCGGAAAAGAAAAAACAGTTATTCTTGAAGAAATTAAAATGTACCGCGACCTTCCCCAGTATTTTGTCATGGAGCTTCTTGATGAATTAATGTGGCCCGATCATCCCCTTGGAAAGAGCCTGGCAGGAAATCCAAAAACAGTCGGTGCAATGACGAATACAAGTTTAAAAAGCTTCCACAAAAAATACTATACGCCTCGTAATGTTGTTGTCTCTGTTAGCGGTGACATAAAACATTCCTCCATTGTAGACCTGGTTAAAAAAAGTTTAAATGGTTTGAAAAAATCAGAGCTAATGGACTACATTAAAGTGGAAAAAAAACAAACCAAACCACAGGTTCGTTTTTTTAAAAAAAATATTGAACAAATGCACATGGCCTTAGGTATGCCGGGATTGAGTGAACACCATAAAGATAAATATATCTTGAGTCTGTTAAATATTATTCTTGGCGGAAATATGTCCAGCCGTCTCTTTGTTGAAGTCAGAGAGAAGCGAGGCCTTGCTTATTCTATATCAAGTAGCGCCAAGTCCCTTCATGATACAGGGTTGCTTATGATTCGCGCTGGTGTAGATAATAAAAAAATTGTTGCCGCGCTTGATCTTGTTCTCAAAGAACTCAACAAAATTAAACGTTATGGTGTAAGACAAAATGAATTTAAATATGCCAAAGACTATTTATTAGGGCAGCTCCTTTTAGGTTTGGAAGATACAATGGATCATATGCTCTGGATAGGAGAAGCCCTTTTATCCCTTAATAAGGCTAAAACACTTACTACAATTATTGAAGAATTTAATAAAATAACGCCCAAAGATATTCAACGTGTGGCTAAACAAATATTAAATCCAAATATGTTTAACCTTGCCATTGTAGGATCAATTACAGAACAACAAGAAAAACAGTTAATTACGAGACTGTCCTAAACCGGACTTCTCGCCCAATTTTGATACTGTACGGGCTCAATCAGACGTAACGAAGATTCCATTATCGGATCGTTTTTCGGTTTAATAAAAAAAATAATTAAAATATTCTTGACATAGGATCAGGGGGTATGGTATATTTTGTTTACCTTTGTCGAAAGGATTTATTATGAAACAGCATCATCCCGATCATTCGAAACAGATTGTAGCGTTAAGACGCATTGAAGGTCAGGTTAGGGGCCTTCAGAAAATGATTGATGAAAAACGTTATTGTATAGACATTTTAACTCAGATTAGTTCTGTGAATGCAGCCCTTTTACGCGTTCAGGATAAAATACTAGAATCCCATTTGAATGGTTGTTTGACGAATGCTTTAAAAGGTAAATCTGAACTTGAACGCCAAAAAAAGGTTTCAGAAATTTTTGATTTATTAAAGAGATTCAGGAAAAACGGATGATATTTCCGGCTATTATTTTTATCCCCAAAAATAATTTTGCTTTTCTCGACGCTTTAACGAGAATAGCAGAGCTAAAAATAGAGCAATTATTTAACGTAATCGGTATAAATTTGTGAACGGTGTAAACTAAAAAAATGAAAAAATTTACTGGAAATAAAAAAACAGTCATCATTGTAACAGCTTTTTTTGTTGTATTTACGACATTTTTTTGGTGTTGTTTAAAAAATGAAGCTCAAGCACGGATTACTTATTTAACAGGGCAGACCAATAGCCCCTGTCATTCTCAAAAACAACAGAATACAAATTCCACCGGTTCCGGTGATTGTGCTTGTCCACACACTTTAGATGCCATTCTTGCCGAAAAAAGTTTAGATATTTTAAATATCAACTTGTCTTTAGCCAAAATTTTTCAACAGGAAAATTTTTACCTTACAAAATTCCTTTTGGCTGATCAAAACCAAAAATTATTCAGTAGACATCCTCCACCTATACTGAGCCAACACTCCCTTCCAATATATCTCCAAATCTCTGCCCTTCGTATTTGATACCTAAAAACATTCCTTTTTTATATTGTATTTTTTGCACACTTCTTTACGCTCAAAAGTGTAACCGAAATTAAAATTTGGTATGACCACTGCTATCCATTTACAAACCCTAAGCAAAAGGAGAACAAGGTGTTTCGATATTTTTATATTAGTCTGGGTATTACAGTACTTATTCTTACACAAACAAGTTTTATATTTGCCGAATCTCCATTCTCGAAAAGAGGGCATGAGTTAAAAAATTTGGAAGTCCGGTTAAATCAGGGTGACAGGGATATTCCTGATGTTATTGTCAAAAACTTGACATTAGATGAGTATATTCGATTGGGACTTAAACGGAACCCTCAACTTAAATCGGCGTTTTATCAGTGGAAAGCAGCGATGAAGAAAGTTCCACAGGCTTTTTCATTACCTGACCCACAATTTTCTTTTACGGAATATATTGAGCCGGTAGAGACGCGCGTTGGCCCACAGAATAAGGCGTTTTCTGTTAAACAGAAACTCCCGTTACCGGATAAATTGTGGATTCGTAAGAGTAAAACCTTTGAGGCAGCTGAAGCGTTTTATCACATGTTTGAAAAAGCAAAACTGGATGTAACCTATAAAATTACTGACGTCTATTACGAATATGCCTACCTTTATAAAACAATTTTATTGACCAAAGAAAATATGACATTATTAACAAATTTTGAAAATGTGGCTCAGTCCAGATACGCCACCGGGTTGACCAAAAATCAGGATTTATTAAAGGTTCAGGTAGAATTAGGAACATTAGAGAATGATCTTTATAGTTTGGAAGACAAACGTTCAGCTTTAATGGCCCGTTTAAATACCTTGCTTAATCTACCGGAGACAACCGTTTTGCCTTGGCCCAAAGTCAGCTTTGAAAATATTCAGTCAAAAAAAATGCAAGAAGAAATCGAAACGTTAGTGCTGAAATTAAAGGAAAATAACCCTCAGTTACTGTCCATTAATAATAAGATTGAACAGAATAAAGAGAACGTAAAACTTGCCAAACGTGCTTATTTTCCAGACCTAACGGTAGGGTTTACACAAGTTGATACCGGTGATGCGCTTAATCCGTCATTAAACGATAGCGGAAAAAATGCTCAAATGGTTATGTTCTCTGTTAATGTTCCTATTTGGTTTGACCGGATAAATGCAGGGATTCAGGAAGCTCGAGCCTCTTTGAAGGCGACTGAAAATGCCCGCATTAATAAAGAGAATGAACTCTTATCACAGTTAATCTTTGTGCATTACAAATTTAATGATGCCCTACGACAATCCCGTCTTTATAAAGACGGACTGATTCCCAAGGCGGTCCAGACGCTTAACGCGACAAAAACAGGATATGAAGCAGGGAAAGTTGATTTTCTTTCATTAATAGACGCTCAACGCATGTTGCTTAATTTTCAATTGGCCTATTATCGACATGCAGTTAATGTCCAACAGAGACTGGCACAACTCAATACACTCATTGGTGCTATTGATCAAAACATAGAAGGAGAACAATAAAATGTTGAATAAAATAAAAAACCATTGGTCGTTTATTATTGGCGGCATTATTTTAGGGATGATATTTATGAAGGTCATTTCCCCATCGTCATCTCATAAAACGGATTCCAGTGCCATACATAAAAATCCAGGAGTTGAGTCTTCTGAGAAAAAAGTTAAATTCTGGACATGTTCTATGCACCCACAGATCAAGATGCCTGAGAAAGGACTGTGCCCTATTTGCGGAATGGAGTTAATCCCTGTGATGGAAGGGGATGACGATGATGGCGATGATAACGGAACGGTCTCATTAAAAATGAATAAAAAAGCCCGCCAACTGGCCGAGATTGAAACCACGGAAGTGGTTTATAAAGAAGCGGCAAATGAGGTTCGTCTTGTTGGTAAAGTCGACTATGATGAAACGCGCCTTTTTTATATTAGCGCGTGGATTGCCGGTCGTATGGATCGTTTGTATGTTGATTTTACCGGGATAAAAGTTAAAAAAGGTGACCATTTGATCAAACTTTATAGCCCTGAATTATTGGCAGCGCAGGAAGAATATCTTCAGGCGATTAAAAATCTGAAGGATACAAAGACAAGTGAGATGGGAATTCTTCGCAGCACTGCTGAATCTACCCTTAAAAATTCGCGGGAAAAGTTAAGACTATATGGAATTAGTGAAGAACAAATACAAGGCATTGTTAAACGCGGCAAACCTCAAGAACATATGACAATCAACTCACCGGTCTCCGGGACAGTCATTCATAAAAATGGATTTGAAGGGATGTATGTTAAAACCGGCGATAAAATATATACGATTGCCGATTTAAGCCGTGTCTGGTTATTTTTAGACGCTTATGAAAGTGACATTCAATGGCTTCATTATGGCCAAAAGGTTGTTATCGAGGCTGAAAGTTTTCCAGGACAGAAGTTTTATGGAAAAATCGCCTTTATCGACCCTTTTGTGAATGAAAAGACCCGGACGATTAAATTAAGAATCAATGTTGATAATAAAGAAGAAAAACTAAAGCCGGGGATGTTTGTACGCGCGATCATTAAATCCGTCGTCGGAGAAAGTGGCAGCGTTTATGAAAAAGACCTGGCGGGGAAATGGATTTGTCGTATGCATCCGGGTATTATCAAAAATTACCCGGCTAAATGCGATATCTGCGGAATGGACCTTATTAGGACAAAGGAATTTGGTTTTACTGAGAATTCTTCCCTGAAAAAAAAGGTCCTTGTTATTCCTAAAACAGCCGTTCTGATCACGGGGAAAAGAGCGGTTGTTTATGTAGAGAATGTTAACGATGAAACAGGCGTGCATCGTTATGAAGGCAGAGAAATTATTTTAGGTCCAAGAGCCGGTGAGAACTATATTGTTGAGTCGGGTTTGAACGAAGGAGAAACGGTAGTCACAAAAGGTAATTTCAAAATTGATAGTGCTCTACAAATTCAGGCTAAACCGAGTATGATGAATCCCGCCGGTTACTATAGTGAAGGTACCGGTGAGTTCTCCACAACAGTTGCATCGGATGAAAGTGCCGGATGGTTAGTTTCCGCGTTACCGGCATACTTAAAAATTTCTAAGGCTCTGGCGAATGATGACGTTCAACAGACCATTAATCACTTAAAAGAATTTCGCCAACAAATCAAAAACATTATTAAAAAAAATAGCTGGGCAGGTGCCACCGAAGGTCTGGCTGGTGAAGTTGATCAATTGCAGGAAGAATTAACCATGATTGACAAAAATATCGATCCTTTACGTAAAAAATTCGCTCGAATTTCCTTAATTTTAAAAAATATTTTATCAAAATATGAATATAAGGAAGATATCAAACTTTTTTTAAACTTTTGTCCAATGGTTAAATCCTATTGGTTGCAGGATTCGGATGAGGTGAAAAATCCTTATTATGGGAAGGCCATGCCGGGGTGCGGTGAAGTTCAGAAAGAATACGGGGGGGGAAATCATCAAACAGCAACCCAAAGGGAGTAACCATAACCGTTAACCGTAGGGGCAATTCCAAACCTGCCTGATAATACCGGTTACGTTGAATAATCACCAAAATCAATTCTGTTTTTCCAGACGCTTTAACGAAAAATAGCAGAATTAAAATAGCACAATTATTCAGTGGGATTGGTATAAATGTTCGAATAAAAACGATAACGATTGTAATGACAACTTTGGGGTGGGTTTAGAGCCCGCCACTACGGAGAACTACTAATGTTGAATAAACTCGTAAAATATTTTTTAGAAAATAAGCTGATCACCGCTTTATTTATAATAGTCCTTATCTCTTGGGGCCTGTCAGTGATGCCTTTTGATGTACAAGAAAGTATGCTTCCACGAGATCCCGTCCCCGTGGACGCAATCCCTGATATTGGTGAAAATCAGCAAATCGTCTTTACCGAGTGGATGGGGCGTTCCCCCCAGGATGTGGAAGATCAAATCACCTATCCTTTGGCCGCGGCCCTGCAAGGTGTACCCGGCGTTAAAAGCATTCGCAGTTATTCGGCGTTTGGTTTTTCAACCATTTATGTCATTTTTGATGAAAAAGTAGACTTTTACTGGTCGAGATAACGCGTGTTAGAGGGCTTCAGTGTGGCGCAAAAAGACTAGCCTGA
>CAZIRV010000089.1:0-5842 GCA_964541845.1 uncultured Planctomycetales bacterium
TCGGTATTTGGGAAGGGAACGCTTACCCGCTATATCAATATGCCCAGAATGTCCATTGATGATCTACAAAATTCTTTTGCCATTGAGGCGGATAAATATTTTCCTTTTGCTCAGGATCAAATTTATACAGATTGTTATATTTTAGATCCAAAGAGAAAAGAGCCCCAAATGTCTGTCATGGCTGTGGCCGCGAAGAAAGAGTTGGTTGATCAAAGAGTAAAACTCTTAACAGATCTGGGTATTCAACCGGATTTTATCGGCGTTAATCCGGTCGCTTTGGCAAATATCGTCAATGTGGTTGGAATTAATCAGGAAAAAGACGTTCCTGTCGTGGCTATTCTGGATATGGGAGATTCTGTTAGTAATTTGACGATTATGGTTGATAAGTTACCATGGTTTACCAGGGATATTTTTCTCGGGGGAAGAGAGTTGACAAAGCGTATTAGCAATATGTTAGGCATAAGTTTTGATGAGGCAGAGCATCTGAAAAGCCAGCCTAAGGAAAAATTAGAGGAAGTTATCAGTGCTTGTGAAGCAGGGATTACAAATATTGTGCGGGAATTAAGGCTTTCATTTGATTATTTTGTAACAGAAAAAAACAAGGAAATTAATATGCTTTTGTTGACGGGTGGAGGATCCATGCTTGAGGGGATTGAAGAAGTCTTTGCGAAAAACCTGGATATTAAAGTGCGTAATTGGAACCCGTTGACAGCATTAAAAATACCTTCTGATGTTTCAGAAGAAGTCAATAAAAATTCATTAAAATTAGGAGTAGCCTTAGGGTTGGCATTATACTCAGTAAGGTCGTAAATTGGGATTTTTCGTTTTCAGATTTTAGGCAGATTTGTTCAATCTGATTGAGAGATTTCAAAGGCGTAACGAGTTGCGTTGAGGAATCTCGATTGAAGATTGGACAAAGATGTCTGAAAGATGAGATGCGAAAATTCTAATTTACGACCTTACTGAGTATAGATCAGGTATGACAATAGAAATTAATTTAATTCCTCCAAATTTACGAAAGAAAAAAAAAGGAGGTATTGCTAATGGCATCAATATTCCTTTGGAGGTATTAATTGGATCCGCAGGAGCGTTATTGGTTTTATTAGTGTTGGCTCATTTCAGTTTATTATTTATAAATATGAATGAATTAGCCAAATATAGAGAATTACAAAAAGAGTGGAAGAGTATTTTACCGGCCAAAGAAAATGTGGAAGTGGTGATTAGTGAACTAAGAGGACTTCAGGAAAGGGACAAAGCTATTAAAGCAATTTTGGATGACAAAACACGAATTATATGGTCTCAGAAGCTCAATATTCTTAGCGATAGTCTTCCTAAGGGGGTTTGGTTAAGAAAAATTGTTTTAAATGAAGAGATGTTTTTGATCGAAGGAAGCGCGATTTCAAGACAAAAGAAAGAAATGATTAACGTCCATAGGTTAACCGCAAATTTGAAAAAAGAAGAAAATTTTCTGAACTATTTATCAGACCTTGAATTAGACGCGATTCAACGCAGGAGAATTAAAAAAATTGAAATTGCTGATTTTATTATTACGACAAAATTACAAAAGGGCGATTAAATGCGACTGTCGGAAAAAATAATAGGAATTTTAAAGAAATTAGAAGGAAAAAATATATATTATGTGTTTGTGGGGATTCTTGTTCTTTTTTTTCTTATGGATTATTTTATTTTGATGCGCCCTCAGTTAGTAGCGCTCTCTAAGATAGGCGCGAAAGTAAAGGTTTTATCAGGAAATTTAGGGGAGGTGAAGATAGATATTCAAAGGTTGAATGCGTATCGTGATCAATCAGCCCAATTAAGGCAGGATATTAAAAAGGAAAATCGTAAAGTAAAGCCAAAAGATGATATTCCTTTGGTGTTAGAGCGCATTTCACGGATTGCCATTGAAAACAGTTTTAAAATTAATCAGATTATGCCGGATGTTGTTCAACAGGAGTTGCTTTTAGAAGATGAGGAAAAGCGTTATTTTCGTCTTCCGGTTTTGATGGAAGCTAAAAGCAGTTACCATAATTTTGGGCGGTTTTTAAGTCAAATTGAACGCGCTGATATTATTTTAAAGGTGGATTCATTTACGATTACCGCGAAAAATGGTGGGAGGCTGCATAATATTAAGATGGCATTGAGTGTGATTACATTTGAAGAAATTTAAAAGGATATAATGAAAATTTTTATTTTTTCGGTTTTAATATTTTGGGTATCCGTTTCGTTTGCGGAGGAAAAACCTTTTGTTTATGATGACCATGGGAAGCGTGATCCCCTTTGGCGTTTAGTGACCTCAAGCGGAATGATTATGAATTATGAGAGAGACCTTTCCATTTTAGATTTGAGTTTAGAGGGCGTTATGGCTGGAAGAAGCGGAAATTTGGCCATTATTAATGGGCAGGTTGTAAAGGAAAAAGCATATATTGGACAATTTATGGTTGTTGAGGTTAAAACAGCATCTGTTATTTTAATTCAAGGCCAACAAAAATTTGAATTAAAATTAAAAAAGGAGGACTAATATGTTAAGAAAAGGGATGATGGCTATTTTGTGTGTAGTACTGACAGGTTCCCCGGTTTTAGCACAGGAGGCAGATACACAAAAGGTGGTGGAACAGCCGGAAACTATAGCCAAAGAAATAAAAGCCGGGAATGTTAGCCTGGATTTTCTTGACGCGGATATTCGCAATGTCCTTAAAATTCTTTCTTTAAAGAGTGGTGTGAACATTGTGGCCAGTCCAGAAGTCACGGGAGCTATCAGTATTGAGTTGGAGGATGTTCCATGGAAACAGGCCCTGGATGTTATCTTACAGATGTACGGATATGCCTATGAGCAAAAAGGCAACATTATTATGGTGACAACTGTAGATGATTTAAAATTACGCAGAGAAAATGCAGTTTTGTTGGCAGAGCAGGAACCTTTGGAGACCAAAACCTTTCCATTGAATTTTGCTACCGCGGCTGATATTATTGTTTCCTTGGATGCAATAAAATCTGAAAGGGGGGTTATTGATTCTGATTTACGGACAAATATGATTATTATCACGGATATCGCGCAGAAGATTGAGTTAATGACAAAAATTATTAAGAAGTTAGATCGAACAACACCTCAGGTTCTGATTGAAGCAAAGATTGTTGAAACAACGCTTACGGATACGGATAATTTGGGGATAGACTGGACAGCAAAGGTTACGATGCAAGGAGCTAAACGTCCAATTTCCTGGCCGTTTGAGGCTGTTGAGACGCGTAAATACTCAGCGGCCTTACCCTCTCCGGATTCAACGTTAGATCCTATGCGTTATGGAACATTGAATTTCTTGCAGGCACAGGCGGTTTTTGAAATGTTAAGAACGCGCGTTGATACGGATATTTTATCCAATCCGAGGATTGTCACGCTAGATAATCAAAAAGCTACTATTAATATTGGTGATGATACCCCGGTTCCTTCATTTGGGGCTAATAAAGAGACCGGACAATTACAAACAACAGGAATAGTTTATAGAAATATTGGTATTAATTTTGAGGTAACGCCTCACGTAAATGACGCGGAGTACGTCACACTTGAAGTTATTCCGGAGGTTTCAGAAAAAACAGGCGATGTAACTATGGAAAGCGTTCTTGTTCCTATCGTGTCAGTGGAACGGGCCTCTACTCAGGTTATTGTCAAGAGTGGACGGACTCTTGTTATCGCAGGGTTGATTAAAACGAAAGCAACAGATACACGTAAGAAAATGCCATTTTTAGGAGATATTCCTGTCTTTGGATTAATTTTTCAGAAAAAAGAAAAAACCGTTACGAAAAGAGATTTATTAATTTTTATAACACCGCACATTATTACGCCTGAAATTTCATCGGATTATTAATTGAAGCGTTTTTTATGACGAAGATTGCGGTAAAAATTTAGAAAGGATTAAAGGGTAATGTTTTATCTCGAGAAAAATCGGTTACGATATTTTAATTGTTTTGGAAGCCGACGTCTTTCTGAGAGAGTGCCTGAAAAAATACTATTATGTCCAGAGAAATTCTTATTCAAACACAAAAGAGTGAACGGCTTGTTGCTATTATTGAAAATGGACGCGTTGATGATTTTCATATTGAACTTGATCATTACCAATCGTTATTAGGAAATATTTACAAAGGGAAGGTTGAGTCTATTCTCCCTTCAATCAATGCTGCTTTTGTTAATATCGGACAAGAGCGAAATGGTTTTCTTTATTTAACAGACGCAGTGAATCCTCTTGTGGAAGAAGAAATTTCCATTCCGCGTAAGTTTCTTGCAAAAATTTTTGGTAAAACAAAAAAGGAAGAGCCAGGCCCTAAAAAAGAGGAATCCAAGGTTGGTAGTAAAGAGGGCTCCAGACCCAGAAGAAACCAGAAGGTAAGAAACGAAATTTTTCTCAAAGTGGGACAGGAAATTCTTGTTCAGGTTGTTAAAGATTCTTTTCGGGAAAAGGGGGCAAGATTAACTACGCATATATCTCTTCCAGGAAGATTTGTCGTGTATATGCCTTGCGATAAGCAAACGGGTGTTTCCAGAAAAATTGATAATGTTGAAGAGCGCCAACGGTTGCGCGAAGTTATTAAAGAATTTGCTTTTGCCAAAACAGGGGGCTTTATTATTCGGACGGCTTCAAGAAAACAAGGGAAGCGAGAGCTGATGCGTGATGCCAGGTTTCTCTATGAAATGTGGTTAAAAGTTTATAAAAAGTCGGAGACGGAAAAAGCACCGGCCTTGATTTATGAAGAAGGAGAGTTGACCTGGAAAATTGTTCGGGATTACTTAACTGAAAAGGTTGATAAGTTAATTATTGATTCTGAAGAAGAATACCTGAAAATTAAAAAATTTGTTCAAACGCTCATCGGAAAAGAAATGGTCGCAAAAATTCATCACTATAAAGGGCACGCGCCATTGTTTGAATCTAAACGGATAGCAAAAGAATTACAGAAAATTTATGATACGAACGTGTATTGTAAATCAGGGGCTTACATTGTTATCGAGCCGACCGAAGGCGTGATCGTTATTGATGTTAATAGCGGAAAATTTAAAACTAAAGCACCTCCGGGAGAAGCCGCCTTTATGGTTAATATGGAAGTTGCTCCGGAAATCGCAAGACAGTTGCGTTTACGGGACTTAGGTGGTATTATTGTTGTCGATTTTATTGACATGGAGAGGGAAGATCATAAACGTAAAGTTCTGGATGCCTTACGACGTGCTTTAGTACGGGATCCTGCTAAGACAGAGGTCAATAGAATTTCCTCTTTGGGACTAGTTGAAATGACGCGCGCACGGACAGGAAAGACAGTGGAGTCCATTTCATTTGGTAAGTGCCCGTTTTGTGATGGGAGAGGGCGAGTAAGGATTGGGTAGGTAGGGGCTCAATAATACCAAGTTATTTCTGGTTGAGACTTGATTAAAAATAAAAGGAGAAAAATTATGTATGCTATAGTTCAGGTTGGATCTTCTCAGTTTAAGGTGGCAGAAGGAGATGTGATAGAATCTCACCGTCTAAAAGGAGAAGAAGGAAAAGATATTACTCTGGATAAGGTTTTAATGTTTGCTAAAGGGACAGATGTTCGTATTGGACAGCCGTATCTTCAGGATGTTCAGGTAACAGCCAAAATTGTCCGGCATTGTTTAGATGACAAGCTGGTTGTTTTTAAATATCGTAAGCGTAAGGATTCATCATCTAAAATAGGGCATCGTCAAAAATTAACGGCATTAAATATTACTGAAATTAAGGTTTAAATAGAGTAAAGGAGTAAAGGGACGTTGATTGATTCATTGAAAAGTTAACAAAATGGTTATAACTTTTCAATGAATCAATCAACGTCCCTTTTTGTCCCA
>CAZIRV010000089.1:5942-9480 GCA_964541845.1 uncultured Planctomycetales bacterium
TTAACAAAATGGTTATAACTTTTCAATGAATCAATCAACGTCCCTTTTTGTCCCATGTTTATTGATGAAGCAAGAATATTTATAAAAGCCGGAGCTGGCGGTAATGGATGTGAGAGTTTTTATCAGGATAGATACATGCGTCATCCTCGTCCAGATGGGGGTGATGGGGGTAAAGGGGGCGATATAATTTTTATTGCAGACAGAGGAGTGCAAACCCTTTTAGATTTTAAATTCAAACAGCATTTTAAGGCGGCCAAAGGGGGACACGCGAGTAGTAAAGGAAAAAAAGGCAGAGTTGGGAAGGATTGTAGGCTTCGTGTTCCAATGGGAACAATTTTAAGAGATACAGAAGGCCTTATTATTAAAGATTTGGTGCATGATCAGCAAGAAATTATTGTTGTCAGAGGAGGGAGAGGAGGCATAGGGAATGCCCTAAAAAAAATACCGAAACCTCCTAATGAAGGGGAAGAAAAGACTGTTTTTCTGGAATTAAAGCTTATTGCGGATGTTGGTTTAATAGGATTTCCTAATGCTGGAAAATCGACGATTATTTCAAATATTTCTAAAGTTAAATCTAAAATAGCCAATTATCCTTTTACGACCAAGCAGCCTATTTTGGGGATTGTTTACGTCGAGGATTTTGATGATTCCTTTGATCTTTTTGAAGATGCGCAGACATTTGTCGCGGCTGACCTTCCCGGTATTATCGAAGGGGCTCATCTTGGGAGAGGGTTAGGCGATAAATTTTTACGTCACGCGGAACGAACAAAAATTTTAGTGCATGTTATTGATATGGCAGGAGTAGAGGGGCGCGATCCGCTAGAAGATTATGAACAGATTAGTTATGAACTTCGGGAGTATAGTGAAAAACTGAGTATTAAACGTACAATTATTGTTGCTAATAAAATGGACCTGCCGGAATCCGAACAGAATTTACAACGATTTAAAAAGAAGTATGGCGAAAATATTATTTTGGTTTCCAGTGTAGGAAAGCAAGGACACAAAGGGTTAGTGTGTTCTGTTTATAAAATGTTATGTTCAGAAAATTCCCCCGAAAAATAAAACGTGTTGTTATTAAAGTAGGTTCCAGTGTTATCGCGACCTATCAAATGAAACCTCGTGCTGCGCGGTTGCGTTCTTTGGTTGAACAAATTTCGGCTGTACAAAAGAAAAATATTGAAGTTATTTTAGTGAGTTCCGGAGCCGTTGTTCTTGGAATGGGAGAGTTGAATCAAATCAGGCGTCCCTCGGATGTCGCGTCCATACAAGCGATGGCAGCCATTGGTCAGACAGTATTGATGCAGCGCTATACGGAGTTGTTTAAGCGTAACAAGACTAAGTGCGCGCAAATTTTATTGACGTGGGATGATTTTGATGATCGACTAAGGTTTAACAACGCGCGTAATACTTTTCGAGCTATGTTGGACCGTGGGATCGTCCCTATTGTGAATGAAAATGATACGATTTCCACAGAGGAAATTAAGTTCGGCGATAATGATAAGCTTTCCGCGTTAGTGGCGAGTTTAGTGCAGGCGGATTTGTTATTAATTTTATCTGATGTCGAGGGTTTGTATGATTTGAATAGTGGAAAGAAAAAAATATTTGATGAGATTAAAGAAATTACACGGGAAGTCGAGAGGCAAAGTTTTCGACCAATTAAAGGGGTGCCCGGATCAGCGCGTAAGAAACATATGGCAAAGGGAGGGATGAGTGCGAAATTAGACGCTGTGAAGATTGCAACGCATTGCAAGATTCCCAGTGTTATTGCCAATGGAGAAGCCAAAGATGTTTTATTGCGTGTGTTAAAGGGGGAACGTATTGGAACATTTTTTTTAGAACGTGAAGAGAAAATTTTGGCAAAAAAACACTGGATATCCTTTGGATCAAAACCAAAGGGCATTTTAGTGGTTGATGACGGGGCAAAAATAGCGCTTTTGAAAGGGGGAAATAGTTTGCTTTTACCGGGGATTTTTTCCTGGGAAGGCCATTTTCGTAAGGGTGATGTTGTTGTCGTGCAGGATCGGAGACATCATGAAATTGCGCGTGGTCTTATAAACTATTCTATTTCCGATTTGCATAAATTGGATGATAAAAAAGGAAAGCAAGAGGCTATTCATTGTGACAATCTTGTTTTGGGGGAAAGATAGGGGCGTATATGAAAAAGCAAAATTTAGAAAATGATATTATAAGAATGGCAAAAAAAGCCCGAAAGGCGTCGCGCAAAATGGCATTGGTGTCAACGTCAGAAAAAAATGTCGCTTTGCGGGCTATGGCAAAGGCCCTTATTGCAAATGGAGTTTATTTAATTAAAGAAAACAAAAAGGATTTAAAAGAAGCTGAGACAGCTGATTATTCTAAAGCATTGATGGATCGATTGGTTATTAATGAAAAGCGGATTAAAGGGATGGCGCGATGTCTTTTAGATACGGCAAAAATTAAAGATCCTGTTGGAGAGGTCTTAAATAAATTTAAACGGCCCAATGGTTTGGTTATTGAAAAAGTGAGGACTCCGATAGGTGTTATTGGGATTATTTATGAGTCTCGTCCCAATGTAACCAGCGATTGTATCGGGCTGTGCTTAAAGTCTGGAAATGCGGTGATTCTAAAAGGAGGAAAAGAGGCCTTTCATTCCAATAAGGCAGTTTTTTCTGTTCTAAAGAAAGCGTTGAAAACGGCAAAAATTCCAGCAGATGGCATTCAGTTGGTGATGTCTAAAGATCGCCAGGCTGTTAACGTGCTTTTAAAACAAAATAAATGTGTTGATCTTATTATTCCTCGTGGTGGAGAGGGGCTTATTCGTCTTGTGACAGAGCATTCACTTATTCCGGTTATCAAGCATGACAAAGGTCTTTGTCATACTTATGTGAGTGATAAAGCCGATTTAGAAATGGCGCGTAAGATTTGTTTCAATGCCAAGGTTCATCGTCCGGGAGTTTGTAATGCTATGGAAACGCTATTGGTGCATAAGAGAGTCGTGCGGAAATTTTTACCTAAAATAGTTGAAGATTTGCAAGCGGCAGGGGTAGAGGTTCGCGGGTGTACTCAAACACGTAAGATTGTTAATAAGGGAGTCAAGCCTGCCACAGAAGGAGATTGGGGAGAAGAATACCTTGATCTTATTCTTTCGATAAGGGTCGTTAATAGTACAGTCGAGGCTATTGAACATATTAATACCTATGGCTCAAATCATTCAGATGCTATTATTACAAAAAATGTAAAAGAATCTGAACTTTTTTTAAAGTCAGTGGATTCTTCAACCGTTTATGTCAATGCCTCCACGCGCTTTACAGATGGTTATGAATTTGGATTTGGGGCTGAGGTTGGGATTAGCACGGACAAGCTTCACGCGCGAGGCCCCATGGCCCTGGAAGAGTTGAATACTTATAAATATTTAGTGCGTGGAAAAGGGCAAATACGAATTTAATTTAATGTTCAGGAATTTCAAAGTTAGGCATTCCTGAACATCTGGGGGAAGTTTGAAGGGGGTGCAGGCAACCCCTTTCAAGGGGTAACCGACTCCGCCAGAAGCGGAGTCTCC
>CAZIRV010000090.1:0-9388 GCA_964541845.1 uncultured Planctomycetales bacterium
GAAAAGGCCATTACAGACCGCAGCTGATCCGTTGCTTCAATTCTTTCCGGAAACCCGCACGGCACCAAAAAACAGGTTTTAGTGTCCTCTATAACATCACGATAACCCTCAATTTTAGTCGCAATCACAGGTTTTCCGGCTGCTATAGATTTATAAACGGGGTCCAAATCAGGCTTAACAAATCCGGAAAAAACAATTGTATCGCAAACGGCATAGAATTCCGTCTCAGAAATTTTATCATGAACAAAGAAAATGGCGTTAGCAAGATTAAATTTTGTAGCCAGGGCTTCCAGTTCTAAACGTAATGATCCAGCTCCCATAAAAATAAGCTCGGCATTAATTTCTTTTGCGATAAGCTTACGTAACGCTTTTAAAAGGGAAGCCTGATCCTCCTCTTTTTTTAATTCACCACAATTACCAATGACAAAACTATTTTCTTTAAGCCCAATTTTTTGACGTACAGTATTCATTTGGAATCTCTATGTTAACATACGATTTATTTCTTAAAAGGGATTCTATTGTATCAACATCTTCTTGTCTACGAAGTAAATAATAATTTTTATTCAATCGTTCAAGTTTTTTTATTGTGTGATCAAAAACTGAGTCAGTACTCCATTGAATGTTTTCAAAAAGTTCTTTATGAGGAGATTTTAATCCAATCAAGTAATACCCTCCATCCTTTGATGGGCCTAAGACGCAATCGTACTGCTCAAGTTTCTCAAAGGCTTTCTGAATGTCTTTTTTAGTTAATGATAAACAATCCGTTCCAATAATAATCATTTTATCGAACCCTTGTTTGGCACAGGCTTTAAAAGCTCTGTACATGCGTACTCCTAATCCTTGCCCCATCTGCCGTTTCAATACAAATTTATTTTCAAATCGGCGTAAAAAAGAAATAGAAGAACCCGTTCCCGCGTAATAGATAAATCGTCGATTACACCGTGCGGCATGGGCAGTTTTTAAAACCGTTTTAACAAAATCTTTGTAAAAACGCGTGACCAGCTTAACGGGAAAACGTTTGAGAAGGCGCGTTTTAGTCTTTCCATCTTTAGGTTCACGGGCAAAAATGATAAGGGCGGAGTTCATTTTAACTGTCCTATCCAAAGTTGGATGTAGGCCCATAGATAGCAAAAAAAGGTTTTAAGAAAACCTTGTTCATGCCATTTACGGCTGGAGACGTGAATGGATTCAGGTAACATGACAGGTTTTAAATATTTTTTGAGTTTTTTAGAAAAGGTAATATCTTCCATATACGGTAAGGGTTCAAATCGGCCGGTGGTTTCAAAGGTAGCTTTTTTAATAAACATGCCTAAATCCGCATCAATAATGCCACAATATTTTCCTCGAAAATTAATAATTTCTGCAAATAGTTTAAAAGGTTTTGCGGGATGATCAATGGTCATTTTTAGACACCCAGCATAAATGCCTCGACCAAAGGCTTCCATAATTTTGTCAATGGTAGTAATATCTATGGATGTATCGACATTGAGAAAAAGAAGGTTTTCACTATGCGCGTGGAGGACTCCTTCATTTTTTTGAATACCACGTCCTGGTTGAGAAGAAATAATTTTTCCATATTGGCCGGCCATTTCAACCGTTCTATCCCCACTTCCGCCATCAACAAAAATAAGGTGGGCTTTATTTTTTAACATATTAAAGTAGGACTTTTTTTCTTTTAGAATATTTTCTTCATTAAGGACAGGGATGATAATATCCAGCATAATAGCCCCTTAAAAATTAGTGTAACCGTTCAAGGACCCCTTTCAGGCACAAATTAATATTGTTATTGCCGCAGTCAGAGACCTGATTGAAAATTTTGGATCCTCGGCTAAAACATTCGGGGACGGCAAGGTTCACTAACAGCAGCCTCCTTTTTCAGATTTTTTTGGGGAGGTTATGATAGGAGTTTCACCGCAACCTTCAAAAAGACCGTAATGTGTGGATAAGTCTCCGGTAACGCTAAAGTGATTCGTTAGCCGGGTATCCTGGAGCATACGCGCCGTATTGGAGCACACTAATAGAGGTTTATTTTTTTTAAAGATATGATGATTATCCAGTTCAAAACAATGCGGGCTATACTCAATGTTTCCTTTATAAATAGCACTCTGCCCATAGTCTTCACACGCGTCTTCTAAATTATTTAATTTAAAAAGTCGGTAAGTAATGGAATTAAAGTTTGCAAAACCTACTTTATCAGCTGTTTCTTTGTCTAGTAAATCAATTTTGGAGCAGGCATAAATACGGGGGTCATTAAATCCTGTTTTTTTGCAGAGGCGTTCAAAATCTTTCCAGTAGAGCGCTCCGCCGAGGCACTCTCCCAATAATACCGGATCTTCTTTAGCCCATTGGGGAAGCCGGCGATCCACATAGACATCCGAAAAAAAGAACTCCCCTCCCTTTTTGAGGACGCGAAAGACTTCTTTTAAGACAGCGGGTTTATCCGGAGATAAGTTAACCACACAATTAGAAATCACGAGATCAAAATAATTATCAGGAATACCTAAACCCGCGAGATCTTCAATATATCCTTTCAGAAAGCGTACGTTGGGGTTTTTATATCCAAATTTTTCAGTTTGTATGAGGAGATATTTGTTGGCTATGTCCAACTGTTCATCAGTCATGTCCACCCCAACAATTTCTCCTTCTTCACCAACATGATAGGATAGAACGAAGCAGTCTCGCCCTGTGCCACAGCCTAAATCCAAAACTTTCATCCCCTTTAGAACAAGTGGAATGGGGCCCCCGCATCCATAAAACTTTAATTGAACCTCCTCGTCGATTAATTTGAGAGGTTCTTTAACGTAGGCTGGCAATTTTTCCAAGGAGCAGCAGGCATTTGTTTTCAAATCTTTTTTAGTCTCCAAAACCTGTCCATAATATTCCGAAACTTTTTTGTGTGTCAAAGTGGTCATTTATTTCTCCTGTTTAATTTTTAGTCGATTTAAAAATACAAACCTTACAATTATTTAAAAATTTATGGAAGACCGCAAAGTAACAGTCTATCATTAAACATATAAAGAAAGGAATGTAAATGACCCAACTGATCAAAGAAATGTTCCAAAACCGTTTATCTATAAAGTCAAGGTCTGAATGAAAGTTTAGATAACTCAATGGCAATAGTCCTGACAATAAAATCCATGATGAATAAGGAAAAAAACATAGAAATGGAATGCTCCAGCAAAAATACCAGGGATCCCCTACGGGATTAAGAATAAATAAACCCGCAATGGCCAAAAAACAGCGGTGTAATGTGTCTAAGTTGTTATGAGTTTTTTTCATAATTAAAAACGCAACAAATATAAGATAAAGACTCCCCACAATGAGTTTAGCCGGTAAAAATACAGGAGTTAATGGGGGGGTTAATTTTTGTAGAGAAACTTTAATGAGCGCAAAAATACTGGCGTTATATGCCCACTCCTTATTGTAAGTGAGCAGCCCTTCAAACACCCCTCCTACTCCTGTTTGGTTCCAAAAAAAATAGGGAAGATAAAAAAAAATGAAAATTACTCCAAAAACAAGCCAATAACGTTTTTTAACCGGCCTCATTAAAATGGGTAAAAGGATTCCTGAAAAGAATTTAGATAGGGTGGCTAAAGCCAAGACCAATGACCCTGAGACCTGTTTTGATTTGAAAACCAAATAGATTGCCAAGAGTGTAAAGAAAATTGGAATCGCGTCATAGTGCCCGCGATTCGTGAACTCAAAAAGTACAAGCGGACACCACGCATAAATAACGCTTAAACTCGGATTTTTATGAAAATGTTTTAAAAGCATAATAACTAAAAAAATAATGCCGATATCAAAAAAAATAAAAAGTAGCTTCATAAGAATTAATGAATGGGGATTAATGAAAGCCGGTAGCATAAATAATACCTGGATGATGGGAGGATAAATGGTGGGAATTTGCCAGTGTCCGATACGGCTGAAAAATATAGGTTTTTGGTCACGCAGTTTAATAAGTTTATCTAATTGAATTTTATCATTGTTTGAAAATTTTTTGGTTTTAAGGGTTACTTTATTATAATCGTCATAATAATCTTCCGTTTTACCGTATTCATACATAAATAAATCTGATGGCGCGTATTTAAACGGGTTAATCCCATTAACAGAGCTTTTTCCATCCCAGAGATAACGGTAGATATCATTTTCATGGATCAATACGCCTGGTAGAAGAATAAGACGAAATAAAATAGCAAAAAAGATAATAACAGGAAGGTTATGTTTATGAGGAGTGTTCTTTTTTATTTTTTGAAGAATTATAAAAAATAAAATAAAAATAATGCCTAATATTGAAAGGACAATACCGGTCGGCATATCATTATTATTGACATTATAATGAAAACCATTACGCATTTCATAGATAGTTTTCGTAAATAAATTGAAGGTCCCTTTATCAATAAATTGGCATACAGATAATGGAAGTCCGAAAGAAAGCCAGGTGATTGCACCCCAAAGGAAAGAAGAAATAATTCCAATAATAATTATCATAGTCAGGGTGATAGTACCCCACCCTGATTAACAAATCAAGTTTTGCTTTACAAAAAGGTGGAATAAGTAAGTTATTAAAAGGATAGACCTATTTATTTTTTTAATAAAAATTTTTATACTAAAAAATAACTTAAGGTTAAATTGTTATGCCGTTAGATAATGGTACTATTTTTAGCTCTGCTATTCTCCGTTAAAGCGTTGAGAAAAGCAAAATCGGTTTTGATAATTACTTGATGGAATGAGTATAATTATCACATTATAGAAGGAGGTTTGGGATGAACATAAAATCTAAAAAGATGAAAGAACAAAAATCAACAGTAACGAAGCGACAAAGAGAGCAAGTGATTGACAGTCTCGAGAAACTTCTCGCGCGCAAGGTGCAGATTAAGGCTGAATTGGCTGAAATAGAAAATACTATTAAGGTTTTTACCTTGCAGATGGAGCAGGCACCGAAAAAGATCAAGAGCTCCAAATTTTTGAAAAAGAGTGACGATCGTTTTGTCGAGCAATTTGGTCGTCTCGAGAAGCGGGAGGCGGAACTTCGGGGAGAACTTTTGGAAATTAACGCGCTTACACGATCTATCCCCGCGCGCCGTTTGAAACCCCTGGTAAATGAAGATCACGTACGCAGGCTTATCCTGGATGCCGGCCTTGTCGGCCAGAGAGGAAAAATACACGAAGGGTTCAGGTCAGGTGACTGCTGGACATCATGTGAGGTGTGTGTTACTTCCTGTAACTCCGAATGTGTTGCCTGTACCGAGTGCGTCACCTCATGTTCGACGGACTGCGTCACAAATTGTACAAGCGACTGCGTGCAGTGTCCCACAGAATGTGTCACGCTGTGTACTTATGGATGTTCCTCGCCATGTACGGTGGGTGGGGCTAGTGGGATGCTCTATTCTTTGCCGCAGGATTTGGACCATGCCGACAAGACATTACCCATGGATTCTCTTTTGTCGATGGTGGCAAAGCATAGCGGACATCCTGACCGTGTCGAAATTGAATGGAATTGACGTTATGACCCAAATAGCAAAAATAAATTCCTCGCAGGTTCGACTGTGTTTTTCAAATTTGTGGCGTTTACGCAATGATTGTAAACGGGTGGTTATTTATAAATATAGTACGGAAGAATCGGAATGGCGTGTCGTACCGCCCCAAACCGCGTTGGCGCTATCTTTATTTGACGGAGAACGAACCCTTCAAGAGGTTGCTGAAAAATTGGAAAGTCTTGTAGGTCTATCTAAACTAGATACGCGGGAATACCTTACCGAGCTGGTTGCTCAATATTATATCAAAGATAATATTTTAGTTGAATCCAACTCTATTTCCAAGGCGGACTGGTGTGTTTATGATCCTGCTGATATGATCATTGCACCTTCGGACTTTAAGGCCATCAAACGTTTAGAGGCCCCACTTTCTCTATTGTTAATGCCGTTTAATACTTGTGATGTAGATTGCCGCTATTGCTATTCACAACGGAAGCCCGTTAAGACATCCAGTCTTCTGTCGATTCAACGATGGAGGGAAACCATCAGCGAAGCCGCAGATGCCGGCGTTTCGGTTGTCACATTTTCTGGCGGTGACCCCATGCGTTATCCTGAAATTTTGCAGCTGATGGATATACTGATTGAACGGGATTTCACATTTATGATGTCTACGAAATCGCCTATTAATGATGATACAGCCCGGCAACTTATGGAAATGGGTTTAGGAGAAAGATTTTTTCAAATCAGTATTGATGCCTGGTCGCCCAAACTCGCCGATTTTATGGTCAAAAAGTCTGGATATCGGGATCGTGCGATCCAGAGCATTAAAAATTTGGTTCGATACGGCATAAAAGTACGAACTAACACCGTATGCACGCCTTCCAACTATCAGGAGGCCCCGGAACTTATTCGACAACTTCAGACACTAGGAGTGACCAGATCTACTGTCACGGTTTATGGCCGGTCTATGTATCGACACAATGATGCCCTGTTTGTATCCGCGGACCAGATGGATTGGCTCCGTGAACAAATTGAGAAAATCAGGCAGGAGTTACCGAATGCGAATATTTCCTTCAATGGAAGTGTCCTCGATCATAATGCCATCCCGTTAGAAGAGAAAAAAATGGCCTGGAAATCTCGCGCCAATTGTAGCGGAGGGATCACCTCTATGACTATATGTGCCGATGGGCGTGTGATTCTCTGTGAACAGATGCCTCATGAACAGACCTATACGGCGGGTAGTATAGCCAAGCAGGGTCTTTTGGAAATTTGGCATTCTTCCCGAATGATGGAATTGGCATTTCCAAAGCGTGAACAATTTGAAAAGACAATTTGTTATGACTGCGATGACTTTGACTCCTGTCATCAGGAGACAGGATATTGTTTTCGTGATGCTCTTAACGTTTATGGTAACGTCTATATGCCTCCACCGAACTGCCCCAAGGCCCCTCCTTCTGTAAGATTGAGTTAATACCAATTACGTTAAATAATTTTCTATTTTAAGGTTGCTGTGTCTCGTTGAATCGTCGAGACAAGTAAAATAGATTTTGGTCATTATTTAATGGAATGGGTATTAGTATTTCAAAAAAGGGTTTTCTTATACTATTAAATAGCGATTATTTTAGAAATGATTGACGCATATTTTTTACGCGGCTTGATTTGTTATATTTTTTTCTCCCATACTGCAGAACTTTTTCTTTTAATTTCATTATATCAATGGGTTTCGTTAAAAAGTCTGTCATTCCGGCTCCTTTCGTTTTGTCTTGATCTTTTTTCATAACCGCCGCTGTTAATGCAATGATCGGTAAATCTTTGCTGATGTCTTTTCTGATAATTTTCGTTGCCTCTATACCGCCCATAATCGGCATCTGTAAATCCATCAGACACAAATTGTAGTTATTATTTTTTTTCAATTTTTTAATCGCCTCTTGTCCATTCCCGGCATAATCTCCCTCACATCCTATTTGGGCAAAATAGGTCTGAATGAGCATTTTGTTTGGTTCGGCATCCTCAACAACAAGTACTTTAATGCCAGAACAATTTTCTTCATCTTTTTCTTCTATTTTTGATGCCGCTATGTTTATATGCAAGGCTTCTTTGATGGCCTGCAATAATTCTTTCGTATTGACAGGTTTTGTAATATAGGCATCAAAGAGTTCTTTCGTAAATTTTTTAGATGTTTCGGATTTTAAATCAGCAGTTACCGCTAAATAGTTCGTAGTTTTAAAATTACTATTTTTTTTTATTTTTTTGATCAACTCATGTCCGCCCATCCCGTCCATCATAATGTCACACAAGATTAACTCGGGGATGCTTTCCTTAGAAGAGACAATTTTGTCCAATTTATGTAAAGCTGCCTGTGAAGAATCCGCTATTCCGATAACTTTTAGACCCAGAGTAGCACAACATTTATTCAGGACCTTCCTGGTGATTTTATTGTCATCAACAATAAAAACCTTTTTTTGTTTTAAAGAATTTTCTTTTAAGGTTTGAATTTTTCCAACGCCTTTTTTAACATAAATATTAAAGATGACCTCGCTCCCCTTGCCTTCTTCCGACTCAATCCAAATTTTCCCTTTAAATGCGGCAACAAAGGCTTTTGAAATCGTCAATCCCAGCCCCGTTCCTCCAAATTTTCGTGTAGTTGACTCATCAGCCTGACTGAACGACTCAAAAATGATTTCTTTCTTGTCTTGCGGAATTCCTATTCCAGTATCTTTTACAATAAAGCGTAACCAACAATTATGCTCATTCTGATCTTTCTGTTCCTCCAGCGTCACAATAATGCCAATACTCCCGGTGGAAGTGAATTTGACGGCATTCCCTAATAAATTGACTAAAATTTGTTTTAACCGGGTTGGATCACTTTTAATATAAGTTGGCACATCTTCCTGAATATCAATATATGTATCCAGCGGGTTATTTTTCATTCGAGAAGTAATCATTTTAAAAACTTCAACAATTAGAGCTTCCAAATTAAAATCAATTTCTTCTAACTGAATTTTTCCTGATTCTAACTTGGAAATATCTAAAATATCATCAATAATTTCCAGAAGCAACTCCCCGCTTGTTGAAATAGTATTTAAAAAGTTTTTTTGTTTATCCGTCAATGGTGTTTTACTGAGTAAGTTAGAAAATCCTAAAATAGAATTCATTGGCGTTCGGATTTCATGGCTCATATTAGCCAAAAAATTGTTTTTTGCCTGGGTCGAAGCTTGTGCTTTCTTACTCAATTCAAGAGCCAATTCTTTCTCCTTTTTAAGATCCTGCATTACGTTCAATGTGGCAACATGAGCCCTCTCGAGTTTCTGATTTTCTTGAGAAAGCAACTCTTGAGCGTGATTGTGTTCGGCGACCTTTTTATCTAAATGAGTTATTCTGTCCTCGACCTCTTTTGCTAAATTTTGTTCTTCCTTGCTCTCCGGATTTTTAAAATTTAAATCATACAACGCCGACTGATTTAATTTTTTATTTAATTCATTAATTTTTCTTTTCAAATCAACCATTTTGTATTCCCTGTCAACCAGTACATCATGAAACATTTCCATCTCTTTGATTTTTTTTTGTAGCGCATCCTGAGTTTTTTTAAACTCTGTGATATCCTGCTGAATCCCGATATAGTGAGTGATACTCCCTGTGTCATCCCTAAACGAACCAATTGTAGAGGATGCCCAGTACAGCACACCATTTTTCTTTTTATTTTCATACTTCCCGCGCCACACCTCTCTGGACAGGAGGACTTCCCACATCTGTCGCACTTCTTCCAGCGGGCGTTTGCCCGATTTTAATATCCTGGGGTTCTTCCCGACAACCTCCTCAGAACTGTATCCCGTGATATCGACGAATTTTTTATTTACATAATCAATTTTTCCGTTTTTATCTGTAAGGATTACGGCGGAAGGATTCTGTTCCAC
>CAZIRV010000091.1:0-9340 GCA_964541845.1 uncultured Planctomycetales bacterium
TTTGACGAGTCTTGACGAGGAGTTTGGCTAATAAATCTTGATTTTAAAAATATGCTTTAAGTCGAAGGAGCCTGAAAGTTATTTTTCAGGGGGAACTAATTAGGGGAATTGGTATAATTCCCCGAGGCTTGCCTCGTTTGTAAATGCTTAGCAATACCTCGAGGGCTTGCTCCGAGGTAGTTTATTATAGCGCGGAGCAGAAGCTCTGAAGCCCAGAACATGGCTTAAACATCATCTTCACGGAAAAGACCAAACAAACAGCCGAATATAAAATTTTAATCCTTAAAAAGGAGGTCCTTAATGAAGGATGAACTCACAAAAGTATCAAGGGATATTATTACGTTGTTGAATAATAGTGATGGTCCAATTAGTGCTGTTGAAATTCAACAGTATTTGGATGTTCCATATTATCTGATCAATCTTAGTCTGGATCACCTTATAGGAGAAGAAAAAATTTATATTGAATCTAAAAATAAAATAAATTATATCCCCAGGTCTTTTTATGAACAGATTGATTGGAATAGAGAACTACAATTTTGTTAAATTATACTGAGTACAGCGCAGAGCAGAAGTTCAGCAACACAAAACACGGGTGGGGCTCACCGGAAGAAAAAAACAGGAAATGTTATAAAGGTTGGTTTCGTTTTAAGAGGAAATGCCGGAGGTTTCGATATCTCTGTCTGGTCACATTAATCTTTTTTATTAATGAACTCATTATATCTGATCCGGCCAGGGCACAAATGGCTATGTCCTCGATGATGCCGCCTTATATGGACTCTGTTGGTCAGACAGGGGGGGGGCTTTTAACCTCGACATCTTTTTATCAGCCTCCGGTTCTTCAAGCTATTCGTGTCCATCAGGATAATCCATTTGAGTTTGATTTCATTGTTGATCCTTCCAGCAAGGATTCCATTAGGAAACAGGAATCCTCTCGTCTCATTCGCTATTTTTTAACAGCCGTGACCATTCCGGAAGAAAAAATGTGGGTGAACTTATCTCCCTATGAATCCGACCGCATTGTCCCGAATACATTAGCGCGGACAGAATTTGGGCGGGATCTCTTGCTCCAGGATTATCAATTAAAGCAATTCGCGGCTTCGTTGACGTTTCCGGAAAAGGAGCTTGGAAAAGAATTTTGGGAGCGCTGTTACGCGAAGGCTCTGGAAATGTATGGGACCACCCAATTACCGATTAACACGTTTAATAAGGTATGGATTGTCCCTAAAAGGGCTGTTGTGTATGAAAGTGATGATACCGCCTTTATTAGTGAAAGTGCTTTGTCTGTTTTGCTCGAAGATGATTATCTTGCTTATCAGAAGGAAGGCGTAATACCCAAAAATAAAGATATAAAATCCAGCGAGTCGGAACAATTAAGTTATATTTCCAAAGAAATCATGCGTAAAATTATTTTACCGGAGATTGAAAAAGAGGTTAATGAGGGAAAACATTTTGCCGCGTTACGTCAAATATTTCACTCATTGATTCTTGCCGAGTGGTTTAAAAGAAGGTTAAGGAAGAGTTGGGTCTATAGGGCCTACATTGACAATAATAAAATAAAAGGGGTCGATACAGTTGATAAGGGGATTAAAAATGATATTTATGACGCGTATTTAAAAATGTTTAAGCGGGGAGTCTATAATTATATACGCGAAGATTCTGACCCGAATACTCAGGAGATGGTTCCAAGAAAATATTTTTCAGGAGGATTTTCATTTGCTAACTCCTGGAAGTGGCTTAGTATTCGCCCCTTAAATTCAGATGGAAGAGAAGAGATTAGTCGACTTACGCAAAAGGTTCAAAAAGGTGTTTTCGTTAAAATTTTTTTATATCCTTCCAATTTCAAGGCATTCATGCCTTCAGGTAATTTTTTTCAAAATTTAAAGGACAAAGGCTATAAGTGGAAAAAGCGGCTGGCCACTTTGGCATTGGTTTTTATGTTGTTTTCTCCTTTTTCCGGCGCGAACGCGGAAAATATAGCATCAGATTCGTATGTGGCCGCGCCTCCGGTTGCTGAACAAAATATTTACAAAACAGGAAAAAGTATAAATCCGGAAGTGTTGCTTTTGTTAAAAGAAGCTCTCAGCATTAAGGACGTATTATCTTTGGATGGGAAAGTCAATCCTGTCACAGGGAAGACGTATAAAATTGACGCGCAATATTTTCAGAAAAATTGGGATCATATATTTGAATCCAGGAAGTACGATTGGCCTCAGGAAACCATTGTAGTTGCGTTACAAAATAAATTTTATTTGTCGGAAGACGGAGACCTTGGTCCTGAAACAAGGGATACTATTAGTAATTTTTTTAAGGCAAAAATTAAAGAAGCCTCTTTGTCTCAAAATAAAGTTAAAGAAGGAGATCGTGGGAAGGACGGAGCAACACAAAGCGCGCAAGAGTCTCCTCCTGCTAATGATAAGAAAGAATACAATAAAGAAAACACGAGAGGGGATGTCATCGGAGGAGAGAATGTTCCTACGGGAAATGATAAAACGTTAAGTGAGATATTTATTGCGGGAAATAAGAAGGAAAATTCTGTTTTTGATCGGTTTATGTCTTTTTATACGGATACTAATACTTTGTTGATGTTTTTGCTTTCTCCGATTGCGATTATTATGTCTATTGTTCAAAATTTGCGTGCACGGTCTAAAAATCCTTTTGACCAGGAATCTTTTTTAAAATTAATGACGGAATATTTGAATGGTAGCAGAGCTAATAGTCTGGCGGAACGTTTAGAGTCTTCCTTGATTCGTAAAGGCGCGCGGCTTAAAGAGGTTTTTGTTCGTCGAAGAGGAAATAAATTAGAAATAATTCTGCAAACTGACCACGCGTTGATTGACAATACATGGGAAATCAGGAAAAAAATCAGTAATGCGATACGTCGCGTGTTTGAAACTCAACATGTAAAAGTATGGCTGAATGAAGGCCCACCTGTTTTTCTTAAATTTAAAACATCCCAGGTCAGAACCTCAAAAATAAAACTTATTTTTAATCTTCCAAAATCCAGCCGTGCGTCTATACACGGAGGAGATCCTGTTTTTATTAGCTATCGGACAGACAACGCATCGGATGATTTCAGAACATTTCAGATCCCTTTAGTCAATGATACGGCGGAAGAATTTTTAAGGAAGTGGAAGGGGAGTATCAATTTTCAACGATTATTTATTAATCCCATTGATTTACAAAAACAACAAAGTGTTGTTAAAAATCGGCTCGTAAAATCCAGGAGTCTTTATAATCAGGTTCAAAAAAGATTTAAATCTTTTGATGAGAAGAATAGACGGAAGTATAAATCATCTTATCAAAAGGTGTTGTCCTCGGGGAAAAATGATTCCGGGTCGAAAGGGTCACGGGATGATTACTTTGATGCCGTAAAAAATGCGAAAAAAGTGTTTTTATCTGAAAGAAGGATTGTAAGTCTCAAAAGAAAATTAAATAAAAACATACAAGATTCGGAAGAAATAAACGCGCTGTTAAGCCTGCAGGATCTTGTAAAAGAAATAAGTACCATTAGACATAGAAATAAATTCATATTTAAGAAGTTTCGCTATGCCCCGGCGAAGATCAATTTTAACATGCGCAGGAGGGCTTTTGAAACATTAAAAAAATTGGTCTTAAAATTTGATGAAGATGACAATGAGATGGAAGGTTACAAAGAATATTTTTATCATTTAACGCGGTATTACAATATCAGCAGAAAAATAATGGGTCATGCCGGTTCTCTGGATAGTCTAAAGAGTAATTTTTTGGCTTTCAGGGATCCGCTTCATTTTAATGTGTTTGGAATTCCATTTGACAAATGGATACGTATTGTTTTTTTACAGGAATACCATTATCAAAATATTAAAAATCAAATTGTCGAAGAAGATATGGATGATTTATACCAGGAAATGAGGGCTCTTGACCGTTTGGAGCGAAGGATTCTTCAGTCCGAATATGTGGAGGGCCCAGCCTATTCAATGGAATCTTTAAGGGAAGAATTTGACGTATTTAATTTGCCTTTGGAAACCCCTTACGCGGAAAGCCTTATAGGAGAAGATAATTTGAGGAGGCATGGGAAAATAGTGAGAAGAGTCAGGACTTTTATAGCGATCATGGTCGGGTTTGGTTTTATTTTTTTTCTTGGAAGCACCGTGCAATTCTGGATCTCGTTAATTGTTTTGGGTATTTCTTTTGCTCTGGTTAATTTTTTTATCCCAAGGCATATTATTTCTTTTACGAAAAAAGCATATGAAAATTATGATGGACAAATAAGGAAGTTGTTTAAGGTAACGAGGGCTTCAGATCCTGTGTTTGATTCATCCGATTCATCTAAGGGGGTTCTTTTAGAAAAATTTACAAGGAATTATCTTTCACCAACAAAGGAATATTTTTCAAAATTTATTTTATATTCCTCACGATTTTCAACCGTTAAGGCAGTTAAAACGGATGGTCATATTGAAGTGCGTTTGATAACAGACAGTTATTTTCAGGAAGATCCACAGATTATAAAGAAAATTAGAAAAGATCTCTACGCGGGGTACTTGAAATTCTATGTTTTTTCTGGCGAAAATCCTGTTGAGGTCCCCCCTGAAGAGGTCGGTATCGTTCTTCATCCCACAGGTCCGAGAATACGGATTGATTCCAAAGGGGAGTCCTGGACGTCTATTGGAATTATGTATGATGATGTTATGGAAAATGATGGGATTACAAAAATTCTGATTAAAACGACACCTTTTCAGGAACTTGTTAACTTATGGGATGAAACCAAAGTCAAAGGCTATAAAACTCAGGATTTACGCGGGCTTATTAAGAAGGTTGATGATTTTATCAATGAAGAGGGTTTGGCATTTTCTGATTTTCGAAAACATGCCGGTCATTTTCACGTCATTAGCGACAGGGCCTTTGACATGTATGTTGAGTTGAGTTCCAGAGAGGATTTGTCAGAATACGCTGCCTATTTTTTAAATCTTGCTAAATTGGCAGATGAAATACGTATTCTTATGGCGGGATTTACCGGAAACGATATTCGAAAAGGAGAATATCTTCCTGATAAGCATTGGCTTCTTAAAAAAATTGGTAAAACGCCTATCGCGACGTTATTACGGAGTTTATTTGGGGTAACCTATTTATATGAAACTTCAACAGCAAACATTTTAACTTCTATTAATAAAGTCGCTGTCCTTTCCGAGCATTTGGAAAAAAAATTAGTAAAATTATCAAGGAAAGACCGTCCTTTAAGGCGTCAGGCGAGGTTAATGGCTAAAAAGCTTAAGAGTGAATTTAAAAAAATTGATTTGTCTTTCCGGTATGTTAGTGAACATGGGCTTACGCATGGGTTGGACCGTGAAGGGCGTGGTTTAAGGGCATGGATAAAGCTATTTTATGCCGTGTTGTTTCTTACGAGTGTTATGGTGTTTTTTTCCATTGGGTTTATTTTTGTTTTAAACTGGATTGGGATTCCTGTTTCTCTCTCCGGATTTTTTATGTTTTTTAAAATTTCTCAAATGACAGGGGCATCATTATCGATTGTTTCAATGGCTATTTTTATTACATCAGCATGGATTATTCCTCATTTGGCGCATATCGAAACCAGGAGGGAGCATCGTTTTTATAAAGAAATCATTGAGGAATTCGCGAAAAATCCAGATAAATCTCGAGAGGAAAAACAGGCTTTAAATGCAAAACGGAAAAAGTTTGCCCAAAAAGGAAATAAACATTTTAATGAATCCCTCCTTATTGCCAGCGTTGCTTTTCCCCCGCTTGTTCCTGCGTTGTCTATCCTGCAACACACAAAAAAAATTTCTGCCAAACGTTTTTTGCCTAGAGTATCCTCTCCCATTCTTATAGAAGAAAAGACAATTCCTGAAAAAAATTTAGGGGGGATTGACTTAAAAATGGAAAGTAATAATAAACTTGATGTTAGAGAGTCCCCTTCTATGAATTCTATCAATGTAAACAGTAAATTGATGCCTTTAAATTTTCAGGGATTTGAGTTCCAAATCCTCCAATTGCAGCCTTTTTTAAATCTTGGTAGTTTTTTTGGGGAGGGAGTTGTATCGCTATCAGACTCTGTGACGCCTAGTTAGTTACCCCTGAAAAAGTACTTTTAACGCGACATTGAGGCTTAATATTATTTACGTAAAGATATTTTCAAAAGCTATGTCTGACGAGTATGTACGAGGAGTTTAGCTTTTGAATCTTTACGTAAATAATAGCGTTTAAGCCGAAGGAGCTAAAAAGTACTTTTTCAGGGGTAACTAGTTAGGGCTTCGAGAAAAGCAAAAGTGGTTTTGGTTATTATTTAATGGAATTGGTGTTATTTGTAATTTTGCACATAAAATTCACAAAAAACCCACATATTTGTCACGTTAACTTCATAAATATATATTAAACTATTGGTATTGTCAGGTGTTTTGAGCGTTTATAGAAATAAAGGAGAATTAAAAATGATCCGGCAGAAAATTCTTATTGTTGAAGATGATAAACATATTGCCCAACTTGTAAAATATAACCTGGAAAAATCGGGATTTGCCTGTGAAGTAGCCATAACAGGTGAAGACGCCTTGAGTATTTTGGATAAACAATTCAAGGATTTAGTAATTTTAGATCTTATGCTTCCCAGGATGAATGGATTTGAGGCCTGCAAAAGAATTAAAAATGATAAAAAATTAGAGTCTATTCCTGTCATTATGCTCACGGCAAAGAATGAGGAGGTTGACAGAATTATTGGGTTTGAACTGGGCGTGGATGATTATATTGTAAAGCCGTTTAGTCCCAGGGAATTGGTGTTAAGAATCAAGGCGATTCTGAATCGTGGTAAACCTAAAAGTTCCATTAAAGAGATTTTAAACGTTAACACGTTAAAGGTTGATTGCCCTAGTTGTAAAGTTACGATTGATCAGAAAAAAATTAAATTAACGGCCATGGAATTTAAATTACTGGTAACTTTGATTAAGCAAAAAGGACGTGTTCAGTCAAGAGACAGGCTATTAGATGATGTGTGGAATCTGGATGCTAATGTGACAACCCGAACCGTTGATACACATATTAAACGGTTGCGTCAAAAATTGGGTGATATGGGCAAGTTAGTCAGAACAGTGCGAGGGCATGGATACATATTAAGTGAAGAGGAATACGATTAGGAACAGGCATTTGTTTTTATTCCGGTACTGTAGAAGTTGTTTTTGTCCTACCGGCTTTCCCTCCCCCCAAAAAAAGATTTTCCTGGTTTGAAAAAAGTTATACCAATTCCATTAAATAATTGCTCTATTTTTAGCTCTGCTATTCTCGTTAAAGCGTCGAGAAAAGCAAAATAGGTTTTGGTCATTATTTAACGTAATTGATATAAGGTGTTCATTTTTGTGAGTTTACAAACATTTCACGTGACGGTCATATTTTCTTCACTTTAGACTTTTATAATTAATACCAGATACATTAAGTAATTACTGAAATCAATTCTGCTTTTTCTGAACGTTTTAGCGAATAGAATTATTCAAATAGAAAAATTATTTAATGGATTTGGTATTAAAAGAAAGGAGAAAATAATGGGATGGTTAGTTAAGCCACAAAAAATTTATTTGGAATTAGTCGTGAGTTGGCTTCGTTCAGAGATCGCAAAATTAACGCATATTCTTGCGACGATAGAAGAAGTAGGGGATTATCGGGAGGAGTTTATTTGCGGGTCAATTAAGACGACAGAAGTTGAATTGCGTCGCATAAGGAAATTTATAGACTCAAATTGAGGGTATTAAATTTGTTCAAAATAATCGAAAAAGGGGGGTGTTTATTATGTCTGAATCAATTCAAACTGTATCAGAGGAAATCTTAAAGCTTTTGAACATTACTAATAAGGCAATCACAGTGGATAAGTTTTATCATTTTCTGGATGAACCGCATTATTTGATTAACGCGAGCCTGAATCAGCTCATTAAGAATGGTCTTGTTAAAGGAGAATTCAAAAATGGGAAGAACTATATCTCAATAGTTTTGCATTCACAGATATCCGCGTTGTGTTAGGTTTTGAGATGGAATTTAAAAAAGTTTTCAGGAAGTTCACATATACTCCACACATTTGCCATGTTTGGTTGATATATTTTTAGTATGAAATATACCCAAGAGCAATAGGTTTGCGACATTCAGACATTTTTTTTAATTTAAATCAACGATCTAAAATCGCAAACCTGCCTTACTTGGGTATATTTTTGTGGGATAAAAGAGTTACAAAAATGAAATGGAGCATGGCATAACGTGATTTATTATCTAGTCTGGTTTTTTATTGTTGTCATCTATAGCCCTGTTTTTTATCAGCTATATCAATCCCGTTGGGAGACTATTGACTACACCCACGCGTATTTCATACTTCCTGTCGCGTTGTGGATCGTGTGGCAAAAGAGGAAGAGTCTGAGGGATATTTTTCTCGCATCGGACACCGCTGTTTCCGGCAAGCCGTCGGATAACACGAAAGATCGGGATTCCGTTAGACTCCGATTCCACTTATCAGACATTACCAGTCTCGCGGTGGTTTTGATCGGATTAGTGATGTTTATGTTGGGTTGGCGTCAAAACTACCTTATTATTTCTTCGCTCTCGTTGATACCGGTATTGTGGGGTACGACAAGATACCTCTATGACAGTGCTATCGCAAGGTCATTATCTTTTCCTATCTGGTATCTTCTTTTCCTTATGCCTCCTCCTCTGGGGATATTAGATAAGGTAACTATGCCTATGCGTTACGGAATATCCCAGGTAACAGAAGTCATCCTTAGCCTGCTGAATTATCCTATTGAAAGAAGCGGCCTTCTTCTAAATATAGATGGTAATGAGATCTTCATGGGGGCCCCTTGCAGCGGCTTTCGTTCTCTAATAACAATGTTTGCCCTTGCGGTGACCTATGTTTATTTCATCAAAGGCAATTTTCAAAAGAAGCTCATTCTTATTCCTTCAGCCATCCCCTTTGCTTTATTGGGTAATCTTGTCAGAGTTATGACCCTTTGTCTCATAACATTCTATGCAGGTCCATCAGCCGAAGCTTCTTTCCATGATTTTAGTGGAATCCTGATTTTTCTTATCATGATAGGTTGTCTAATGGGGTTGGATCATATAATTGATAAATTTCAGAAAGTCCGGAGTATTTCTTAAAATGAAAAGGCCTGTTCTTGTAGTCATACTCCTTTTAGTTACGATCGGGATATCGTTCTTGATTCCTAAACCGAGATATACAAGTCTGAATGTACTTGACGGATTGGATATTCCTACATTATTTCCAGGCTGGAAGAGCAGGGATGTTTCTAAAGAATTGAACCTGAAGGACGATCGGTATAATTTTATAAGTGATGTCTTTGCCAGATTATACCAAAACATG
>CAZIRV010000092.1:0-9250 GCA_964541845.1 uncultured Planctomycetales bacterium
GGAGAGGGCGCGACAACATTGCTGTTATCAAAGACGAATTTTTGCAAGAGAAGAGTGGGATCATTATGACCAGGAGAATCATTATAAGAGGAGGTAACGCCGAAGGAGTTGGAAACGGCGATTGAGGAACACCAGAAAAATAAAGAATTTTTAGGGCAGACCTTAATTCGTATGGGATTGATTACGGAAAGGCGTATGCTTCAGATTTTAGCTGAACAACAAGGGATCTCTTTTGTGGACTTAAATGAGGTTCAGATTAGTTCTGAGGCTGTGGAAAAAATCCCTGCGAAGTTTGTCTGGCATTATAAAATTATGCCGATTAATATTGACGGCAATGTGATAACGATCGCGATATCTAATCCTTTTGATATGTGGCCGGTAGATGATTTGGAAACAAACTTTGGGCTAAGAGTGGAAGTGACGTTAGCCTTGGCATCGAATATTATTGACATGATTAAGAAACATTATGGCGTTGGAGCGGATACGATTGAACAGATATTAGCGGAAGCTCCGGCAGAGGAGGAAAGCAAGTCTGTTGTCCTTAAGGAGATGGTTGAGGATTTAGGGAAACCATCAAAGGAGGCTTCTGTTGTTAAGTTAGTGAATCAAATTTTACAACAAGCCATTAATGATCGAGCCACGGATATTCATTTTGAACAGTCGAGAAAGGATTTGACCCTGCGGTACAGAGTTGATGGGATTTTATACGACACGCAGGTTTCAGAAAATATCCGTTATCTTTATCCGGCGATTGTTTCTCGTATAAAGGTTATGACAAATTTGGATATTGTGGAAAGGCGCGTGCCACAGGATGGGCGGGCTAAAGTGAAAATATCAGAGGCAGAGTATGAGTTGCGTGTTTCGATTATTCCAACGTTGCATGGGGAAAATATTGTTATCAGAGTTTTGCCGATGCTGATGCTTTTTGACGTTGAGAGTCTTGGGATGGCCGCACATGAGAGGGTGATTTTAGAAAGGGCTTTAGCGAAACCTCATGGCATTATTTTTGTTACAGGACCGACAGGGAGTGGAAAAACGACAACGCTTTACGCGAGCTTAAGCAAGTTGAATACACGTGAGCGAAAAATCATTACGATTGAAGATCCCGTTGAATATGAGTTGCAAGGCATCTCACAGATTCAGGTGAATCATAAAATTGATTTGAATTTTTCCAGGGCATTGCGGAGTATCTTGCGTCATGACCCTGATGTGATTATGGTTGGAGAGGTTCGGGATACGGAGACCGCGAAAATCACAATTCAGACGGCTTTAACCGGGCATTTGGTTTTTTCAACGTTGCATACGAATAACGCGGCCGGGGGTATTACGCGGCTTTTGAATATGGGAATCGATCCTTTTTTAATTTCTTCTTCCGCGGAAATTTTTATCGCGCAACGGCTGGTGCGGGCGGTTTGTCCTGATTGTAAAGAAAAAGTTTCCGGGGAGGGGTTAGTTCAGGATCAAAGTTCCCGACCTGTCGAGAACAGAGATTCTCGGCTAATTGAATTTTATTATCGAGGGAAAGGGTGTGGTTCTTGTAATAAAACAGGGTATCAGGGACGTGCGGGGATTTATGAAATATTGGAAATGAACGCGGAAATACGTAAAATGGTTTTGGAGAAAGCGTCATCGGATCTTATTATGAAAAAGGCTATGGAAATGGGGATGAAGTCCTTGAGGCAAAGCGGTTGGGAAAAAGTTGTTGCAGGGGTTACGACTCCGGAAGAAGTTGAACGCGTAACAGCAGTTGAGGAATAGTTCTCCTCTCCCTTCGGGAGAGGACCTTTGCCGAAGGCAAAGAGGGGAACGGGGACGTTGATTGATTAATTGATTTAGGAATATTTAGTTCTAAATCAATTAATCAATCAACGTCCCCTAAACTCCAAAATTTTAAATAAATCATGCCAACATATATTTACAAAGCCCGAAAAGGTCCTGGAGATTTGGTTCAGGGAGAACTTACCGCGAAGTCTGAAGATGGCGCGATCAGTAAGTTAGACGCAATGGGTCTGACCCCGATTAGTGTTTTGGAAAAAAAGGGGGGAGCGCAGGGTACGGGAGATAAAGAGCAGAGCGTCGGGCAATTTAATGTTAAAAGTCAGATTCATAAACCACGGGCACTTTCTTCTATAAAAGTTAAATCTAAAGAGATTAACGCCTTTACTTGGCAGTTAGCCAGTTTGGTTAAATCTAATGTCCCAATGTTGAGAGCTTTAACATTAATTACACAGCAAACAGAAAGTGCTTCGTTAAAAAGGGTTGTTTCGGATTTGGAAAAGCAGGTTAAAGATGGAAAAATGCTTTCAGAAGCGATGCAAAAATATTCGAAGATTTTTAGTAATTTATTTTTGAGCATGATTAAATCCGGGGAAAGTGGTGGTGTTCTTGCCGAAGTATTGTATAAGTTGGCGGAATATCAGGAAAAAGAACAGGGACTAAAGCGTAAGATTCAATCTGCTTTGGCCTATCCCATGGTGATGCTCGTCGTAGGGGTTGGGACAGTTTTTGTGATGATCACATTTTTTATGCCGAAGTTTATACGTATTTTTGAAAACATGCGGCAGGAACTTCCGATGCCAACTAAAATACTTATCGCGCTCAGCCGTTTTATGTCGACACATTGGTACTGGTTTATTTTTAGTTTTGTTTTTATAGCGGTATTATTTGGACGCTCTCAGAAATCAGGGAAAAGGAAGTTTTTACTAGACATGATTAAGCTGAATACTCCTTTTGTTAAGAAATTTGTTAGGGATTCGGAAATTGCTAAATTTTGCCGGGCATTAGGGCTGCTGTTAAAAAATGGATTGCCGGTTTATGAGAGTTTGTCTTTGGCAACCAATACGCTTGATAATGAGGCTTTAAGGGAGCCTTTAATCAAGGCAGGGGAGGAAATTATTAAGCAGGGATCAACATTATCATCCAGTTTAAATAAAATAAAGGTATTTCCTTCCTTTGCCGTCAATATGATTGCGGTGGGGGAAGAAGGAGGAAAATTAGAAGAATCTTTGATTGGTATTGCTGAATCGTATGAAAGGGAAGTGGATCAATCAATTAACATCATGACTTCTCTGATTGAACCTATCCTTATTTTGTTGATAGGAGGGATAGTTGGGTTTATTGTTTTTGCAATGCTTTTGCCGATATTTAATATTGGTATGGCGGGGCAAGGTTAATTAGCGTAGGGGCGGTTTCAAACCCTCCCCTACAGCATGGAGGTATGGAAAATGAAAAAAGGGTTTACGCTGGTTGAACTTATGATTGTCGTTATCATTATCGCGGCTTTATCGGCGATGGTTGTCCCCAGATTGGGGTCGCGTGCCGAGCAGGCCAAGATCGCGGTGGCAAAGGCTGACATTAATTCTAATATCGGTTTAGCGTTAAAATTATATAAGTTGGATAACGGACGTTATCCCACAACATCCCAGGGAGTTAACGCGCTTTTTTCTAAGCCCTCTTCAAGCCCTACACCGAATAATTGGAATGGGCCGTATTTAGATAATGAGGCTCTGGACCCCTGGCAAAATGCGTATCAGTATAAATCTCCCGGAGCATACAATCCCACGGGGTATGATTTATACTCTTTAGGCCCTGATGGTATCGAGGGGACTGAGGATGATATTAAAAATAAAAAATAGGGGGTTTTCTCTTGTAGAAGTCCTTTTGGCTATGTCCATTTTGTCTTTTGGTCTTGTGGGTGTTTTACGGGCTTACGAGGGGTCGGTAGAGGTATTGGAAGCAGGTCAGTATACGATTGATATGAGTAATTTGTTGAGAATGAAGATGGCGGAAGTTGAACAGGATATTTTGGAAAATACAAAATTAACAGGGGCTTCAAGTGGTAGATTTAAAGGAACATTCGCGGATTTTAAATGGCGATGGAGCGTTAAGCCGATTTTATTAGAAGACAGGGAAGGGTTAAACGAACTTACGCTGACGGTTTCCCATGCAGATAGACCAAGGGCGGATTCATTGGTGACTTACTATGTGGAAAAGAAGAAAGAAGAATAGTGCCGTTACTCTTATTGAGCTTCTTGTCGCGTTGTCTGTTGCCGGCATTATTTCTTTGGCTGTGATGGCTGTATTGGGAAGCGGGTTAAAGACTTATGAGCGGATTCAGTCTTATGGAAATGTGCAAACAGAAGTTTTGCTTGCTCTTGAGGTGATGGAGAAAAATATACGCAATACTTTTTATTTTTCAGGGATTAATTTTATTGGAACATCACAGAGTATCGAATTTGCTGGAATTGTTGAATCTGTTAATGAAGAAGGAAATGTCAAAGAAGGTGTAGGAAAAATTTCTTATTATTTTGATAAAAGCTTGGGGAATCTTGTTGCTGAAAATCGTGGATATGCTTTGGCGACATCGGAAGAATTCGTTGTAGCGGATAGTTCAGAAACATTGGCCTTTATAGAAAGTTTCAAGCTAACCTATTATTATTTAAATCCGGAAACAGAAAAATATGGGTGGAAAGATTCCTGGGATGATAAAGAGGAGATGATTCCTAAAGGGGTTAAAATGGAAGTGGGTTTTAAGGATGGACAAGAAAATGTGGAAGTGGAAAGAATCATTCTTATCCCGGCAGCAGGATAGGAAAAGAGGGAGTATTCTTATCGCTGTTCTTTGGTCATTGTTTTTTTTAAGTACATTGGCGATAGCAATTTATGCGTATGTTAGTCCCCAATTAGGGCTGGCAGAGCGTTTGCGGGATCGGGTCAAGACGCGTTATTTAGCTGCTGCAGCAATGAAAAGGGCTATTTTGGAGGTTCGCAATGATGAGACATTGGAATATGATACTTTAAATGAACTGTGGAGTCGCAATGAGGAGGCTTTTAAAGATATTGCGTTAGGGAATGAGGGAAGCTTTAGTCTTGAGTATAGTGAGGAGAATGACGAGGGTTTAGAGGAGATTTTTTATGGTCTTATTGATGAGGAACGGAAAATAAATATTAATATTGTTTCCTCTGAGGTGTTAAAGAATCTTTTTGAAGTTGTGGCTGAGTTAAATTCTCAGGATGCCGGGGATATTGCGGATTCGATTATTGATTGGCGTGATGAAGATGATGATTTAAATGGAAATGGGGCTGAGAGTGGGTATTATCAAACATTGCTTCCGGCCTATTCTTGTAAAAATAAAAATTTTGAAGCTTTAGAGGAGTTGCTTTTGGTTAAAGGGATGGAGCAGGATACTTTTGATAAGGTGAAAGATTTTATAACAATTTTTGGAAATGGCGCAGTAAATATTAATACAGCGAATATGTTAACTTTTCAGAGTTTGAAAATGGGTTTATCCCTGGCAGAAAAAATTTTTCAGTATCGTGTTGGGAGTGACGGAGTTGAGGGAACGGAAGATGACAGGATTTTTAGTTCGGTAGATGGTATTGTTTCCTCTTTAGATAGTAGCGTGGGGCTTTCTGCTGAGGAGACGGAGGAATTAAATGTTGCTTTAGACGCGAGTCTTCTTAATATAAAGTCGGATTATTTTATGGGAAATGCTTATGGAAGGTTAAATGGTAGCGGAAAATCAGGGGAGGTTATTTTTGTGGTTAACCGGAATGAACAGGTAAAATACTGGAGGGAGTAACGCGTTACAGGGAAAATTTTTATTTTTTTGGAAAAAATAAGGGCTCAGTCATAGAGAAAAGTTTTTAGACAATGCGTTGAGATCTTTTCCAAAAAAAATAAAAATTTCTTCTGTAACGCTCTGGATTAAAATGGTTCAATTGAGAAAAAATTTGAAGACGGCAAAAAAAATAGTAGTTGTTGAGATAGGAAATGACTGGCTGAAGGTTATCGAGAATGCCTCCGGGAAAATCACAAAAACAGACTGTAAAAAACTTGTTGAGATAAAAGGATCCGTTTCTGAGGTTATTAATAAAATTTTTCAGAAATTAAATCTTAATAAACAATCTGTTATTTTATGTATTCCCCGTCAACTTGTTACGGTTCGTATGTTGGAACTTCCTTCGATAAATTCAGATGAAATAAACGGGATGGTTAATCTTCAGGTTGGGAAACAAACGCCTTACTCTAAAGAAGAAATTATTTTTGACCATAAAATTATTGGTAAGGGAAAAAAAGGTTACTCCAGGGTTATGTTGGTGATTGTTCGGCGGAATTTAATTAATGATCGTGTCGAAACACTTCAGAATGCAGGGGTCACAATTAAAAAAATATCCGTTAGCTCGGATGGGCTGCACCAGTGGTTTAGGTTGGTATGTGCCTCAAAGCAGAAAACTAAAGAGGTGATCGTTTTAATTGATATTGATTCCAATTATTCAGATTTTAATATTATTTATAAAGGAGAACAGGTTTTTACACGTAATATTTTAATTGGTTCGAATAATTTTTTGATGGATCGTGCTAAATGGGAAAAAAATTTTTTAACAGAAATCACTCATGCTCAGGATCTTTATTTGCATGAGGAAGGAAGTGTTAAGGTAGATCAGGTTGTTTTGAGTGGAGCGGCAAGATCAATTGAGGATTTAGACCGCTTGTTGAAGTTCAGGCTGGATGTTCCTGTAGAAGTTGTTAATCCTAGTGAAAACATTCAGACGCGAGGTAATATTGATATTTTTCAATTTGATCATTTTAAATCTATTTCCATGTGTCCTTTAATTGGGATGGCGGCATGTTCTAATGCCCTGGAGTTTGATTTAACCCCGAATGAGTTGCAGATTGAAAGGCTGATGGAGGAAAAGCGTAAGCAGTTTACAATCATGGGAGGGCTGGTCGGCGCGATTGTTTTGACGATATCATTTTTGTTGCTTATTAATAGTTACAACAAAAATATTTATTTGGGGCAGTTAAAGAAAAGAATTGCAGGGATTGCCAAGGAGGCTAATGCGGTTGAGAAAATGCGTTTATGTATTGGTTTGGTTGAAAATCGTTTGAGTGCGAAGAAACGGTCCTTAAATATTTTATATGAAACTTATAAATTGACGCCGAAAGAAATTTATTTTACAAATATTAGCCTTGAAGAGGGAAAACGAGTGGTATTACAGGGACGGGCTTTTGCTATGTCTAATGTTTTTGAGTTTGTTACGACCCTTGAGAATTCACCATTTTTTGAAAATGTTAAAACTACGTATACAACAACAAAGAAAGAAAAAAATATTGAATACGCGAAGTTTGAAATCATTTGTATGTTTGAAGACGGGCGGGGATGATGATGTTTTTTGAGAAACTTTCAAAAAAAGAAAAAATAGGTTTATTAATCGCGTTTGGTTTTTTAGCGGCGGCTTTTTTGGATCGATTGATTGTTGCTCCTATCCGAAATAAAATTAAACGGATTAACCGTGAGATTGAGATTAGTGAAAAGCAACTCAGTATGAATTTACGGAATATTAAGCAGAAGGATATTATTGAACAAAAATATGAGAAGTATGTGGATTATGTGAAAAGAAGTGGTTCGGATGAGGAAGAGGTAGCCAGGATTTTAGGGGAAATTGAGGTGCTTGCACGAAAATCTTCTGTTTATTTAGTGGATACGAAGCCCCAGACTCCAAAAAGAGTGGATTTTTACAAACAGTATATGGTTGAAATTGAAGGCGAAGGAGAAATGAGGTCTATCATTAAATTTTTATATGAGCTCAACGTTTCACCGCAGCTTTTACGCGCGGAAAAAGTTCGTCTCAGCATTAAAGCAAAAAAAAGAGGCGTCATTAAGGTTTCGATGTTGATTACAAAGGTTTTGATTTTTTAGGATGTGACTCCCTTCCTAATTTATTCTATTTGCCAAGTTCTTTGTTTCCTTGTAGAATGCGATTCCGTGTTTGGATATTCAATTTAATAATACTCATTATGTTAAATAATGGTCAAAACCTATTTTGCTTTTCTCGACGCTTTAACGAGAATAGCAGAGCTAAAAATAGAGCAATTATTTAACGTAATGGGTATAAAATAGAGGTTGCAGGGCAGGATTGATTATGTTCAGGAAAAATAACGATGTTTGATGTTGCTCAAATGTGGTTTGAAAATTTAGGGATTAATGGTGCCGTCGATTCAGGGATGGTGTTTGCCTTAAAAGCGGTGGCTATTTTTGTTTTAAGTTTTACTGCGAACACGGTTGCCAAGAAGTTTATTTTACGTATTTTTCATGCCATTATCCTCAGGACAAAAAATAAGTGGGATGATTTGGTCGTTGAGAAAAAAGTTTTTGTGTTGCTTTCTCATCTTGCTCCTGCATGGGTTATTTATATTGGTGTTCTCGTCCTCTTTCCTCAAAGCGATGTTTTTATTGAATGGGTTCAGCGTTGTGCTGTTGCCTATATGATTATTGTTGGGTTTATGGTGGTTAATTCTCTCCTGAGTGTGGGTATGGAAATTTATCAAAAGTTTGAAGTTTCTCGCCGACGTCCTATTAAAGGTTATGTGCAGGTTTTAAGGATGGGGCTTTGTTTTTTATGCTGTGTTTTTGTTGTTGCCGCGTTATTAAATAAATCGCCCTGGGGGCTTTTAAGTGTTTTTGGCGGCTTGACCGCGGTATTGATGTTGGTGTTTAAGGATACTATTCTTGGATTTGTTGCCAGTATTCAGCTTATGGGGAATAATATGGTCGCGCGTGGAGATTGGATTGAAATGCCGGATTTTGGAGCCGATGGGGATGTGATTGATATTTCAATCAATACAGTTAAGGTTCAGAATTGGGATAAAACGATTACCACCATTCCAACGTACGCGCTTATAACGCACTCTTTTAAAAATTGGGAAGGTATGTCGCGTTCCGGGGGGAGACGTATTAAGAGGGCATTTTATATTGATATGAATACTATAAAGTTTTGTACTTTGGATATGATAGAAAAATTTAAACGTTTTGAATTTTTGAAAGATTATGTTGAGGCTAAAGAGAAAGAAATTGAAGAGGCTAATCAGAAAGGGAGAGTAGATGTTTCTGAACTTGTTAATGGACGCCGGATGACTAATATTGGAACATTCAGGGCTTACATCATCGAGTATTTAAAATGTCATCCCAAAATACATAATAATATGACTTTTTTAGTGAGGCATTTAACCCCGACAGATCATGGATTACCGATTGAGGTGTATGTGTTTAGTAATGATCAGGTTTGGGCTAATTATGAAGCGATTCAGGCAGATATCTTTGATCATATTCTTGCCGTGGTTCCGGAGTTTGGGTTAAGAGTTTTTCAACAACCCTCAGGGTATGACTTTCAGGGATTTTCTATAGGTAATACCAAATCCACTAATTAATTCCTGATATTAGTTTTACTTAGGATCGGCTCAAAAATA
>CAZIRV010000093.1:0-9201 GCA_964541845.1 uncultured Planctomycetales bacterium
AAAATATGACCAAAATCTACGCGCTAAAACATCAAGTTATTTTGTGACAGCTCCTAAAAATAGCATTTTATGAAAAGTCGACTTTTTATACGTCCCTGGATTGTTACCGCCACAGCATTTATGCTCGTAGGCGGTGTTTTATTTTTAGGAGAACAATCTTTTAAGGCAATGGAAAATGTTGCTTTTAATGAATTTAACCGGAGACAAGTTTTTTTAGCTTCCAACGCTTCTGACGCGATTGAATTTCAATTTCAGACTATGGCAGCGCGGGAATTAATTCAGAAGGCTTATCTAAAGCAATCGCTTTTGATAGGGCTGGTCATTTTTATTATTCTTTTTTGTTTTTCCTACATTTTGGTAATTTTTTCTCGTATGCGAAGAATTTTAGAAAGAGAGGTTGAATCAAAAACGCATGAGTTAAAGGTCTCGCATGAACGGTTGGTTACAATTTTAGATAGTTTAGACGCCCTGGTTTTTGTGGTAGATATGAAAACAGGGGAAGTCTTTTTTGCTAATAAGTATGTCGTTAGTATTTTTGGTGAAGTAAAAGGGGAATCATGTTTGGAGAAATTACAACAAGCTCAGAGTGAGGTCTGTGATTTTTGTTTTTCAAAAGAGGAGTTGTTGATTCCGGATGGTGAATTTAAAGGTGTTCGTGTTCGGGAGATGAGAAGTAGGGTGAATGACCGGTGGTATGAAACGCATGCCAGCACTATTCATTGGGTTGATGGAAAGAGGGTGCGTTTAGTGATTGCAACGGATGTTACAGATCGCAGAAAATCAGAAGAGGAATTGCGTAAGCTGTCACAAGTTGTCGAACAGAGCCCTGTTTCCATTATTATTACTGATCTGGATGGTATAGCGGAATATGTCAATCCAAAGTTTGTTGAGGTCTCAGGGTATTCTATGAAAGAAGTTGTTGGCAAAAAGACAAGTATCTTACGTTCAGGCCATACTTCTGAGAGGGTCTATAAGGAGCTATGGAAAACCATTAAATCAGGAAAAGAATGGCGGAGAGAAATTCAAAATCGAAAAAAAGACGGCCAATTATTTTGGGAAGACGTTCTAATATCTCCCATTAAAGGTTCAAATGGAAAAATCACCCATTTTTTAGCGATTAAAGAAGATATTACGATGAAAAAAGAATATGAAAAACATCTGATACAAAAGATAAATTTTGATTATTTAACGGATTTACCTAATAGAACATTAGTATTTGACCGTTTATCTCAGGCCATTACCGGGGCATCCCGCAAAGATAGAGAAGTGGTTGTTATGCTCATTGATCTTGATCAGTTTAAAATTGTCAATGATACCTTAGGCCATGCGGCAGGAGATAAGCTTTTAATGGAGGCCGCGGGGCGATTGACGTCTTCAATTCGTAAAAGTGATACAGTGGCACGTCTTTCGGGAGATGAATTTTTAGTAATTTTGCCGGATTTAACAGCGGCAACTCACTCAGCAGTGGTTGCTCAAAAAATTTTGGAAGCTTTTTCCCGGCCGTTTTTTATTGATGGACGGGAGGTTTTTGTAACAGCGAGTATTGGATTGACGGTTTACCCATCTGATGGTGAAAATCCGGATATTCTTTTGAGGAACGCTGATGCCGCAATGTACAGAGCCAAAAAAGAATCTCGTAATACTTTTCGTTTTTTCACATTAGAAATGGATGATCGTGCTATAGAGAGGATGGAGATGGAAACGCATTTACGCTATGCCCTGGATAAAGGGACTTTGGAGGTGCAGTATCAACCTTTTATTGATGTAAAATCAGGGAAATTGGTTGGGGCAGAGGCTTTATTGCGATGGAATGACCCTGCAATCGCCCCTGTGACGCCTGATCAGTTTATTCCATTAGCTGAAGAGACAGGTCTTATTATTCCAATCGGAGAGTGGGTTCTTAATGAAGTTTGTGCTCAGGCAAAAATTTGGCAGGAGCAAGCAGGACTTTCTTTACGTGTGGCTGTGAATATTTCTTCCAGACAGTTTAAAAGCAATGATTTAGTAGGCACTGTGGCAAGAGCGTTAAAAACAAGTAATCTCTCCCCAGAGTATTTAGAATTGGAAATTACCGAACGGTTATTAATGGAAGACGCAATAAAAACAAAAGAAACTCTTAACAAATTACATGAGATGGGGTTACGTCTTTCTGTTGATGATTTTGGTACGGGATATTCCGCGTTGAGTTATTTAAAAAATTTTTCATTTGATACATTAAAGGTTGACCGATCCTTTGTTCGGGACGTCACGGTTGATCCGGAAGATGCCGCACTAACTAAAGCGATTATTGGTATGGCGCATAGTTTAGGTTTAATGGTTATTGGGGAAGGGGTCGAAACAGAAGAACAGTTGAAATTTCTGGATTCTGAAGGGTGTGACTGGGTTCAAGGTTTTTATTTCAGTAAGGCATTACCTCCCAAAAAATTTCAGGAGTATGTGCAGCAGTATATTTCTGAAAACAAAGACTCCTCCTAATCTTCTTGACGTCTTTGATTTTAGATTTATAATGATAAAAATATTTTAATAGAGATTTAATTAATTGAGGGGTTTATTTTTATGAAAAGAAAACAAGTGACTATTGATGGAAATGACGCAGCGGTTTATGTGGCGTATAAGGTTAATGAAGTCATTGCGATTTATCCTATCACGCCTTCTTCAGTGATGGGAGAACGTGCCGATGAGTGGGCAGCAGCCGGTCAGAAAAATATTTGGGGAATCACGCCACGTGTGCAGGAAATGCAGAGTGAAGGAGGGGCGGCCGGAACAGTGCATGGGGCACTTCAGACAGGAGCCTTAACAACGACATTTACAGCCTCACAAGGATTGCTTTTAATGATTCCAAACATGTACAAAATTGCCGGAGAGTTAACTTCTACCGTTTTTCATGTAGCTGCCCGTTCGATTGCGGCCCATGCTTTATCCATTTTTGGGGATCAGTCTGATGTTATGGCAACCCGTTCGACAGGGTTTGCGATTTTATCTGCTGCTTCTGTGCAGGAAGCCATGGATTTCGCTTTGATTTCACATGCTGCTACGTTAGAGACGCGTATTCCATTTATTCATTTTTTCGATGGATTTCGTACTTCTCATGAGGTTGCTAAAATTGAACAGTTAAGTGAAGAAGATATTCGTTCCATGATTGATGATGAACTTGTCCGCGCGCATCGAGAGCGATCGCTATGCCCGGATCACCCTGTCATTCGAGGAACGGCTCAGAACCCGGACGTTTTTTTTCAGGCCCGGGAGGCTATTAATCCTTACTATAATGCCTGTCCGGATATTGTTCAAAAAACAATGGATAAATTCGCGCAACTTACAGGTCGAGAGTATCATTTGTTTGATTATTATGGTCCCCTGGAGGCAGAAAGAGTCATTGTTATTATGGGCTCCGGAGCGGAAGCTTGTCAGGATACAGTTGATAATCTGGGGGCGTACGGGGAGAAAGTAGGACTTCTTAAAGTACGTCTTTATCGTCCGTTTGCAGTTAAAAAATTTATTGAGGCGTTACCTGCCACAACAAAAGTATTGGCTGTTTTAGATCGCACCAAAGAGCCGGGAAGTTCAGGAGAACCATTGTATTTAGACGTAGTTAATGCCCTATTTGAAACAGCCGATCAAAAAAAATTCACAACGCTGCCTAAAGTTATTGGGGGAAGATATGGATTGTCTTCTAAAGAATTTACTCCGGCAATGATTAAAGGAGTTTTTGATGAAATGAAAAAGGACGAGCCAAAGAATCATTTCACCATAGGCATTCTGGATGATGTGACAGCCACAAGTCTGGATTATGATGAAAATTTTATTATTGAAGATAAGGATGGTGTCCGCGCCATTTTTTATGGTTTAGGTTCGGATGGAACTGTTAGTGCTAATAAGAACTCAATTAAAATTATTGGAGAAAATACCCCTAATTACGCGCAGGGATATTTTGTTTATGATTCTAAAAAATCAGGGTCTATTACGGTTTCTCATTTGCGTTTTGGACCAAAACCAATTCATTCGACATATTTAGTTAGCCGGGCAAATTTTGTAGGGTGTCACGCATTTGGGTTTTTGGAAAAGTATGATGTCCTTGCGAAATTAGAAAAAGGCGGGGTGTTTTTATTAAATAGTCCTTATCCGGAAAACGAGACATGGGATAAATTACCAAAGGAAACGCAACAGATTGTTATTGATCGGAACATTGAATTTTATGTGATTGATGCCTACAAAGTAGCTAAAGATTCCGGACTCGGCCGACGGATTAATACGATTATGCAGACATGCTTCTTCGCGATTTCCGGAGTGCTTCCCAAAGATGAAGCGATTGCGGCTATTAAGGAATCTATTAAAAAGGCTTACAGTAAGAAGGGGGAAGAGGTCGTTCAAATGAATTTTGAGGCCGTGGATCATACACTAATACATTTGCATAAAGTTGATATTTCCGCAGCGGCAACAAGCACAGTGGAGCGGCCCTCAACAGTATCAGATAAAGCACCAGAATATGTGAAAAAAGTTGTATCAAAAATAATGGCCCAATGTGGAGACAAGCTCCCTGTCAGTGCTATGCCGATCGACGGAACTTTTCCTACAGGAACCGCGCAATGGGAAAAACGCAATATTTCTCAGGAAATTCCAGTATGGGAACAGGATTTGTGTATTCAGTGTGGAAAATGTGTTTTCATCTGTCCGCACGCGGTTATTCGTACCAAGATGTATGATCCTAAATTTCTCGAAAATGCTCCGGAAACATTTAAGTCTTCTCAAACACGCGATCGGGATTTAAAAGACCTGAAATACACCATTCAAGTAGCTCCGGAAGATTGCACGGGATGTTCACTTTGTGTAGATATTTGTCCGGTAAAAAGCAAAACAGACCCAAATTTAAAAGCAGTGAATATGCGCCCTCAAACGCCGCTACGGGAAGCGGAGCGGAAAAATTGGGATTTTTTTCTTGGGTTACCAGAGATTGATCGCAATTTATTAAAGAAGACCTCTGTACGGGGGATTCAAAGTTTACAGCCATTGTTTGAATTTTCCGGAGCCTGTTCCGGCTGTGGAGAAACGCCATACATCAAGACGATCACACAACTTTTTGGAGACCGCATACTGGTAGCCAACGCAACGGGATGTTCTTCCATCTATGGTGGAAATTTACCGACAACCCCGTGGGCCAAGAACATCGAAGGCCGGGGGCCGGCATGGTCCAATTCGCTTTTTGAAGATAACGCCGAGTTTGGTTTAGGATTCCGGTTGTCTGTTGATCAACAGGCGGAATTGGCAGCAAGCTTAGTAAAGAGTATGGAGTCGGATATCGGGAGCGAATTGGTTCGTGAATTATTGGAATCCGAACAAACCGATGAGACGGAAATTTTTGAGCAACGTAAACGGATTGAAATTTTAAAAGAAAAAATAAAGGGAAAAGACTCTCCTGAGGCCAAACAGCTCTTGAGTGTGGCGGATATGTTGGTACGTAAAAGCATCTGGATTGTGGGAGGAGATGGCTGGGCCTATGATATTGGGTTTGGAGGATTAGATCATGTGTTATCAACGGGATTAAATGTAAATATTCTTGTTTTGGATACAGAGGTATATTCTAATACAGGAGGACAGGCCTCTAAATCAACACCACGCGCTGCTGTCGCTAAATTTGCTGCCGCGGGAAAGTCTACTCCCAAAAAGGACTTAGCGCGTATCGCTATGAGCTATGGACATGTGTATGTGGCCCAAGTTGCAATGGGTGCTAAAGATGAACATACATTAAAAGCTATTTTAGAAGCGGAACGCTACAACGGTCCTTCTTTAATTATCGCGTATAGCAGTTGCATCGCTCATGGGATTAATATGGCTGAATCATTAAGTGGGCAAAAAGCGGCCGTCGCTTCAGGTTATTGGCCGTTATTTCGCTACAACCCTGATTTCACGAAAGAAGGAAAGACTCCCTTCCTTTTAGACTCGCCAAAACCAAAAATTAGTTTTGAAGAGTTTGCTAAAACAGAAAATCGTTTTAATATGCTCCTCAAAAGTAATCCCGAAGGAGCTAAAATTCTTTTTGAAGAAGCGCAGCAAGACATTAACAAACGATGGCGAATTTATGAGAATCTAGCCAAACAAACGGTGGAAGAGTAAAAATAAAGAGTTTTAACCCATGTTTCAAATAAAATGGATTCAAGGTAAAGTAATTCAAGAAGAATATTTATTTTCAAAGCATGGAGATCAGGAAAGGAAAATAGATAATCCTACTATTTCTGAGATTAAGAGGTTGTTTGTAGTGGTAGGATTTTAGAAGAATATGAGGATGCGGGAAGAGGAGAAAGCTGTTTGGTTGTCGGTTTTACAGATGTGGGGAAGCCCGTGCATGTTGTTTGTGGAAAAATGGAAGAAAAATTAGTCATAATCACCGTTTACATTCCAACATTTCCCAAATTTAAGAATCCATATGAAAGGGGCTAGAAATGAGTAAAGTTTGTCAATTTTGCGGTAATAAAAATTTTAGTGAACAAAATTCAGTATACATACAAACATGATGATAAATTTTTAATTGTAGATGACGTCCCATGTGAACAATGTCAGTATTGCGGTGAGCAATATTTTGAAGCAAAGGTATTGAAAATTGTTGAAAATGAATTTAATCAAATTTATTTCTCCGGGAAAAAACCGACCGCGAAAATTTCCATTCCTATAGAAAGTTTTATGGAGTTTCAGAAGACATAACAAATAATGAGGCATTTATGCTAACAAAAGTTCAGATATTAAAAATCATTCATACCCATAGCAGCGAAATTAAGCAATATGGGGTTAAACAATTAGGCCTTTTTGGTTCATTTGTTAAGCAAACACAAAAGAAGAAAAGTGATGTTGATATTTTAGTTGAATTTCAAAAAGGAAAAAAAACATTTGATAATTACATGGACTTAAAATTTTTTCTTGAAAGCCTTTTGCATCGAAAAATCGATTTAGTTTTAAAAAAAACAATAAAGCCCCGATTGAAAACGTCTATTTTAAAGGAAGTAGAGTATGCGGGATTGTAAGCTTTATTTAGAAGATATTCTGGAAGCTGTTGAGAAAATAGAAGAGTATACGAAATCTCTTACCAGAATTAAATTTTATCAAAATTCTCTTGTCATTGATGGTGTTGTGAGGAATCTGGAAATCATAGGAGAGGCCGCAAAGCATATCCCTGCTCCCGTAAAGAGAAAAATTTCAGGGATTGAATGGAAGAAAATAGTCGGATTAAGAAATATTCTCATTCATGAATATTATGGCGTAGACACAGAAATTATTTGGGATATTATGAAAGAAAAACTTCCGGATTTGAAGTATCAAATCAAGCAGTACTTAAAACATGTCTCTGACAACTCCCCAGCTTAATTCTGTTCTTAAAACGACATTTGGCTACGATAGTTTTCGTCCTCTTCAGGAAGAGTGCATTGCCTCGGTGCTTGATAAACAGGACGCTTTATTGCTTATGCCGACGGGGGGAGGGAAGTCTTTGTGTTATCAGATTCCGGCGTTGCTGTTTGATGGACTTACCGTGGTCATCTCTCCATTAATTTCTCTGATGAAAGATCAGATGATGCAGTTAAAAGCCCTCGGCATTGAGGCGGAGGTTTTAAATAGTACCCTTTCCTTTGATGAATATGAGATGAATAAAATGTTAGTGCGTTCAGGACAGACAAAGTTGCTTTTTATGGCGCCGGAGACACTGGTCAAGGGAGATATTCAGGCATTGCTTTCGTCAGTCCGGATGGATTGTCTGACTATTGATGAGGCCCATTGTATTTCTGAATGGGGACATGATTTTCGGCCGGAATATCGACAGATCAATACTATCCGTCAGCAGTTTCCCGAAGCCGTATGTCTCGCCATGACAGCCACGGCGACCCCACGTGTTCAGAAGGATATTCTTACCAATTTGGAACTCAATAATCCTCGTGAATTTTTGGCTGGTTTTAATCGGGATAATTTATTTTATGAAGTTATTCCAAAACAAAGTCCTGTTGAGCAAACCCTGGATTTTTTGAAAAGATTTAAAGATCAAAGCGGAATTATTTATTGTTTTTCACGCAAACAAGTGGAAAGTTTAACCGCGCAAATTAATGCCAACGGATTTAAAGCATTGCCTTATCATGCCGGACTGACCAATGCCCAGCGTCACCGACATCAGGAGTTATTTATTCGTGATGATGTTCCCATCATGGTAGCCACGATTGCCTTTGGTATGGGGATTAACAAACCGAATGTACGGTTTGTGGTTCATTTCGATTTACCTAAGAATATTGAATCTTATTATCAGGAGACCGGTCGGGCCGGTCGTGATGGGTTGCCGTCACACTGTTTATTGTTATTTGGTTATGGCGACATTCATAAAATTAAATTTTTTATTGGCCAAAAATCTGACGCGACAGAAAAAAGTGTAGCCTTAGCTCATTTGAATTCCATTGTTCATTATGCGGAAAGTGAAGTGTGTCGACGAAAGCCCCTGATTACTTATTTTGGGGAAGATTACACAAAAGAAAGTTGTGGGCTGTGTGACAATTGTGTTAATCCTAAACAGGCTGAGTTTGATATGACATTACCGGCCAGAAAATTTTTGACCTGTGTCGCGCGGACAGGGCAACGATTTGGCGCGACGCATGTGATTGATGTCTTGCGCGGCAGTCAATCACAAAAGGTGTTGAATTATGAACATCAGGAGCTGGATGTTCATGGGATTGGTAAGGAATTCTCCGTCCGTCAATGGCAATTTTTATTGAGACAGCTTTTGCAACAGGAGTTATTGGATAAGGAAGAAGAGTACGGAGTCCTTAAACTTAATACGGATTCCCTGGAAATATTGCATCAACGCAAGATAGTCATGGGATATCCTCCTCCTGTTGAAAAGATGAAATCTAAAGCGCCAAAGCCTTCTCTTGTATCCAATGTATCCGATGAATATGATCAAAATTTATTTGAAACCCTGCGTGCCAAGCGTAAAGAACTCGCTGACAGAAAAGGCGTCCCCCCCTACGTCATCTTTCCGGACAAATCCCTCATTGACATGGCCGCCCGCCGCCCCAAGACCATAGAAGAATTTTCCACGATTTTTGGTGTTGGCGCCAAAAAACTGGAAGCCTACGGGGAGATATTTTTGAGGGTGATCAAAGGCGAATGCTAATGGGTACATCCCGATTTTGTGGGTACTTTTCACCAGAAAGTGTCTTTGCGAGCCCCGCTTTTTGG
>CAZIRV010000094.1:0-9171 GCA_964541845.1 uncultured Planctomycetales bacterium
TTTTTTTTATTTCTCTTTCCTGCAAAAAGGAGGGGTACCTGCTAAACATTTACTATTTTTTGAGATTTAAGTGTTCTACCTGAAGTCGGGACCAAATCCATTAAATAATTGTCCTATTTTTAAAAACAAATTTTGGTCATTATTTAATGAATTTGGTATAAGTTAATTTTTGAGTACAACAATTATGATTTATACCAATTCATTTAATAAAATAATATCACTTCATGGTGACGTTTATATGTCTTTTGTGTGAAAATATTGAGAATTAAGCTTCTTTATACTTATTGGTAATAGGCAAACGCCAGTCTTTACCAAAAGCGCATGGGGTGATTTTAATACCCGGAGGAGATTGGCGTCGCTTATATTCGCTCCGGTCAACCATTTGAATAATATTTTGAACTAACGGTGGGGTATTCTTCTGAGACATTTTCTTTAAAGAACTATGCTGCTCCACATAATCTGTCAACACCTCATCTAAAACATCATATGAAGGTAAAGAATCCTGATCTTTCTGATTAGCGCGAAGCTCTGCTGAAGGGGCCCGCGTAAGGATCGTTTTAGGAATGCATTCTTTACCTTGACGATTGATAAACTCTGATAATTCATACACTTTCATCTTGGGAACATCCTTAATCACAGCAAAACCCCCTGACATATCCCCATAAAGCGTGCAATAACCAACAGCCATTTCACTTTTATTTCCTGTCGTTAAAACTAACCAGCCAAATTTATTAGAGAGTGCCATCAAGATATTTCCACGGATTCTGGCCTGAATATTTTCCTCAGCGATATTCGGCTTTAATCCGAAAAATTCTTTAGATAAAACCTGATCATAACTTTTAACAACGCCCTCTATTGGGATCTCTTTAAACTCAATATCTAAGTTCTTCGCGAGTTTTTCCGCATCAGACCGCGTTCCTTTAGAGCTGTAACGTGAAGGCATGGAAACCCCTACAACATTTTTTTTCCCCAACGCCTCAACCGCGATAACCGCGACCAACGCGGAATCAATGCCACCGCTTAACCCAATAACAACTTTTTGAAATCCATTTTTTCGGACATAATCCTTTGTGCCAAGAACCAGCGCCTTATAAACGCATTCGATTTGTGATAATTTTTTTATTGTTGTTAACAAGGACACAGAACGCTGTGCCCCTACGGGCAAATCTACGACCAGCAAATCTTCCTGAAACGCTTTCCCATGCGCGACAATCTTTCCTTTTGGATTAACAACCAGACTATTCCCATCAAATACAAGCTCATCCTGCCCTCCAACTAAATTCACATAAACAATAAATGCATTCCTCTGCTTAGCACGCTTTTTTAAAAGATGTTCTCTTTGCTTTAACTTCCCAATATCATACGGAGAACTGGAAATATTAATATGTAACGGCTCTGATTCCCCCCGCGCTGTAGATTCCACCCAAATATCTTCACAAATACTCAATCTAAATTGAACCCCTTTCACAAAAAAATTTTTATTTCCATTTCCAGAACAAAAATACCTCTTCTCATCAAAAACCCCATAATTAGGCAACTCTTTTTTATGATAAATCCCTTGTATTTTCCCCTTAGAAATAACGGCCGCGGCATTATATAAATTCTTCTGCTTATTGCGATCAACACATCCAATAATGGCGGTAATCCCTTTCGTTTTTTTCTGAATAGCATGCAAAACTTTCAAATTATCCTGAACAAAGTGATCTTTATACAACAAATCCTCCGGAGGATACCCACATACGGCTAGCTCAGGAAAAACAACTAAATCCGACTCATTCATTTTGGCCTGATGAATATATTCAATAATTTTCTTCTGATTTCCGGCAAGATCACCGACGGTAGGATTAATTTGGGCAAGGGCTAATCGAAGCATAAAATATTCTTTATTTTACCATCTATTGAAAGAGTATCATTAATGATATTCTGTATCAAGATACAAAAAGGACGGGTTTGAAACCCGCCCTTCTTATTCTAATAATACCAATTACGTTAAATAATAACCAAAACCGTTTTTGCTTTTCTCGACGCTTTAACGAGAATAGCAGAGCTAAAAATAGAGCAATTATTTAACGTATTGGTATAATACCAAATTACGTTATGAAATAAACAGCATTTCCGCGTAAGAAGGCAGTGGCCAAAGATCGGTTGGAACCAGGCCTTCTAAGGCATCAACAGACGCACGTAGTTTTGCCATGGCGGCACGTGCCTTTACTGTTGAACCCCCTGCAAGCTTTGCTAAGCTTTCCGCTCCGGAAATAGTTTTTTCTGTCTCCGCGGAAATCTGCTTTAACAAACCTCTTGTTGCTGTGAATTTTGTCTTATTAATACTTTCCACCGATTTGATAGTCGCGGCTAACTCGTCAGCATAACTAATCGCTGCCGGAACAACCATGGTTTTAGCCATATGGACCATCAACTCTGCTTCGTACTGAATAATGGTCTCATAAGTCTCCATATAGACATCATAACGAGAAATCATCTCGGTTTTATTTAAAACCTCTAACCTCTCAAACATCTTAATGACCTTGGGGTCTTTTAATGCTGTCAGGGCTTCCGGTGTTGTTTTTAAATTTGGAAGGCCGCGTTTCTTGGCTTCCTTTAACCAGGCTTCCGTGTAATTATCCCCATTAAAGATAACTTTTTTATGTTTTTTGATAATGCTTTGCAGGGTTTTCTGAACAGCATCGTTTAAATTTTTTCCGGATTTTTCCACTTCTAATTTTGTACAAATTTCATCTAAGGCGTTAGCCACAATCGTATTGATCACAACATTAGGCCCGGACAATGACGCGTTAGAACCAACCGCGCGAAACTCAAACTTGGCTCCTGTGAAAGCAAAAGGAGAAGTTCTGTTACGGTCAGAAGCGTCTCTGGGAAGGATTGGCAAAGAATCCACTCCAACCTCTAATGTCCCTCCTTGCTGCGCACTTGTTGCTCCACCTTTTTCAATCTGTTCAATAATATCGTTCAACTGAGCTCCAAGATACATAGAAATAATCGCCGGCGGCGCTTCATGAGAACCCAGGCGATAATCATTGCCGGCAGAGGCAATGGACGCGCGTAAAAGCCCCGCATTTTCATCAACCGCTTTAATGACTGCGCATAACAAAATAAGGAACCTTTCATTTTCGTGAGGATTACTTCCCGGGGATAACCAATTTTTTCCATCAGGTCCGGTAATCGACCAATTACAATGTTTCCCTGAACCATTGACGCCATGAAAAGGTTTTTCATGCAATAAGCAGACCAAACCATGACGTTCGGCTACTTTTTGCATAACGTCCATACAAAGCATATTATGATCAACCGCTAAATTCTGATTTTCAAAAATAGGCGCTACTTCATATTGCCCTGGAGAAACCTCATTATGACGTGTCGTAAGAGGCGCGCCTAACCGCCACATTTCACGATCAAGATCTTCCATAAAAGCGATCACACGTGTTTTAATAGCCCCAAAATAATGATCGGATAATTGCTGATGCTTAGCAGGTTCTTTACCGAATAATGTACGTCCCGTCTGCACAAGGTCAATACGATCATAATAAAAATCCGCATCAATAAGAAAATATTCCTGCTCTCCACCTAAAGTAGAATAAGCGTTTTGTTCTTTCTTAATATTCAATAAACTTGCTAATCGATCTACTTGTTTAGCCAAAGCTTTCATAGATCGCAATAATGGTGTTTTTTTGTCTAGTGCTTCTCCTTTCCAGCCGATAAAATAAGTTGGAATACAAAGCGTTGCTCCTTGATCCCCTTCCTTAATAAAAGCAGGACTTGTCGGATCCCATCCGGTATATCCACGGGCTTCAAAAGTTGGACGTAACCCTCCTGAAGGAAAACTGGAAGCATCCGGCTCCCCCTGGATTAATTTTTCCCCTGAAAATTCTAAAACAACCCCCCCTTCTCCATCTGGCGCGATAAAAGAATCATGCTTTTCCGCCGTAGCCCCTGTTAAAGGCTGAAACCAATGCGTATAATGCGTTGCGCCTTTAGAGATAGCCCACGTTTTCATCGCGTCAGCAACTTCATCCGCAATACTCGAATCCAATTTCCCGACATCTTTAATCGTAGTCCTCAAAGATTTATAGGCTTTTTCTGAAAGATAATTGCGCATAGCCTTTAAGCTAAAAACATTCTCCCCATAATACTCTGTTACTGTCTGCTGTTTTTCCATTTCTGCTAACGTACTCATAACATCTTCTCCTTTACCGAAGTCTATTCTGTTTATCCGTGATTTTTGTCCCATAAAAACCCCCTATTTCCGATATGATATATTTATACCAATTCCATTAAATAAGTACTCATTTAATAAAAAGCTTACTTACTCGTAAAAACATCGAGATAAGTAAAACTAATATCAGGAATTAATTAGTGGAATTGGTATTAGACGCCTATTAGAATACTTTAGCCATTTTTTGTCAAGGAAAGTTATTTTTGCTTAAATCCTAACTTTGAAATTCCTGTACATTAAACTATCCAATCGCGTCGTCGCCTGTTTCACCGGTACGAATACGAATACATTGAGCTAAATCTAAAACAAAGATTTTACCATCCCCGATTTTTCCCGTTTTAGCTCCCTTAACAATTGCGTCAACCGTCGGTTGAGCAAATTCGGCGTTAACAGCAATTTCTAATCGTACTTTTTTATGCAATGTCACCTCATGAACAACGCCTCGATAAGTTTCACTAAAACCTTTTTGCTGACCGCATCCCATAACATTAGTCACGGTCATTTTGTGAATATCCGCCTCAAAAAGAGCCTTTTTTACATCCGGCAATTTATACGGCTGAATCATAGCAATAACTAGTTTCATTATTTATTCCCTCCTAAATTATTCATTGGTAAAAATCTGGAATCCCGCGTAAGCTTCCATACCATGCTCACTGATATCCAATCCTTGATATTCTTCTTTCTCTGAAACACGAATACCCATCGTTGCTTTTAATATGGAGAATATTATAAACGCCGCAGGGAAACAAACAACCCCGTAAGCGATCACACCAATAAGTTGCGTCATAAACGAATGCTCCGGATTTATACTGAAAATCCCAACAGCCAGCGTTCCCCAAATTCCACAAACCAAATGTACGGAAAGGGCTCCAACGGGATCATCTAATTTCAACTTTGAATCAATGAAAATAACCGAAATCACAACTAAAATACCCGCAACAATTCCGATAATAATGGCAGACATCACCGAGACAGTGTCTGCCCCCGCTGTAATCCCAACAAGACCGGCCAGCGCTCCGTTAAGAACCATGGATAAATCCGGTTTTTTCTGGACAATTTCTGAAGTAATCATAGCTCCGATAATACCTGCAGCGGCTGCCAGCGATGTTGTGACAAACACCAAAGAAACAGGGCCTGGATCCGCTGATAATACAGAACCTCCATTAAAGCCAAACCAGCCTAACCAAAGCAGGAAAACACCAATGGTTGCCAGAGGCATACTGTGCCCTGGAATTGCCTTGCTGACCCCTTTCACATACTTTCCAAGTCTTGGGCCTAACACAATCACACCCGCTAAAGCACCCCATCCACCAACAGAGTGAACAAGCGTGGATCCGGCAAAATCATAAAAACCTTTCACATCTAACCAACCTCCACCCCATTTCCAGCTTCCAACAAAAGGATAAACCAAGCCGACAAAAATTACTGAAAATATAAGAAAACTGTGCAACTTAATCCGCTCAGCGACAGCCCCTGAAACAATCGTTGCTGCTGTTGCCGCGAACATGGCCTGAAAAATAAAATCTGTCCAGTACGTATAGTGCCCATCCGCGTAGCCTATCAATCCGGCCGCGCCTTCCGGTGCGGCAATACCAAATCCTGCAAAACCCAGCCATTTTCCAATAATCCAGGCATCTCCAGGATACATGAGGTTAAATCCACCAATAGCGTACGTCAACAAACCAATAGCCACAATTAATACGTTTTTAAAAAGGATATTAACAGTATTTTTTGATCGTGTTAAGCCTGATTCTAATGTTGCAAATCCAAGATGCATAACAAACACTAAAAATGCCGCGACTAACATCCAGGTATTATTTACCACAAACAACGCTTGGCTTGCCGTAGGCTCATCCGCCATAGCAGGCAAGCTAAAACAAACCACCCCTGCCAAAGCAGGCATAAAAACCTGTGGCACGCGTTTTAACAACTCCTTTAACATTATGATTCCCCCTTGTTTATACCAATTCCATTAAATAATTTCTCTGTTTTTAACTCTGCTATTCTCGTTAAATCGTCGAGAAAAGCAAAATTGGTTTTGGTCATTATTTAATGGAATTGGTATTACTTTCATCTCTAAAAATGAAACCCTCTTCCAAACAATCCTTGTTCAAAAGAGGACTTCATTTCCCAAATAAAAAAAAGCCCGACACCACTCCGTTTATTACTGAGTGTTACCGAACTACCTTGCCCCCACTAAAAACCATCAATGGTTTTAACCTTCTGTGCATTGAAGGAATATATCACTGTTCCTAAACCCTGTCAACTTTTTATTTTTTCATCTGAAACTCATCCATCAATAAAATGGACTCAGCGATTTCTTTCATGGGCCGGCAAGAGTCCATGCTTTTTTTATGAATCAAACGATATGCGGCGTCTTCACTTAAGTCATTTAACCTCATCAAAATTCCCTTGGCGCGTTCAACAATCTTACGTGTTTCCAATGCCTCTTTAGCCTTCAATGTCTCTTCTATAAGTTGCGTGTGCTCAATAGCCACGGCCGCCTGATTGGCAACCATTTGCAACATGCCAATCTCTTCTTCTGTAAACACATGAGGGTTTTTTGTATAAACATTAATAATGCCAATAGCCTTATCCTTAACCACCATCGGAACAGATAACAAAGAAGTAAGATTCTCTTTGACAGCCAAATCCCGATAACTATATTTTTTTTCTTTACGCACATCATAAATTGTTATGGGCTTACGTCCGATAATGACGTCTCCACTAATGCTGGCATTCACCTTAACATTGGGCTTTTTCTTATAATCTTCACTCAGACTCTGTGTCGCTTTAATGATGAATTCTTTTCCTTTTTGATCCAAAATCATAATAGAACAAATTTTAGAATTTAACATTTCCGCTGCAACCACAACAATCAAATCTAAAATTTCGTCCAAATAGTTGTGTGATGTAATCAATTGGCTCACTTTACTAAGCCTGTCAAACTGCAGGGCTTTTTGTTTTGCTTCTTCATACAAACGCGCGTTTCCAATCGCGCCGCTAATTTGCTTGGCAATTAAAGAAATTAAATTAATGGTATTTTCAGCGTATTCATGTGATTTTTTATGCTGGACATTAATAACCCCGATGGCTTTCCCCTTTCCGATAATAGGGCCGGAAAGAAAGGCCTCATATCTATCTTCCGGAAGAACATCAAAACTCTTAAACCGAGAATCCTGATAAGCATTTTTTTTAATAGCTACGGGCTCACTTTCTTTAGCCACCCACCCGGTAATCCCTTCTCCTGCTTTTAAATTTACCTTACCCAGCTCTTCCTTATGAGGCGTTTTTGAGGCCATTAAAACAAGATGTTTTCGTCTCTCATCAAACAAATAAATGAATACCGAGTCCGCTTTGGTCATATCATTCACAACTTCTACAACATCTTTAAGAATGACTTTTAAATCCAAACCGGAATTAGTAATCTCCACAACATTGCGAAGAACCTTTATTTCCTGCGCCTGGCTGATATTCAGTTTTTTAATTTTTGTTGTTGGCATCGGGACAATCTTCCGAAGGTTTCTTTCCTTCCCTTTTACAACGACAGTCATCAGGATCTACAGAACACCCCTTTTGCAAAATTTTCTTTGCAAAAATCAATCCTGAAGCCATTAATACAAGACAAATTCCAAAAACAAAAAAGGAAATAAAATAATTCATACCCATTCCATTAAATAATGACCAAAACCGATTTTGCTTTTCTCGACGCTTTAACGAGAAAAGCAGAGTTAAAAATAGAACAATTATTGAATGGAATGGGTATCATTTAAATTAAGTTTATTTTAATAAAAAAATAAATAGCTAAAGAAGACAAAACTCCACTTTTTAGAGCAATTCCAAACCGGCTTGCTTAAAATGACCGTCAAAGGAAAAAGCTTTGCTGATGCCAAACTCCTTCATAATATAAAAAGAAGTGACATCGGTAAAACTAAACTTTTTATCTTTAAATTTATGATAATACTGCCAGGCAGAATGAAAACAATCGGGGTTAATAAAAATAATTTTTATAATGTCGCTCAAAATCAAACTGTCGCCTATCTCAATCGACTGCCTGGCCCCAAGCTTTTTCGTAAGCATGGTTACTGTTTCATCGAGGACATAATCAGAGGTGACTACCTTCATCCCTGAACTATTGATGGTTTCGTAAATGCACACGGCCTCTTTATGATTTTTGTCATTTTTTAAAAAAAGCGCCACCCACCCGCTTGTATCGATGAAGACATTCTTTTCGACAATCGACTTTTTAACCTTCATACAATTCTTTATCGATATTCTCCGAAAGGTCGGTCTCTCCGGCCTTGAATTTTCCTATCAATTTTGTCACAGGATCATCCTGCCACGCCACGCAGCCTTCTTTCTTATTTAAATAATTTCTCACAGCATCCCTTATAACAGAGGAAACCGAACAACCCTGCCGCTTCCCCTCTTTCTTCAGCTGACGCATATCCTTTTCATCCAGATAAATCTGTGTTCTTCTGAGCTTCATCATAATCATGATGCTGTCTCCTTACGCAGCTATACATCTAATTTTATACACCTCTCATTAATAATGATATCGCGTCTGCCTGTTTTGTCAAGGGATAAGTGAGGGTTGAATACTTGCTATCCCCTTTATTTCCCATTCGTTTAGGATCGGCTCAAAAATAACCTCAACAACTATATATCTCAACCCGACAACACCTGTTTCATGATTGTCGATGTTATTTTTAAACGATTCCTTAAAGGAGTGCATTAGAACCCACGACTATTTTTTAAAATTCATCGTAAGCAATCATTTCAGGAGGAACGCCCAGATTATCGAGCAGTCCTTTTACAGCAGAAATCATCATGGGTGGGCCACACAAATAGTATTCAATTTCTTCCGGTTCTTCATGGTTTATAAGATCGTTATCATGAAGCGCGTTATGAATAGTACCTCGCATACCAGTCCAATTATC
>CAZIRV010000095.1:0-8731 GCA_964541845.1 uncultured Planctomycetales bacterium
TTAATATAATGGCCGGTAGAGTCGCTTTAGTTTTTCGCAGAGCTTCCCTCCCGTTGGTTGCCTTGATAACGTTAAATCCTGCGGAGGATAATTCTATTTCAAGCAATGTTAGAATTTCCGCCTCATCATCAACGATGAGTATCGTTTTGTTATTCGACATTTTTCCTCCTTAAGAGTTTTGCGATTTCTGATAATAAGTTTTCAGAATTAAATGGTTTACTTATATATTTATCAGCCCCTTTGACTCTACCAACAATTCGGTCAACGTTACCCCCTTTGGCAGTTAACATCAGTATAGATGTCTCTGTATCCTGCCTTTCTCTTCGAATTTTTCTGCACACTTCTTCCCCCGTGCATTTAGGTAGCATTAAATCCAGAATAATCAAGTCAGGGTGTTCACTTAAATATTTTGCATACCCCATTTCTCCGTCATAGGTACAAATAACTTCATAGTTTTGTTGAGTTAATTCTATTTTTAACAAATCATTCATGTCTTTTTCATCTTCAATAATTAAAATTTTTTTCTTCATTGTTTTTGCCTTTTGGTAACGTAAAATAAAAATTGGAGCCCTCTCCCATCTTGCTTTTCACGTATACATGTCCTTCGTGTAATTCAACCAGAGATTTAACAATGTTCAGGCCTAATCCTGTCCCTTTGGAACCAGGACCGTATGTTCGATTTACTTGTTGAAATTTTTTAAATATTTTTGGAATGTTTTCTCTGGAAATACCACAACCCGTATCTTTCACTGAAAATTTAATATTTTGACTGTCTTCCTTTATAGAAATTTTAATTTTTCCATTCTCGGGGGTAAACTTAATAGCATTGCTTAACAAATTGGATAATATTTGTAAAAATTTCATTTTATCGACGCAAAAATTGAGTGGACTCTCAGGAACGGCCAAAGATAGATTAATTTTTTTAGCATTGGCCTTTAGTTTCCATGATTCATAAGTGTCTTTAACAATTTTTATAATGTCCACTGTTTCTTTGACCATGGTCATCTGGCCTGCCTCGATTTTTGAAACGTCAAGAATGTCATTAATAAGGAGTCCTAATCTATCAATGTTAGAACTTGCCATCATTAAGATTTCCTTTTGTTTTTCCGGAATATCCCCCAGTTTCCCCCGTAGAAGTAAGGATAGGGCCTCTTTCGATATCGCCAAAGGAGTACGCAATTCATGCGATACGGTGGATGTAAATTCATTTCTGGCATCCATGGCGTTCTTTATTTTTAATTCTTGAGTGTGCAGTTGTTTTGATGTGGTATTTAACGAATCTATAAGTTCATTAATTTCAATAATATTTGTCTCTTTCGTCATTTGAATCCCACGTTCCTGCGAAAGTCGTTTAGAAAAATTTATAATACGTTGAATGACATTGGTGGGGTGCTTTAAAAATATAAACAGAAGAATTCCGTTAGCGCCAATGACCATGCTCCCGGTGATAAAACCGTTATATAGAATGTGTTTTTTTACCTGCGAAAGTTCATCCAGGCTGATTTTGAGTCTTATCCAACCTAAGAGTTCATCACGTTCAATAGGGTGCCATATAACCATATAATCTTTTTTTATTTGAACACTTTGTTCTTTTGAACGGGGAAGGGGAATTTTTTTATCAAGGAAACGGGTTTGTATAACACCTTTTTTATCATGAATAATTTTTCCAATAATTTTTCCTTGAGTATTTATTACTTGAATGTTCAGAATATCTGGAAACACGACAAATAATTTTAGTAAATCTTCCAAAGCATCAAAGTCTTTAAAGAGTAGGGATGTTTCACTCGCGGTAGCCATGCTTCGCGCTAATGTAGTCATTTCATGCGTTATGGATGCAATGCTGGTTTCTGTCTGTTTACTAATTTCATGGACAATATCAATAGTAAACGTAATGGCAATCGACAAGGTTGCCAACAAGACTAAATGTGTTTGGAGATGTCTTTTTTTTAAAAATAAAAAATTCATATTTATTTTTTCGTTTCCACCCAATATTTTTTTAAATTCAAATTCTCCAGAAACTGATAATCTCTTTGATAATTTGATTTAACAGGCATTGTTAGCTGAACTTTTTTGAGTAACATTCGTCCTTCCCCGGTATTAGAAAGTTTTATGATCGCTTTTATAATAGATGCCCGCAGTTTTTGGGGTACCCTTGGATGTGCTGATAAGGGGTGTGGTGTTACGCCGGGTGTCTCATAAAGGACACGCAATTTTTCTCTTATTTCCACGTCTTGCTGGGCGAGGGTATTACGAACACCTCCTCCAGCAGAAACTTCCTGAAGAATAACATGACGGTAAACATTGCTGTGTGTTTTAACATATTTAGGAATAATGTGAATTTTTTCTTTTTCGGTAAGTAGCGCCCGCATATAATGAGAAGCCCCAAAAGCATTTGGAGCGGGAAATGCGACAGCCTGACCATCTAGTTCTTGAATACTTTGAATAGGACTGTCTTGACGGACAACTAAAATTCCAACAAGTTTTCTGGAACCATCATGGATTAAAGGCAAGTATCCTTGTGCTTTTTTAGCAACGACTTCATGGTACGGATTCATAAAAGCAAAATCCAACTCGCCATGAAGAAAGGCCGCTTCAAATTCCGGAATAGACTTATAAAAGTTTAATTGAATATTCACGTTAGTTTCCCGGGATAAATATTTGACAAAAGGAATCCATCTTTCTTGAATGACACGGGGAGAAAATTGCGGAACAACGCCTAGTGTGTATATTTTATTTTGCGCAGAAAATATTCGGGATGGTAAAATGAGGATAGTCATTAATAAAATTGTAGTTAAAATTATTTTTTTCATAACTAGTACCCCTTTGGTTAATTATCAAGAATACTCTTAATCCGTTTAAGAAGTAATCCGGAGTGGAAGGGTTTTGAGATGTAATCATCGGCATCCAGATCAAGCCCTTTTTGGATCTCATCTTCAAGGCCCTTAGCCGTTAACATAATGATTGGAATATTGTTGGTCAGAGGGTCTTTTTTCAAAATTTTAAGAACTTCATACCCGTCCATTTTCGGCATCATCACATCCAACATAACTAAATCGGGTTTGTTTTGCCTGATTAGATCCAAACCAGCGGCTCCATCATGACATGCTGACACATTATATCCTTCAGATTCGAGTTCAATTTTTAATAACTGCGTCATTTCTCGTTCGTCGTCGACAACAACAATTTTTTTCACGGACATAGCAGCTCCTTATTAAACACTATCCTAAATACGGTTTAATGATTTCAATTAAGGTTCTTAGTTTATAGGGTTTGACCACATAGCCAATAAGATTCGGATTAATCAATTTTGCAATTTTTTGGCTATCCTCTCCTCCTGATGCCGTCACCATGAGAATGGGGATAGTGCCTGTCTCCGGGACGTTAATAGCGCCTTTCATGAATTCCATCCCGTCCATTTTTGGCATTTGCCAATCGAGAATAATTAATCCAATATTTTTATGCTGCTCGCTTAATATTTTAAAAGCCTCTTCGCCATCCGAAGCTTCTATTATTTCGTTAGGAATTTTCTCCGCTTTAAGACCTTCTATAACAATGCTGCGATCTGCGGTAGAATCATCGACAATAAGTATTTTCATTTTTCCTCGTCTTTCGGCAGCCCAAAACTGAACATCGATCTTTGATCCAGCATACTTTCAATATCCATTTTCCACTATGTAATATCAAGTCCATTAAATAATGACCAAAATCAATTTTGCTTTTCTCGACGCTTTAACGAGAATGGCAGAGGTAAAAATAGAGCAATTATTTAATGGAATTGGTATAACTCCACGTCGGAAATATCGATAACAATAGCCTTATAGATCACGATGTTTTCGTTCTTCCAACCTTTTTTTTACCATCAGCTACAGTAAGAATTTAACCCAACCTTTTTTTATTACATAAATCTTTTTTAATTGTAAATTGAAATATAACTCCTCCATCGGGATTATGTTCAGCCCAGATCTTGCCGTCATGCCCGTCAATAATTTTTTTACATATGGCAAGTCCTAACCCGGTGCCTCCCGCACCTGTTTTTGTCTTGCTGGATTGTTTAAATTTATCAAAAATGACATCCAACTCTTCTCCCGGAACACCAATCCCATCATCTTTCACCAATACGTTGATATAATCAACCAGGTCTTCAACACAACATTCTATTATTCCGTTTTCTTTTGAAAATTGAATAGAATTGCTTAAAAGATTTTTCAAAACCTGTGAGATTTTCTTGGCGTCAACAGAAATATACGGCCTATTTTCTGTCTTTAAATATTTGACCTGGATGTTTCTCTTTTGTCCCAGCGCCTGCATCTCATTGGCTGCCGTCTCTACCAGGTTCCCGATATCTGTTAAAACAAACTTAAACTCCATTTTTCTGGATTCCAACTTGCCTAAATCAAGAAGATTATTAATTAGCCCCAATAATATGTTGCTACAGTTAAGGATTTTTTTAAAATAAAGTTGTGACTTTTCATGGTTACCCGTAATAATTTTTTCTAACCCTAAATCAGCGAAATTAATCACTCCATGCAAAGGCGTCCTGATTTCATGACTCATATTCGCCAAAAATTCACTCTTTGCCTGGTTGGCTTTTTCCGCTTTTAGTTTGTCCTTAATAGCCTCGGACGTTCTTTCGGCAACCTTTTGTTCAAGCAATTCATTGTGTTTTCGAATCGTTTCTTCCATGCGTTTACGTTTGGTAATGTCCCGAATAATCCCCGCAAACATCCGTTGACCACTCACGTGCAGCTTATTAACGACAAGTTCTAAATCAAAAATATCTCTATTCTTTCGGATACCTTTAAGTTCTCGCGGAACTCTGGCAAGAATTTTAACTTCCCCTGTTTTTATATAATGTTTAATGTAATTATCATGCTGGCTATGATAAGGCTCCGGCATAAGGATGCTTACATTCTCCCCCCGGACTTCTTTTTCACTGTATCCGAATATTTCCTCCGCCCCTCGATTAAACCGGTCTATGACACCTCTTTCATCAATCACAATCAGCGCGTCGGTCATGGTCTTGATGATATTGTCAACATAATTTTTACTGACCGTTGATTTCCTCAAGTCGTTCGTCATTTTTTGAAAAGATTCATATAAATTCTCAATTTCATCCCCTGTGTGAGGAATTTCAATGCTCGCATCCCAGGAACCTTCTCCTGTTTTTTTAATTATATATGAAAGATTTGTTATTGATTTTGTAAGAAATTTTGAAAGAATGAGACCAATAATAACAACCAACACACATACAAAAAAAATAATGCCAATAAAAGTATTTCTAAACCGTATTATTGGGGCAAAAAGGATGCTTTTTTTCAATTTAACAATTAATACCAAAAAGATATCCTTCCTGTCAGGATGTAAAAAAATCGGTTCACTAAAAATGACTTCATCATTCAACTTGATTTGGTCAGATTTGCCAGATAGGATTCGTGAAACTATCTCTGCGGAAAAATCTTTTTTTAATCCCTCACCGGTATTCAAACTTTTCGGCCCCCCCCATTCTTTTTTTTTATCAGGATGTTCTAAATAGAATCCTTGATCATCAACCATCATAGACTGTTCTTGCCATTGCCCCTTCCATTGCGCAATTTCCTGTAAAAGAAAGTTGGTCAAAACACTTAAAACAATCATTCCTTTTTTATTATCATTACTATCATAAATAGGCATGGCATAGCGAATAACAGGTCTATAAGGAATTTCTATTTTTCCTTCTTCTACATTTAAATCTAAATCAGAAACATACATTTGACCTGATTCAAGCATCATCGTATTTTGAAAATAATATCGACTTGCCTTATTCTGTAATTTTTCTTGAGGAACAATTTTAGGAAGAGACTCTTTGAAATCAACACGAACAATTTCTTGACCTTTCGCATCCACATACCTTAGTTTATAATAAATTTTTCTTGTCAGAGCCAATCCCAACAACTCCAATTCAAATTCTCTTAATTTTTTTTTCTGTTGCTCTATATCGTTACCATCCAAAACATCTATGAGTTGATAAAGAAATACATTATTAGATAAAAAAGATAAATCTCCTTGGACATTTTTTAAAAACATACTTACTTTTTCTGCACGAAATTTTATCTTTACAGCAGAACTCTTACTAGTTCGTTTCGCTATTGTTTTTGAGGATACCACCATTGAATAAGTTCCTAACAATACTAATGGAACTAAACTTATGAGAAGCAACGTGGCTAAAAATTTATTTTGTATTTTATTGAATATTTTCATGTATTATTTCAGCCCTGCTATATTAACGATCTTAATTCCGGATTTATCTAAAATCTCAGAGGCTTTGACAAGAGCGATGCCTCCGGGAGTTTGAGCAACCTTTGATACAGCATCATAAGTACTCGTTGCCGAAAGGGGCATATCCGTCATTTTTTGTTGAAAAATGGCAATAAGATAGTATTTTTGCACCTGTCCTTCGTTCTTTTTTTTAAATACTTTCGTGACCAACGCGTTCATGGCTTCGCTTCCAAATGGAGGCAGCCAAAAGCTGACCTGTTCACCATTCCAGCTTTTTTTTTTACCCATATAAATTTTTTGAAGCGATTGTAGAGAAAAATTATCCATATGGCTGTTATTTTTATTAACAATAACTACAATGTCACTCGCAAAGACATAGGAAGACGTCCCGGGAAAACTCAGGATAAAAAATACTAAAATTAAAATTTTTATAATTTTTATCATTACATTTATGGAAACTTCCTGATCTTAAAATGCGAATGCTGATTGAATAGTAAACTCATCACTCCGGGATGTGTCTTCATCAATATGACGGAATTCGAACTTTAACGCGTTGTACGATGTTAATTCATACCTTAATCCGGCGGTATAAGATATTGAGTCTTCAATCGTATCCTCAAAAAAGGCATCCCGGGTGGGAATACTCAGCCAATCAAAACGAAAATAAGGTTTATATTTGTCCCAGGTATAAGCCAACTGAACGTATCCCCCCAAAGTAATATCTCTGTTGCCATTATCATGGTTATAGTGGTCAAGTCTCACCCCTTCCAGAATAATTTCATACGGATCAGTGATATAAAAGAGATGGACTCCCGCGATCTGTTCGTCAATTTCAGCGCCACGATTTATGGTTCCCAGTTTTTCAGGTATTTTGTCATATAAATAGTTGGCCCCAATGCCTAAGCCTTCAATTTTAAAAGGTTCATATGTAAATAAAATACTGGCCATCTTACTATCGTTGTCGTCTTCCGTGATCTGGACTTCATCACCGATCGTACCCCGACCATTAGCAAGGTTTGAGACATATGAGAATGTTCCTCCCGGAGCATCAAGATCCCCGCTGAATTTTAATCCTACAAAATGGACGGGTAAAATCCCACCAGCATCTTCAAACGCATAAATTTTTGGCCGGTCCGTTGTGGTCTGCAGCCATGTCCCATGATGATAGCGTTCGTTCCAGAACCCTAAGGCCGTATGCCCCCGTCCCGCGGAAATATTCAATTTATCAGAGACTTCATATTTAATGGAGACCCTCTCTACATCAAGAGTATTAGCCCCATTCTCCCCAAATTCAAAAATTGTTTCATTCAAGAAGGATATTTTGTTGCTAATTTTGGAAGTGATAAACAGATTGACACCTCCATTAGTAAAATTATTATTACTATCTTCTGTTCCATCGGCGTTATCGTGGTGCTTAATGTCGTACTGCACGTGACCAAATCCATGAATATTCAGTTTGGGCGGGATAATTTCTGCCTTAGCCGTTATCGTTGAATCTATGGGGGGTATTCCCGGGATTCGTCGTTGTTGTCTGGAGACAAGCTGATTGACGATATTAGTGAGTCGTTCAATCTTGTCATTTAAATTACTGACCTGACCCTCAAGTTCGGCTATTCGTTTTTTATCCGTGTCATCCGCGAAACTTATCTTCGGATCCAGAACGACCAAAGCAAAAAAAATTACGGAAATGCCGATAATAATAGCTTTATAGATCATGGTATTTTTGTTCTCCGCATCTTCATGCTGTACCAAACCCGGTAGATTCATGTCTTTTATCGCAAAGTCCCTCTTTTTTTGTAACAAATGCCCCCTGTTCATTGGTTTGATTATACTGTTTTAACTTTTTTATTGCCCCTCCGAGGCTATAGCCTTCTACGTCAACAAGTGTTTTAATAAAAATGATTTTCTGAATATCGTTTTGAGAATACCGCCTAAATTTTCTTGTTCCACATTGAATACACTTGGGCTTAGCCACACCTGCTCTATCCCAATAACGTAATCGCTCAGGAGAAATTTTTGTTTTTTTCACAACTTCTGTAGCCCCAAGACGATTGTCATCCAAATATTTCATTCCAGAGTCCTTTATCCCAAATTCAATAAACTACCTCGGAGCAAGCCTCTGGGAGTTAAACCCGATTTGGAGATTGGCAGAACAATTTGTTTGGCCAATCTCTTAATTAAATAATTGTCCTATTGGAATGTTGCTGTTCCCGCTAAAGTATTCGAGAAAGGCAAAATAGGTTTTGGTCATTATTTAATGGCTTTGGTAGTCGTTACGCTTTCTAATAAACGTTACCGTTTTACATAATCTTTACAAAAAAACATTATTAAATGTTTTTTGAAGTATTTCAATGTGTTGACAGGGTTTTAAGCGGACTTTTATCCTCTTTTTAGAAGTAATATCAATTCCACTAATTAGGGCGTGTCGTCAATTAAACAACAAAAAGATTTAAAAACACGCCGATTTATGTTTATG
>CAZIRV010000096.1:0-8693 GCA_964541845.1 uncultured Planctomycetales bacterium
AATTGTTCTGCCAATCTTTAAACCGGGTTTAATTCCCCGAGGCTTGCCTCGTTTGCAAATGCTTAGGTCAATACCTCGTGGGCCTGCTCTAAGGTAGTTTATTAGATTTGGCATGAAAAATTGATATCTTTAATAATTTTTGAAAAATACCGGCGGTTCACCTTGATTTCTGTTGTTTGGAAGTTTGTTGGCCAGAGGTAAAATTTGTCAGGGCATTTAAATTTGGGAAGATTGTTTTGAAGCGTTTCTATGATATTTTTTTTTGTCAGTTTTTTTTTATTTTTTTGGATAAACGCGATTGGTCTAAAACCAAATTCTTTATTTTCTACGGGAACAACAATAGCGTTTTGAATTCCTTTGATTTGGCATAAATATTTTTCGATTTCTTCCGGTTGGATATTTTCTCCTCCGGAAATAAATAGATTATCTTTGCGGCCAGTGATTTTCAGAGTTCCTTGTCCCGAGAGTTTCCCCAGGTCTCCTGTAGGAAACCACCCCTTTTGATCTACTGGAAGATCAATTGCACTGTTAGAAATATATCCTTTAAATAATGTCTCTCCTTTGACATAAATTTCATGATCTTTAGAAATTTTTACATTACGGTAATTAAGAGCCTTAGCATTATTGGATTTGTTGTCAGAAGTAGCCACTTGTGAGGACATTTCCGTTAATCCATAGGTGATGTGGATGGGAATTTTTTTTTCACGCGCTTCCTGAATTAACGATGAAGCAATCGGTCCTCCTCCAATGAGGATGGCTTTAAATTCAAGTGGATCAATATTTTTTTCTAATAAGCGCTGAAGTTGTGTGGGAACAAGTGAAAGATGAGTGATTTGATGTTTATTAATGGCTTGAACAATGTCTTCATTTGTGTCCGGAATAACAATACTCCCCCCTCCTAACAAACTCCGGAATAAAATACTGAGTCCTCCAACGTGATAAAGAGGCAATGATAAGAGCCATCGATCTCCTTGTTGAAAAGGAATGTGAGCGTTAGCCCCTTTGGCGCTGTAAAAGTGATTCCCAAAGGTATGAAGAGCCGCTTTAGGTTCCGCATAGCTTCCAGAAGTAAACATAATCGTGGCTTCTTGCTTAAGATTGATACCAGAAACCCACTTCGCAGGTCTGTTTTGGTAATTTTTAGTTGTTATAAATTTTTGGCAGGTTATTTGCTTGGCTTGTTTTTTAATTGCTGTTTCTGGAAGGAGTGTATTAAAAAGACAGGCAACCGCTTCAATACGCCAGAGAGCGAGCAATGCAATAATGTCTTCAACGCTATTTGTGCTCAGAATACCAATACGATTTTTTTTTTGAAAGTCTCTATTGTTTAAATAAGTAACCGTTGCATTAACACGTGCATTGAGTTGTTTCCAAGAGTAGGTATGCTTAGTCGTTATGATCGCTGGTTGATCAGGAATCGATTGGGCGTTCATTTGGAGGGGACATTTTATGGATTTCATTTATTTAAAACTTTGAAGTTAAGGTGTCTATTTTGGACGGTATTATTTGGAATAGCCAGTGAGCCTTTATTGATTTGTAATTTTTCTTTCAGTAAGTCATTTTCAAACCATTTCATCGTGTCTAGTCCGGCCGTAGGATTTCGTCCGGAAGCCGCGGACAATTGGGCGAGTGTAAGGACTCCTAGGGAGGATTCAAAACTTGAACTTATAACGGTGCGAATAGCCAATGCTTTAGCCTTCTGGATCATTTGCCATATTTTTTCAATACCCCCTAGAATGGTGGGTTTAAGTATGAGAATCTCTACTCCTTCAATAGATTTAACCTTTTCAAAAGAATATTTTTGTAATGATTCATCGAGGGCAACAGGAATATCTGTTTGACGAAAAAATTCAGGAATACGGGAAATATCTTTAAAGGGTTCTTCAATATAGTCAATTAGGGTGCATCCTATTTTTTTACCAAAGGCTAATGCTTCATCAAAGTCCCAGGATTGATTCGCGTCCAGGTGAAGCAAGGCTTTTCCGTAAATAGCCTTCCCAACCGCTTTGACCTTTTGAATACTTTCCTCAACGTCTCCTCCTACTTTTAATTTTAACACTGTAAATCCTTGCGTAATTAATTCAGAAGCTTGATGGGAAACTTCACCAATACTGCCCTGCAGTAAACCATTAATTTGAAGATGATTTTTGCAAGAATTTGAAAGGAGTCTGTAGAGGGGTTTATTGTGCGTATTTGCTACTAAATTTAAAACAGACATTTCCATTCCAAACCTAACGGAAGAAGAGAGATTAAATTTGTCTAACCACTCAGAAAATTTTCCATTTAATTTTTCTACCCCATCGGGAATGGATAGATTGATGAGTCGGGATTGTAAAAACTGAATGTGTTCGCGTGCTTCTTCCAGAGTTTCCTGATTTAAACCGGGTAATGGCGCGATTTCTCCAAATCCTTCGATATTCGCATCCGAAATTATTTGAACAATAAACCCTTCTCTGGAAGAAATTTTCGTGTTACGGACATAAAATGGTTTTTTGAATGGGAGAGAATAGGTGTAAATGTTTAAAGAGTCTATGTTCATAAAATCCATCCAATTGAGAACAGGATGCTGTAAATCAGTAATAATTTTCCTGTAAACGCTAAGGCATTGTTTAAGGATGGGCCATCGGATTTTGTAAGCACGGTTTTGATGGCTGGAACGGCGATTAAAACGGTGATGCTCGCGGTTAAAATGGGGAGATGATCGGCAATTAAGGCGTAAATAAGGACGGGAATTAAAGACGCAATAATGATTGAAGTCAGATATTCCGAATGGGCAAAAGATTTCCCAAAGCGGACAGCTAGTGTTCGTTTGCCGGATTTGCTGTCACTGGCAATATCACGGAGATTGTTAATGGTCAGGATCGCTACGGAAATAAGCCCGGGAGCAATACCTGCCAGGATAACGGCCATGTTGATTTCAAAAGATTGGACGTAGTAGGTTCCTCCTACAGCAACGGGTCCGAAGAAAATAAGGACAAAGATATCGCCGAGTCCAATGTAGCCTAGAGGTTTAGGTCCGGCCGTATAGAGAATCCCTGAAATAATAGAGATGATTCCGATGACAGCAATCGGCCAGCCCGCCCGCATAACAAGCACGCCACAGGCTAGAGCAGATAACGCAAAGGCAATGATAAAAGATAAGCGGACGGTTTCCGGTTTTACAAGGCCGGCTTGAGTGATACGGGTTGGCCCAATACGTTCAGCAGTGTCCGCGCCTTTTTTGAAGTCAAAATAATCATTGGCAAGGTTGGTTCCGGTTTGAATGGTAAGGGCCGCAAAAAGACACAGGAATGCCGATGGAAAGTGATGAATCCCGTCTCCGTACGCCATGGCGGTTCCAATCATGACAGGAGCAATCGCTGCCGTTAATGTTTTAGGCCGAAACGCCATCCACCAGATTTTTAATATATTAGTTGTCATTTAAAATGATGGATCATGTCATGGAAATCCATTTGTGGACTCCTCTGCTCTGAAGATGAGTGGCAGAAAAGGTGAAGTTGTACCAATTCCACTAATTAATTCTTGATATTAGTTTTACTTATCTCGACGTTTTTACGAGTAAGTAAGCTTTTTAAATGAGTACTTATTTAATGGAATTGGTATTATTTCATTACAGACCCTAAGGAATCGTTCAAAAATAACCTCGACAAAATCTATTTCACAATTGTCGAAGTTATTTTTGAGCCGATCCTAACTACCCGTTTTATGGTCGTTTAGGAAATTTTGAAAAGTCAGGTTTACGTTTTTCTATAAAGGCGTTGCGGCCTTCTTGTCCTTCTTCACTCATATAAAATAACATGGTGGCATTACCGGCTAATTCTTGTAAGCCTGCCTGACCATCACAATCCGCGTTAAGGGCCGCTTTTAAACAACGAATGGCCATGGGGGAATTCGCGAGGATTTCCCGGCACCATTGAATCGTTTCTGCTTCCAGTTTATCGTAAGGGACCACTTTATTAACGAGTCCCATATCCAGGGCTTCTTTAGCATTGTAAAAGCGGCAGAGAAACCAGATTTCACGCGCTTTTTTTTGTCCGACAATGCGTGCCATGTAACTGGCCCCGTAACCTCCGTCAAAAGATCCTACTTTAGGTCCTGTTTGGCCGAACATCGCGTTATCCGCGGCAATAGTGATGTCACACAGTAAATGGAGAATATGTCCCCCCCCAACCGCGTAACCGGCCACCATGGCAATGACGGGTTTTGGACAGGTACGGATTTGGCGCTGAAAGTCTAAAATATTAAGACGGTTCTTGCCTTGCGCGTTGTGATCTTTGTAGCCGGATTCCCCACGGATTTTTTGATCACCTCCGGAACAAAAAGCCTTCTTTCCCTCCCCTGTTAAAATAATGACGCCAATTTTTTCATCATCACGCGCATCCGCCAGAGCTTGTTCCATTTCCTGCACGGTTAATGGGCGAAACGCGTTACGCACTTTCGGCCGGTTAATGGTAATTTTAGCAATGCCGTCTGTTTTATGGTATTTGATATCTGTAAATTGTTGAATTTTGGTCCAGTGCATTTTTTCACCTTGGGAAATTGATCAATAATCATAAAAATGTGTTCAGCTCGAGTTTCGTCGTATTTACGTTTGGTAATTATTTAATGGAATTGGTATAACTAAACTACCTCGGGGCAAACCCACGAGGTATTGACCTAAGTATTTACAAACGAGGCAAGCCTCGGGGAATTAAACCCGGTTTAAAGATTGGCAGAATAATTTTTTTGGCCAATCTCTTAACTAAAAGATAATATAATTTATTTTACATGTCAAATTTTTATTCCTTACTTTAATAATATTGGATTACTTTTTTTGGATTTCGATAATTGTTGAAACAGTGCTTTTAAGCGCGATGGTGTAGGTTTGAATAAATTCTTTTTTTGTTTCCGGTTGAGCATAATTAAGATCAAACATTTCAGCAGCACAATGAAATGTTAAATGATGGGGCGTTTTAAAATAACGCTCAAAATACGGATTAGATTGGGCAATGGGTAAATGGGAAAAAATATCCCCGCCATTATTGTTGAGGATAATAATGACAAGTGGGTGCTTAAGCAATTTCAGCATGGCCAGGGAGTTGAGATCGTGTAAAAAGGCTAAATCACCAATAAGGAGTGTTACGGGTTTATTGAGCCCGGTTGTAAATCCAGCGGCAGTGGCCATAATTCCATCAATTCCGCTAGCCCCCCGATTGGCCCCGATTTCAATCTGTTTCTTACCAGGGTGGCCATACATATTTACCTCGCGAATGGCCATGCTATTAGAGAGAAAGAGGCCTGTATTTTGAGGAATGTATTGCGTGATTAAACGGGCTACAGCAGATTCTGTTAGGGGTCCATCTTTGTCAAAATGTTGTTTTATTTCTTCGTCTACTTTTTGATTCGCTTTTTTCCAGGCAGTCAAAAAATTAGATTTTTTGTGTGGGGAGAGTTTTTTATTTACATGTTCACAAAAGGTGCCAATTGGACTTTCTACGCGCGTAGAGACATTGTGTAAAGGGTCATTGCGTAGCGGATGATTAAGGACCATGATGTACGCATTCGGCTGAGTTTGTTCAATGTATTCGTACCAACGCTTAGAGGTAATACGCCCTCCTAAATGAAGAATTCCATCCGGTTTATTTTTTTGTATAAATTTTTTTGAAAGTAAGATTTGATCAAAATAGGGAATAACGTTTTCATGGGATATTCCTAAGCGTAATCCGGATGAGATATCTGGCAACACAGGCCAGCCCAGATTTGTGGCGAATTTTAAAACAGCTGCCCTCTCTTTATTAGATGATAATTTTCCAACAACAATAAGCCCTTTTTTGATTGTATTTATTTTTTTCAGGGTATCATTAACAGACGTTGCTTTTAGTGTTTTTACAGGCGAATGGTAATCCGTGTGGACAGTTGTATTTTTCAGCCAGGGGGAAATTGTTTTAAGGTAAGGCGCAAAATTTGTTTTTGTATTGGTAGGGGCTAAGGGTTCCCGAAACATGCAATTGATGTGAACAGGGCCTCCTGGGTTTCCTTTGGCTTGAGAAACAGCCTGGTCAGTAGTTGTTAAAATAAATTCCGGTGGAATATCAAGTGTTGGGCAAGGGAAATCAAATTGCCAGCGGACGTAGTCATCAAAAATTTTAACCTGATCAATCGTTTGATGCGCGCCGGTAAAACGGAGTTCGGGAGGACGGTCTGCTGTTAAGATAATCAGAGGTAATTTTTTTTTGAAGGTTTCAATAATAGCTGGAAATAAATTTGCCACTGCGGTTCCGGAAGTCGTAATAATGGCACAAGGACGCTGTGTTGCCACGATGTAACCAAGGGCGTGAAATCCGGTTCCCCGCTCATCAAAATGCACCAATGAGATGGCTTTGGGGTTCGCTGCCACGGCCATCGTTAATGGCGCACAGCGTGATCCGGGGGAAATACAAAAGTATTTGACGCCATTACGAATTAATTCTTCAATAAGCAGTGTTGCCCAAAGATGGTTAAGATTGGGAGATTTTTGAAGGTTCATTGCGAAAAATTTTTATAAAGCTTCCTATTTTGTTTTCAATTTCATTCCATTCATCGTCGCATTTTGATTCCGTTACAATACCTGCTCCGGCATAAATGGACAGTTGACGGTCTTGCACAAGGCCTGAACGAATCGCCACAATAAATTCTGTTATATCATATCCGACATAACCAACAGGCGCGGCATACAATCCGCGATCAAACGGTTCATGTTTATTAATGTAGGCCAGAGCTGTATCTTGTGGGGTTCCGGCCACAGCAGGTGTCGGATGTAATCGTGAAAGAATTTTGTGATCTAGTCGAGACGCAAAGCTCTCGACCGGGATATTATTTTGAAGGGTTCCATCAAAATGAGTTATGAGATGATGCCCGACATTAAGTTTAAGGATATGGGGTTTATTATTATTGTTAAGATTAACGCATATCGGATCTAAAGATTTTTTAATGAAATCGACAACGTATTGATGTTCCCGGGCATCTTTAGACGCGCTGAGCAGCTCTGTTTCGAGTTGTTTATCTTCCTCAGGCATCCTCCCTCTTGGGCGTGTTCCGGCAATGGCTTCGGTTTTGATATTGTTTTCAGAGCGTTTGTAGAGGCGCTCCGGAGAGGCTCCTAAAAAAGCCTTCCCTTTTTGTGGTGAAAAGCAAAAATGAAAGCAGTTTGGGGTGTCATGTTTAAGCTGTTCAATAAGAGTTAAAGGATCCAGGGGTTGTGAAAAATTTAAAATAGATTTACGCGCTAGCACAATTTTTTCGTAGTCATGACGATCAAGATGTTTCAGGGTTTCAACAAATAAATTTTTCCACTCTTGTTTATTGGGGGAGTCTTGACGGTCATAAGAATGAGGGATGGAGGTTAATGATGAGCTAGGTTCAAATGTTAATTGATTTAATTGAGCAAGAATGTTTGTAATGCCATCCCGATTAATTTCATCGAGCGCAATATTGGTGGCAAAGGCAAAGGACTGGTCTGTGCGAACGTATTCAAAGCGGGGAATGATAAATCGATAGGCATTAAAATTGTTCCAGGTATCATCATCGGATAAAGATTTTGAAAAACGAAAACCGCCATAATAACGTAAGTGAGGATTGTTTTTAGATAAGCGTGATCGTAGTTCAGTTAAAAGGGTATCATAATCAGGTTTTTCTTCTCCGGTAACGACATGCGCCTCTCCCACCCCAGCCATTTCCCATGTTGTGGAACGATCTTCCCAATAAAGTTTTTGGTCAGAATCCTGGTTTTTTAACCATAAGAGAAGGCTATTTAATTTTTTACAAGAAAACTCGAATCGTAAAATTTTTTTACTGTGCCCGACAAGGGTAATTTGATTCGGAAGTGTTTTGATATATGCTTTCACACGTTGTTTTAATTCTGTTTGAGAATGGATTATATGTGTTTGAAACAACGTAATCATTTTTGTTTATCTCCCTGATAAATCGTGGCAATACCAAACAGGAGTGGATGAGCTTTCACATGTTGAAAACCAGCTTTTTCCATCAGGACACAGAAGTTTTTTCCATAAGGAAAGGCCTCAATGGTTTGGTTTAAATATTTGTAGGCTTTATAATGTCCGGAGACAATCGCGCCAATAATGGGAACAGCCGTGCGCAGGTAAAAGAGATGAAGTATTCGGAGAATTGTGTTATCAGGTAATGAAAATTCCAGAATCAGGGCCCTGCCGTTGATATTCAAAATTCTATACATCTCAGTAAGGATATCAGAAGGGTTGGTGACATTACGGATACCAAAGGAAATGGTCGAGGCATCAAAGGTATTGTTTTTAAAAGGGATTTTCGTGGCATCTCCATGTTTTAAGGTGATGTGTTTGCTTAAATTTTTTTGAGCGATCTTCTCTCTTCCAATAGCCAGCATTTTATCCGCAAGATCAATCCCATGACCTTCTTTAATATGAGAGTTATTTTTAAATAAAGATAAAAGAACATCTGCTGTCCCGGTAGCCAAATCCAAAACATTCTGTCCTTTTTTATCCGTGAGGAATTGAGAAAGTTTTTTTCGCCACACAATGTGGAGTCCAAAGGAAAGCAAATGATTTAATAAATCATATTTGGACGAAATTTCATCAAACATCCGCCAGGATTCAGATTTTGGAATGGTTAAAATTTCTTTATTTATGGACATAATGCAGACATACTACCAAAAAATATAAAATTTCTCTAATGTTTTTCTT
>CAZIRV010000097.1:0-8554 GCA_964541845.1 uncultured Planctomycetales bacterium
ATTTTCGCCCTTAATAACTCTTCTTCAGGCTCATTGTTGAATTAGAAAAGACTAAATCCAACCGATCCACAGCCCTATCAATATGCTCATCCGTTAAATGGCTATAAATCATTGTCGTATCAATATCGGCATGGCCCATTAACTGTTTGATCGTTGCTAAATCGACGCCTTTCATAACCAAGTGCGATGCAAAGGTATGACGCAAACTATGTATCTTCGTTACATCACCAAAACCTAATTGCCTTGTCAATGTCATCAAACGATTTCGTAACCTATTTTTGTAAATCTTTTCTCCTTTTTCATCAGGAAAAACATATCTGGAACCATTGCTATTTTTTCTCTGCTGTTTTAATAATTCAATCATTTTATCATTAATGGGAATCTCTCGCTCATTTGACTTAGGAGACCAATCATCTTTCACCACAACCTTAATTTTTCGTCGATTAAAATCAACATCTAACCACTCTAGATTCTCTAACTCAGCTTTTCTCATACCCGTATTTAAAAATGTGAAAAATATTGGATAAAGCCACTCACCACTATTCTCTAAAAGCTTTTTACACTCTTCTTCCGTAAGAAAGCGCGGAGCATTTTTCTTTGGTATTCTAAGCCGTGAGACCCCATCTGTAGGATTTTCTTTTGCATAATCCCATTGGATAGATAAACGAAACATCATGCGTAATACAACCATTTCTGCGTTAATAGTGCGATTGTGTGCCTCTTCTGTCTTACGAAAGCTTTTAAAGTCCTCAAACAACTTAGACGTAAAGTGTAAAACCTTTTCTATATGTGGATAATCACTTTTAAGAAACCGCTTGAAGTTATCAATAATCGCTTTATATCGACTCTGCGTACTTGGGGCTAAATTGATTTTACAGTAAGACTGATAATCCTGCAGGAGCTTTTGAAATGAACTATCCTTCTTTTCAAATCCCAATTCATTCCGGGCAAGTTTGACTTCGAGATCTTTAAGGGCAAGTTCGGCAATCTTTTTTGATTTTCCCACACTCTTACGTTTCCGCTTTCCATTAACTCGATAATCAATAAAATACCTGTTATCTTTTTTTCTTAAAGTTGCCATTTAATTCCCACAATAATCATTGTTTGGATACATAAATATAAATAATTTACCAATTTCTTCTTTACTATATTTTTTCTTCAATTTTCCACTTTTTTTATACTGAGAGAATTCTTTTAAACAACCGTATTCATAAAATGCCTCATTTTGCCTTACACCACTTTTATAATAATTGACTGTTTTGCCATGATATATTCCATCTCTCATATTTGCATCTTCCATTAATTCTCCAGTTTTATAATATGTTTTTTGTTCTCCATTAGTCTTATTATTCTTAGCAACACCAATACTATGAAGTTCACCACTAAAATAATAATTTTTATAATTCCCCTCTATTATTCCATTAACGTAATTTCTTTCTGCATACAAAGTCCCTTTCTTTGTGTAGGCTTTTGCCAAACCATTCAACTGTTCATCCCTCAATACCACTTCAGAGCGTAACTCTCCATTCTCATAATATTCTTTATATACGCCTACGGTAATCCCCTTCTCTACGGCTCTTAACTGAACATCTTCCAATCTTATGTCATATGGTTTAAAAGAACATCCAGCAATTAACACAGAAAGAATAATGACTAAAGTATATTTTTTCATACATTTCCTCCAATAAAAAAAGACAACCCCCTTTCTAAAAAGAATTGCCTTTCTTTGAATCCTTATCTGTCTTCCAAAGTTCATAATGGCCATAAATTCTTGCTAAACCAAATCCCACTATGAATCCAATAACTAAAGTTGCTCCAGCATATTCATAACTGCCTTTAATAAAAAAATATAAAAATATAATCGCTACTATAAATGAAGCAGCATAAAAAAAGACAACCCCACAATTTGAAGGTTGTCCTTTAAATTTTCCCTTTAACTTATTCACTATTTCCTCATATTTTCGCTTGGGCACCTTTTGGGCACCTACTCAATGAAGAAATAGTATCAAACCCGTAACTTGTTGTCAATTAATATATTTACAACATATAAAAAAAGTAAAGTGGAGGTGCCGGGAATCGAACCCGGGTCCTTTAAGTGCTTTATATAAGCTTCTACATGCGTAGTTTGTCTTTTAATCTCACCTCATCAACTTCGACAAACAAAATTTGATGAGACTATCCTTATGATTTCGCAATCTGCCATTAGGCATGACAGATGCTAGCCTGTAAAGAACCTTTTACAAATCCACAGACATAATTTGCAAAAGGGCTAAACTTAATAAAGTTTAGACTGTTTGGTGTAGCTTTGCAGACCCGCCTACAGGTGCTGGATTAGCAGCAAATGAAGCGAATGCATCGCCTGATGTTAACGCATAATCGTTAGCATTTGTGTTTTGCCCGGATTTTTTACGAGGCCAACCAGACATCCTCGGCATGCCACCTATACAACAACATCTCAAGTCGAGACCATGTCACCCCCCTATTTCATTTCAGAAAAGATATGCTTCCCGTAAGTAAAGCGAAACGGAAACCGTTCACCCTCCATTATTTTTTCGACCAGTTCGACCAATTTTGCTTTTCCAGACGCTTTAACGAGAACAGCAGAGTTAAAAATAAAGCAATTATTTAGAGCCTTAAAAAACCTCTCCATAAAACACATTTAATCTCCTGCTCCAAGTATACAAAATTTCATTCTATTGATCAATTCACCATCGCCCCTTAACAGCCCGTCCAAGTTCCCTCTTAATATCCCGCTTCTTAATATCCTCCCGCTTATCGTAAAGCTTCTTCCCTTTTCCTAAAGCTAACTCCACCTTAACCAAACCGCGCTTATTAAAATATACCTTCGTCGGAACGAGCACCATTTTCTTAATATTGACGGCCTCAAAAACCTTTTTGATTTCCCTTTTATGCAAAAGAAGCTTTCGAGGACGATCCGCCTCTTCGTTCATATAACTTGCCTGTTTATAGGGATCAACATGTAAATTATAGAGATACACCTCATTCTTGTCCACCCGCGCGAAGGTATCCTTAAAATTCACTTTTCCATCACGCACAGATTTCACTTCGCCTCCCTTCAGCTCAATACCACATTCCCAGGTATCTGAAAGAGAATAATCCCGAAAAGCCTTTTTGTTTGTCGCGATTGCTTGCCTCATGACATGTCAGTATAACACAAAGAAAAAAATTTCGGCTTAAAAATTATTACTCAAATTTTTCAGGTTGACAGTCCGAAAAAAAACAGTATAAATATCAGAGTAGGCACATGGGTCTATCCCTACAACATCAAAAAAATACAAAATCGAGGTGCCCGTAAATGGTTACAAAATATAGGAGCAATCCATGACACCCAGCACAACTAACCAAAATAACCCTGACGTTGAAAATGTTGAAATTAAAGAATGGCTAAACTCTCTGGAATATGTTTTAAAACACGGCTCCTTAGAGCAAGCCGAAAAAATCCTTCATCAACTTCAAATCCGCGCGCAAGAAGCCGGCGTAACACTGCCTTTCACTGTTAACACCCCCTATGTCAATACAATCCATAAAGATAAAGAACCTGCTTATCCCGGTGATCGTGAAATCGAACGCCGCATCAAAAGTATTATTCGCTGGAACGCCATGGCCATGGTCGTCCGCGCGAATCACGGTAATACCGGTGTCGGCGGACATATCTCAAGCTTTGCCTCATCGGCGACGCTTTATGAAGTAGGATTCAATCATTTTTTCCGCGCGCGCACGAAAGATTTTTGTGGTGATTTTGTCTATTTCCAGGGACATACCTCTCCCGGAATCTACTCCAGAGCCTTTCTTGAAGGACGATTAACAGAACAAAATTTAATCAATTTCCGTCGGGAATTACAGGACGAACGAGGTCTTTCCTCCTATCCTCACCCATGGTTAATGCCGAATTTCTGGCAATTCCCAACAGTGTCTATGGGCTTAGGCCCTATTACAGCCCTCTATCAGGCCCGCTTCATGCGTTATCTTGAAGACCGTGGTCTTAAGGCTAAAGATGATGCCAAAATCTGGGTCTTTATGGGGGATGGCGAATGCGATGAACCGGAATCTCTCGGGGCGATCACCATGGCTTCCAGAGAAAAGCTGGATAATCTCATTTTCGTTATTAATTGTAACCTCCAACGTCTTGATGGACCTGTCCGTGGAAACGGTAAAATTATTCAGGAATTAGAAGCCATCTTCCGTGGGGCGCAATGGAACGTTCTGAAAGTTATTTGGGGAAGCGATTGGGATCCTTTGCTGGAAGCAGATGATGAAGGATTGTTAGCTAAGCGTATGGGCGAAGTGGTGGACGGACAGTATCAAAAATATTCTGTTGAAACGGGTGCGTATGTTCGCAACGACTTTTTTGGAGCCCATCCAAAAATTTTAGACATGGCTAAACACCTTTCTGATGAAGAAATTATCAAAATCAAACGCGGAGGCCATGACCCCCGCAAAGTATATTCAGCTTACAAAGCGGCCGCTGAATTTAAAGGGACTCCAACCGTTATCCTCGCTAAAACCATTAAAGGCTATGGTCTTGGAGAAAGTGGCGAAGGAAAAAATATCACGCATCAGCAGAAAAAACTTAACGAAGAAGAACTGGCAATATTTCGTACACGATTCAGCATTCCTATTTCAGATGAAGATGTGGCTGCGGCCCCATTCTATAAACCCGCTGAAGACTCCCAAGAAATGAAATATCTTCGGGCACGCCGGGAAGCGTTGGGAGGATATGTCCCCTCTCGTCATGAAACAAGTGAGCCGATTAAAACACCTTCAGATGAAATCTTCGCAGAGTTTTATAAAGGAACAGCCGAGCGCGCGGTTTCCTCGACAATGGCCTACGTGCGTATTTTGACAAAATTATTAAAAGATAAAGAAATCGGAAAACTCATCGTTCCCATTATTCCTGATGAAGCCAGAACCTTTGGAATGGAAGCCCTTTTCCGCCAATGCGGTATTTATTCCCATGTTGGACAGAATTATAAACCTGTTGATGCCGATAGTTTGCTTTATTACAAAGAGGCCACCGACGGTCAAATCCTTGAAGAAGGCATTAATGAAGCAGGGGCCATGTCTTCGTTCATCGCCGCCGGAACCGCTTATTCCACCCAAGGCATTAATACCATTCCTTTTTACACCTACTACTCCATGTTTGGCCCCCAACGTGTGGGAGACCTCATTTGGCTTGCGGCAGATTCCCGTTGTCGAGGATTTATGATTGGGGCAACCTCCGGACGGACTACTTTAAACGGAGAAGGGCTTCAACATCAAGACGGACACAGTCACGTTATCCTTTCGACTATTCCAAATCTTATTAATTACAGCCCGTCATTTGCCTTTGAACTCGCCGTAATTATCCGCGAAGGCATTTACCGCATGTGTGAAAAACAGGAAAATGTTTTCTATTATTTAAGTGTCGGTAACGAAAATTACGCGATGCCGGCAATGCCGGAAGGATGTAAGGAAGGCATCTTAAAAGGAATATATAAATTAAAAAACTCTTCTAAGGCAGAGGCCCAGGCGCGCGTCCAACTCTTTGGCAGCGGCTCGATTATTAATCAAGCCCTCGCGGCTCAAAAAATATTAGAAGAAAAGTACAATGTAGCAGCTGATGTATGGAGCGTGACCAGTTATACCGAACTTCGTCGGGATGCCCTTAACACGCAGCGTTGGAATATGCTTAACCCAACACAGAAAGCGAAATCTCCTTATATTACAGAATGTCTTAAAGATGAAAAAGGCAGTCTCTTCGTTGCCGCCTCTGACTGCATGAAAACACTACCGGATTCCATTGCAAAATGGATTCCAGGAGACATGATTTCATTAGGAACCGATGGATTCGGCCGCAGCGAAACACGGCAATCTTTACGCGACTTTTTTGAAGTAGATGCCCGCCATATTGCCTTTGCGGCTCTTGGAGGTCTGTTTAAACAAAATAAAATTAAACCTGACATTGTTGAACAAGCCGCTAAAGATCTAAATATTAACCCTGATAAATTAAATCCGATGATTTCCTAAAAAGGACTGTTATTATGATCGACTTTAAATTGCCTGAAGTAGGTGAAAATATTGAATCAGGAAACGTGGTCAATATCGCTGTTTCCATTGGTGAGACGATTACAAAAAACCAGACTCTTCTTGAATTAGAAACCGATAAAGCCTCTCTCGAGGTTCCCGCGCCTTGTGACGGAACAATTCAGGAAATTCTTATTAAAGAAGGCGATGATCTTAGCATCGGCCAAGTGATTATGAAAATCGCGGAAGGAGAATCCGGGGCAACTCCAACGGTTAAAAAAGAGACGCCTCCAACTCAAACGGAAACCAAAGAAAAAGAAGAACCTAAAATAGCGCAACCTCCTGAAGAAAGACCGAAAGCATCCGTACCTCCTTCACCTCCGGCAGAACACTCCATTCCGGCTCAGGCCGATGTTCCGGCAGCCCCAACAGTCCGTCGTTTCGCGCGTGAAATCGGCATTGAAATATCCCGGGTTCCGGGAAGCGGCCCCGGAGGACGCATCTGTGAAGATGACGTTAAAACTTTTGCAAAACAACTCAACACATCCGGAGGTTCTGCTTCCGGTATTCCAGCGACGCAGATTCAACCCCTTCCGGATTTCAGTAAATTTGGAGATGTTGAACATAAAGCCCTGAATAATATTGGCAAAAAAACGGCTCAACACATGAGCCATTGCTGGAATACAATTCCTCATGTAACCCAATTTGACAAAGCAGATATCACAAGTCTAGAAAAACTACGTAAACGCTACTCGACCAAAGAACGTAAATTAACAATTACACCATTTCTTCTAAAAGTCATGGCTTCCGCTCTTAAAAATTTTTCCCAATTTAATGCCAGCATCGATACCAACACTAATGAAATCATTTACAAAAAATACTGCCATATCGGTGTTGCCGTTGATACGGATCGTGGGCTTTTTGTCCCCATTATTCGCGACGTTGATCAAAAAAGTATTACCGAACTCGCTGATGAATTAAACGCAATGGCGCAACGCGCGCGTAATAAAAAAATCGGACTGGACGAATTGCAGGGCGGCAGCATGACGCTTACGAATTTAGGCGGGATTGGAGGAACAAATTTCACCCCTATCGTTAATTGGCCGGAAGTCGCGATTCTCGGGGTTTCCCGTGGAGCCTGGGAACCTTTTTATGAAAACGATCATTTTACTCCCCGTTTCCGCTTACCACTCTCACTGTCCTATGATCATCGCATCATTAATGGCGCAGATGGCGCAAGATTTTTACGGTGGATTTGTGAAGCCATTGAACAACCCTTTTTAATGGAATTAGAAAAATAACCATAAACAAACACCGGGTGTTTGTTTTCGGGTTAAACAAGAGGATTTTAAAATGAAAACTCCCTTACTTATTATCGGCGCCGGCCCTGGTGGGTATCCGGCGGCATTTTATGCGGCTGATCTTGGCCTTGATGTAACCCTTGTTGATACAGCCCCTAATCCCGGCGGTGTATGCCTTTATCGAGGATGTATTCCTTCCAAGGCCCTTCTTCACGCGGCTAAAGTTCTTACAGAAGCCAAAGAGGCTAACAAAATTGGCATTGAGTTTGAAGCCCCTAAAATCAATCTGGATAAACTTCGTAGCTGGAAAGACAGTGTTGTTACAAAACTTACAGGTGGTCTTGGGCAATTGCGCAAACAGCGTAAGGTTAATTACATGCAGGGAACAGCCACTTTTCTCAATTCCAGTGAAGTTGAAGTCACCAAAAAAGACGGCAGTAAAGAAAAAATTACTTTTGAAAAAGCTATTCTTGCAACCGGATCCCGCCCTATTAAACTTCCTAATGCCCCGGACACTGAACACATTATGGATTCTACCGCGGCCCTAAAATTAGAAAACATTCCGGAATCACTCTTACTCGTTGGGGGAGGATATATCGGATTAGAACTTGGCAGCGCCTATTCCGCCTTAGGCACGAAAGTTTCTGTTGTAGAAATGACTGAAGGACTTTTACCGGGAGCGGACCGCGATTTAGTGGCTATTCTTGAAAAGCGTCTCAAAAAAAATTTTCATGCCTTTAAATTCAATACCAAAGTAGTACGCATGGAAGACAATTCTTCTTCAGGAATTTCTGTTTCCTTTGAAGATAAAGATGGCAAAATTACGGCTGAAGAATTTGAGAAAGTCCTTGTGGCTATTGGCCGTAAACCCAATTCAAATAATCTTGGTTTAGAAAATACTAAGGTCAATATCAACCAGCAAGGATTTGTTACTATTGATGCCCAACGTCAAACAACGGATCCAAGTATTTATGCTATTGGAGATGTTGTCGGGGGATTAATGCTCGCGCATAAAGCCACCCATGAAGCGCATGTGGCGGTTGAAGCCATTGCCGGCAAAAAAACAGCCTTTGAGCCTAATGCGATTCCAGCTGTTGTTTTTACAGACCCTGAAATTGCCTGGTGTGGACTCACAGAAACAGAAGCGAAAGCAAAAAACCAAAAAATTGTGGTGACAAAATTTCCCTGGGCTGCCTCTGGTCGGGCGATAACGCTTAACCGTCCTGAAG
>CAZIRV010000098.1:0-8544 GCA_964541845.1 uncultured Planctomycetales bacterium
ATTCTTTATTTTTCTGGTGTTCCTCAATCGCCGTTTCCAACTCCTTCGGCGTTATGATACGTTTCTCAACTAAAATATCCCCGAGCCGTAAAGCCATTCTTTCCCTCCTATCACGGGCGGGGTAACCCCAACCCTACAATTCAATTCCGTACAGGCGGATTAATCGCGCCCCTACTCCGGAAATTTTCCGATCATATAAAATTTATCTGCTGTAAGCGTATCGGCGCGTCCGCTAATAATACGCCTGCATCCATCCACTGTGTCTTTCAAACTTACAAATTCTCCTTTTTTTCCTGTATAAACCTCAGCCGCAAAAAAAGGTTGTGTTAAAAAATTTTGTAATCTTCTTGCACGATCATAAAGAACTTTGTCTGCCTTAGATAATTCCTCCTCACCAACAATCGTAACAATACGCCGAAGTTCCTCATACTTGGCAAAAATACGCAGACATTCCTGAGCCGTATTAAAATGATCTCGTCCGACAACATCTGGAGATAAATTACTGCTTGAAGAAATTAACGGGTCAATCGCCGGATAAATCCCAAGCTGAATACGCTCTCGCGATAAAACCAGGATAGAGTCCAGATAACTGAATAGTACCACAACAGCCGGATCCGTTAAATCATCCGATGGAACATAAAGGGCCTCAATTGCGGTAATAGACCCCCTTTCTCTTTTTCGAATACGTTCCTGAAAGTCGCTGACCTCGGACGCCAGGGTCGGTTGATACCCTGTTTCAGAAGGCACCCGCCCTAAAAGTGTGGAAATTTCCGCCCCTGCCTGCACAAAACGAAAAACATTATCAATAAAAAACAACACATCTTTATTTTGATCCTGTAAATATTCTGCCAGGGTAACCCCTGTTTGAGCAACCTCAAATCGTGCGCCCGGAGGCTCATCCATTTGACCAAAAGCCATCATTACCTTATCTAATATTTTCTGTTTTTTAAACTCAAAGTAGAGTTCGTTCCCTTCACGAATACGCTCCCCGGCTCCTGTGAATACACACACCCCTTCATACTGTTCAACCACATTATTAATTAACTCTAAAATTAAAATACTTTTTCCCAACGCCGCGCCCCCTAAAATACCCGTCTTACTCCCTTTAACCAATGGAAACAAAAAATCAATCATTTTTATCCCTGTTTCCAATATTTCCGGTTCTTCACCCAAAAGGCGGTCAGGATTTAACCGTATTTCCGAAATGTTTCGACGAATAGGAATTTTTTCTTTTGTCTGAATAGCCCCTTGACAATCAATTGGCTCTCCAATCACATTTACAATGCGACCAAACATCTCTTCCCCAACCGGGATACAAATCGGGGTTCCTGTCGGTATTGCCTGCGCGTTATATTGTACGTTTAAAGTAGAGGCCAGCGCGATACAACGCGCGATATTATTTTCAAGATGCTCAACCACTTCTAACATAACCTTTTTTCCATTAAAACACCGTGTCTCAATAGCCTCATAAAACCCGGGGACATCTTCCGAAGACTCGAAGCGAACATCAACAATCGGCCCCTCAACACTAATAATTTTCCCTGAATTCATTGATTCCGTCCCCTCCGCCTTACCATCTGCGCTGAAAACATATCTCGCATCTCCCTGTCAATGAGCTCATGACGTGTCCGAAAATACTGATGATCAATTTCTTTCTTTTTCTCTAAAAGCTTCTGATGACTCTCCTCAAGACTCACAGCCCTTGCGGAAAGTTCCGACAATTTACTCTCTTCAAAGACCTCAAACAACTTCTGTGTTATCCAGGTTCCAACCAAATATTCAATCATATCATCTAACGAAGACTCCACAATAATATCATTACTCATAGAATGAACAAATGCCCTTAAACCTTTTTTCGGTTCACTCTTTTCTCTGGATTCCACTCCATGTTTTCCAACCCTTTGTTCTTTTTTTTTAAATAACTCATGACACGGCAAAATATTTAACTGTTCAATTTTTTGAACCATAAATGAAATGGACTTTGGATAAAAAAGAATAAGGCTTCCCAATCTCCCTGATGCCCCTTCTTGCATAATATAACCCTTCAACTTCATCACTGCTTCATAGTGCTCTTCCCTTAAAATTCCCGGGAACTTCTCACATTCAAAACCCATCCCTTTTAAATAATTCTCCCCCCGGTCTCCAACAACAATCAGCTTAGCCTCCGTAATCCGTGGATGGCTTAACGCTTCATTAATAACCCTTGTGTTTAAACCTCCCATAAACCCCTCATCGGAAGTAATAACAATAATCCCCAATTTCTTTCCATATTTTGCAAACGGATGTTCTACTTTGCTGAAATCAATTAAATTAAAAAAACCGTCAAAAGCCTCCATAAACTTTATAAAACGATCCTTACGCTTTTCCATTGATCTAAACTCAGCAATAGCCACTCCTTTAAGCGCGTCAATCAGCTCTGTTAATTCCGTATTGAGTTCTTTTTCTTCTTTTAATTTTTTAATAGGCTGCATTTATGCCAAATCCATTACCAAAATCCATTTTGCTTTTCTCGACGCATCAACGGGAATAGCAACCTTAAAATAGAACAATTATTTAATCTCTTTAAAAAATTCCACAAAACACTTGTCCAAATCTTTTTTTACCTCAGGAAAAAACATTTGTTTTTCAGCTAATATTTTGCTCACTGAAGGAAATAATTTTTCTGTAAACTCTAAAATATTTTCTTTAAAATTTTCAATCTCTTCTTTGGTCAATGCTGCCAAAATTTTTCGCTTTAGCGCATGAAGTAAAATAATTTGTTTGACCAAAGAGTAGGGCGCGTTATTTTCCTGAATGAATAACTGGGTAATTACTTCTCCTTCTTTAATTCTTTTGGCAACACTTTCAGAAGGACTGGACTTAAATCGTGTTAATTTCAAAAGCTCTTTATAACGAACATAATCTAACCGCAACATGCCACTCAATTCCCGTAAGGCCTCGCATTGCGCCTTATTCCCAATTCTTGATACAGAAAGTCCTAAGTCAATCGCCGGTTTTATCCCACTATTAAATAAATCTGAATCTAAATAAATTTGTCCGTCCGTCATAGAAATGAGATTGGAAGGGACATACCCTGTGACATCCCCCTGAAGCGTGTCAACGATCGGTAAAAACGTCATAGATCCAGAACCAAACTCAGGGCTGTATTTTCCAGCCCGTTCCATCAATTGCGAATGCACATAAAATATATCGCCAGGATAAGCCTCCCGCCCTAAAGGTCGCTCTAAAAGAAGGGACAATTGGCGATAGGCCCAGGCATGTTTTGTCATGTCATCAAAGACAACCAAAACATCTCGCCCACGATCCATAAAATACTCTCCCAAAGTGCAGGCCGTATAAGGCACAAGATACTGCTCCCCGCTTGAACTTGCCGCGTGAGCCTGAACCACAATAGTATATGCTAACGCCCCATCAAGTTTCAAAATTTCCACAGATTTTTGCAAATCTGAATAAGAGCGCCCTATACAGCAATAAATACAAACAACATTCTTTTTTTTCTGATTTAAAATCGCATCAATACAAAGCGCCGTTTTTCCCGTCATGCGATCACCAACAATCAATTCCCTCTGCCCTTTTCCAATAGGAATAGTCGCGTCAACAACCAACGTTCCTGTTTCTAAAGATTTATTAATTGGAACTCTTTCTAAAACTCCCGGAGCCGGACGAAAAACAGGATAATTTTCATCTAAAATAATCCCGGGCTTACCATCCACAGGGTTAGCTAAGGCATTAACCACCCGCCCTAAAAACTTCTCACCTACAGGGATCGTAAAAGGCTTCATTTCACTATAAACATTTCCCCCAACCTTAGCCTCTTCAAGCCGTCCTAACAAAAATGCCAAAACCTCGCCTTCCCGAAAACCGATAACGATTCCTTTCGTATTTTCTGAGATCTCCAAAAGCTGTCCATTAAGAATACGAGAAAATCCTATAATCCTGGCAATACTCTTTTTTATTTCCCGTATTTTTCCAACTTCTCGTATTTGTAACATAATAATTCCGTAAGGGTCTACAATTTTCCCTTCAAACTCCCATCAATCACCAAACTACCGATTTTAATAACCATTCCACCAATCATAGTTTCATCAATAATCTCACCTATCGTTATATCTCCATCCATCTTTGAAGATAAAATAGAACTTAATTTTTTTTTGTGTTCCTCACTCATAGCCCGTGCTGTTTTAATAGAAATATTTACTTCTCCCTGAAGAAAAACTTCTTTATCCACTCCTTCCAACTCTATTAAAATTTCTTCTATCAAACCATGATGCAACAATTGCTGGTTTTTTGAGCTTAAAACCTTCCGCATCATTTCACGCGCGTGCTCTCCGGCGCTCTTACGCATTTCATCGGCGATCTCCTCTCGCATCTTATCTTTTTCATTAACCGCCTGACGAATAATAAACTCTTTTTCTTTCTTGGCCTCCTCAAGGACTTTTTCCTTTACCTCCTGTGCTTCTCCCGCAGCCTTTGCCCTCAATTGCTTAACCTGCTCCTCAGCCTCCTGAATTTTCTTTCGGTAGTCTATCTGCGCGTCATCCACTTTCTTTGCCAACTCTTGAGCTTTTTTTTTATTTTCCTGATTAAGGTGTTGCAGCCTCTGCGTCTCGCTAAATGAAGAGGTAATCATAATCTTTCGCAAAAAAAATACCAACGTGGCAAATGTAATAATCTGAATTAAAATAAGCTGGATGATAAACATATCTTATTTTCGAGCACAAATACGGGCGCGGTCATCCCGCCCCCTATAATGCTACTTCCCAAATAACTGAAACAAAACCAAAAGTCCGATAATCGCCACGACCTCGGCAAAAATCAGAGAAACAATCATAGCCGGCAAAATCTTTGGCGCAGCCGAAGGATTTCTCCCAAGCGCTTTAATAGACGCATATCCTATTACCGCCACAACCGCTGATGGCCCAAGAATCGCGGCAAATAAAACCAAAAGAATAATAACATTTCTAAACATAATATATATTATAGAATTAAATTACCAAATTGTAATAATTAACCTAAAAAAATTTACGGTACAGACGCCCAATTTGGGCGTCTCTACAATTCCACCAACGCGATCAACGCGTCATCCTCAACACGAACGATTCCTCTGGAAATAGGAAATCCGACATTATCAATAATAATTTCACCTTTTTTTAAAAGACTGATAATTGTTTTATGAAACTCCATGACTTCAAACTCCCCATAATCCCCCGGAAGTATGACATTATTGGCCACCCCATCAAAAAAAACCTGCCGTTGATCCATGATTGAAACTTTTAACATGTTAATTTTTTCCTGTACAGACGCCCAATTTGGGCGTCTCTACGCCCCGTAGACAGACATCCCATCCCGCCCCTTCTTCTTTATTACATACAAGGCCTTGTCTGCCTTGTTAAACAAATCTTCTGCGGTCGCACTATCATCAGGAAATGTCGCGACTCCAATACTTGCCGTAATATTAAGTTTTTGCTGTCCAATATAAATATCATGATTCCGCACGAACCGGACAATACCTTCCGCTATTCTGCAGGCAATATCCTTTGAGCTGGTTGGTAATACAATGAGAAACTCATCTCCACCAAAGCGTCCCACTAAATCCGTTGCTCTCACTCCTTTACGCATAGCCACCACAAATTCCTTTAAAACAGTATCCCCCGCGGCATGCCCATATGTGTCATTAATGGTTTTAAATTTATCCACATCCAAAATCAGTAAAGAACACCTATTCTTGGCTCCTCGGGCAATCTTTAACTCTTCTTTCAATCGTTCTAAAATATATACCCTTGTAAAAGCTCCTGTCAGGGCATCAAACATAATACTTTTTTTCTGACGGATATGCGTAAAATAAAACGTTCCACTAATGAGCATGAGGAAAAAAACAAGATATTTAATAATTTGCCAGACCACGGCAGTTGCTAATGCTTTTCCCTGAAAAATTGTTCCGGCTAAAAGATTAATCTCTTTGGATAACACGCCGGCCTTGATTTTCTCCCATTCTGTTTTTAACCCTTTTACCGAATCAATCGACTCCGCGCCAGCCCACAATTTTTTAGCCTCTCCACAAATTTTCTGCTTATCAACAACCGTTATTTTTGGTTCAATGCCGGAACGCTTCATAAAATCCTCTATGTATACGACCTCTTTTCGAATCTCAGTCACCTGCTGTTGACCCTCCCGAAAAGTCATAACATACTCTTGATCAAAATTTTTCATGACATCATGTTTTAATAACTTATCAATATCTTTAACAACATCCTCACATTTTGCCCTTATTGCTGAGAATGCCTTTAGGCCCTTCATTACCTTCAACATGCTATCAACATGAATTTTTAAAGAAAACAAGTCTCTTTGATCAATAACCCAATTATTTTTTAAAATTACTTCAAAAGTTTTTTTCTCACCTGCCTCCAGCTCCACAGCATTATCAAAAACATAATACAGCCCACTTTCAAAATCAAATCCTACTTGCAAACCATTTGAATCAACAACATCCTTAGCCGTAACCTCCTTAGCCAAAACATATTTTAAAGGAATTGTCTGAGACATTTCTGTCGAAGAGTTTTCAACATCTATTTTTAAAACAACTATTTCCGGTGCCACATTAATCGGAATTTCTTGTCCATCATCACCAAAACAATCAACTCCCTCCGTACTATCCTGCCCAAAAGAATCATCCCCCTTCTTAGCGGAAAAACGTATAATACGTTCCCCCTTTCTTGTTCCTAAAGAACTCTCACCTAAAACTTGGGTTGCTGCACCCTGTCCGGAAATAGCTTCCAAAAGTTTTTCCAAAGATCCAATCTTTTCCTTGACAATCTTCAATTGCTCCTTATTTAAAGTATAAGCATTAATATGCTCAACGGGTTCAACCTGTTCAATTAAAAACTCCTCCTGCCGATTCAAAATCGCATCAATTCTCTGATCGATATCTCTCTTAAGTTTAGTAACTGCCTCTCCATACTCCGATTCTTTCAACTCCCTGACAATCTTATTCACATGAGCCTTCATATCACTTAATAGCGTTGTGTCGATAAGCCAAATATCCTGAATCGCAACGTCATAACTAACTGATTCTTGAGGTTTCAGAGAAACAACCCTATGAACATAATACTGTTCCCGTCGAATATCATACCCTAATTCCAAATTCCCTACATCCACGACGTTTTCCAATTTAATCAACTTAGGCAAGTAATACTTTACGGACACCTCCTGTGGCGTAAACTCTGAAGGATTTTTTGCCATAATTTTTAAATTAACATCGGCATAAAGCGGGGCAGAAAAAATGATGAAAAAAATTAAAATCAACATAGAAACAAGGAGTCGGGACCTGAAACCGCCTCGACTCCTTGCGCCTGTCTGTTTATCATTATTTTTCATTAAAATTCCATGTATACCCAGGGAAGACGGGTTTGTGTACATAGATTTAGGAATCATTCAAAAGTAACTTTCAGGTTAATTTAAACTCCATTGAGGAGGGCTCAATCATAGGCCTTCAAGTTATTTTTGAGCCGATCCTTATTGATCTTTTGTTAATTTTATGCAGGCAAGCCCTGTTCCTACGCTATTTTTCTTTACTCTTTTCTTTTTGCTCTTCCATAATCAGACCTTTCAACATTCCAATATCAAACTCAACCTGTTCTAATATCTCAATATTTTTTTCATAAGCTTTAATATGCTCTTCAACGCCGACCTGAGCTACGGATGATTTTCCCTGCTTCTCAATAATCTCATCTAATTGCCTAAAAATCATTTCCCTTAAAGAAACCCCTGTCTGACTGCCTTCCAGAAGTTCCGGAACAGAATCCCTTAATGCCTCAATTTTTGATTCCGCGACAAACCACACCTCCTCAATACCAATTTCTAAACTCACAACGCCTTTAGGAGGAAAAACAACCTCAACTTCAATGACAAAAATTTTCTTTTCTTCATCAAAAGAAATTTTATATTCGGGGGGCGCGGGAGGTTTGAGCATTTCCTCAAGGGGAGGTTGAGAATCCTCTCCTACGATTGCCTCTGCAGATGCCTCCTTAGAATATCCTTCAATTTTGAAATCTTTAATGTCCTCCGGCTTAACGCCAATCGGTAAAGGATAACGAACAAGTTCCGTTACAATTTTCTCTAATGGATTAACCGCCCTCACCTTCAAAACAACCCCCGCTTGAACGTCGGAACATAAGAGCAACAAAAAACATAAAAAAAGATACACCACTTTCCTCTGATTCATTTATTTTTCCTCCTTACAAAAATAATGTTATTGTCAAAACAAAATCGTAATTATTTAACAGCATTGGTATCATTAATAATTTTGACAAATTGAATCAATAAATCAAAGGTTTTTTTATTTTTCAACGGAGGGCGTTGAATCCGGATATTTGGGACAGACACATAGCTATGGAAAAAACTTCTGTATGTGCTTGATCATGGGAGGGGTTAGAAGCTTCCCCTACATAGTTCTCCCTGAAAAATAATTATTTTTCAGGGATAATTATACAATCATTTCCCTATTCTAAACTCCCCTCAAGCCATCCGCTGATGACAGGTTTGTTG
>CAZIRV010000099.1:0-8475 GCA_964541845.1 uncultured Planctomycetales bacterium
GGCTCCATCAAAACAACAAGAACATTTCGAGGGAATTGATTATAAAACATCCCTTGTGAAACCATCAGACTCCACACAATAAGACCTATGGAAAAAAGAACTAATTTAACCTGCGTTATATTTGGCCGGCTTAATATAAAAAAAATAATGCCTATCATTGCCGCCGCACTTAGCGTTAATAAACTATCCACCATAATGGCCACCAAAGACATGGAAAAACCAAAGACCATTTTAAGGCGTACATCCATTCTTCCTACAGGTGAATCTATTTTTCGTATAAACAAATCCATTTAATTATTGACCTTTGCTAAGCAATCTACACTCAATGCGCGTACACCATGACGCTCTGAATAAAGTTGAATACTGGTTTGTCGAATAGACGCTTGTTTCAACATCACTTTATTAAATAAAATATTAATCGGAGATCCATCCGCAATCACCTGTCCTGCATCCATAAGAATTATTCTGTTGGCATAGCGAGCGGCTGTATCAACATCGTGCGTGCAAAACACAATCAGATCAAAATTATTCTTAACGGCTTCCATCATATTTTCAATCTGTTCTTTATCTTGCCCCGTTGTTGGTTCATCCAAAAGAAGAATCGATGGTTCCTTGGAGAATATAGAAGCCACAGCTATACGTAATCTCTGTCCTTTAGAAAGAGAAAAAGGAGCCCGTCCAGATAAATGGATAATCCCTAAATCGTCCATTGTCTTTCTAACAATGCCATCAAGATCTCTCCTTTTTTCTTTATTTTTGCTATGAACGACCGCAAAAGCGATTTCATCATAAACAGACTCAGAAAATAACATAAGATCTGAATGCTGCATCATCATCCCCACTTCCAAATCTTTGGACCAGAGAATATGGCCTGACGTAGGTTTATAAATTTTTGCTAATAAATTGAGAAGTGTAGATTTCCCTGCACCATTACTGCCCATTAACGCAATATGTTCCCCTTTTTTAAAACTAAGATTTAAATTTTTTAAAATGAAATTTTGATTTTTATTATAGCGAAAAAACGCCTTTTTAATTTTACATATTGTTTTTCCACATATTTCCATGGGCTTATCTTTTTTATATTCTGTAATATTTTTTATAATTGGAGCTTCAAGAAAAGACATTGGCCTTTCAGGACGATTTAAACGTTCAAAAAGATCAGATAAGTGTGGCAAATTTAATCCAAGATTTCTCATTACAGAAAGATTATGAAGCGCATCTCTTGTTTTCATATCCGAAATAATGGCGCCCTTATCCATAACAACAACGCGATCGGCTAAAGCCATCGTTTCCTCAATACGATGCTCAATCATAATGACCGATAGCCCACTCTTCTTTTTTAATTTATAAATGATATTAAGAATTTCTTGTGCTCCTTGAGGGTCAAGCTGACTTATGGGTTCATCCAATAAAAGGATCTTTGGTTTTAATGCCAGAACACATGCAAGCATTAAACGCTGTTTTTGACCCCCGGAAAGAGTGACGGCTTGTTGATGTTTATAAGATGATAGCCCCGTTATATTAAGGGCCTCCTCTATTCTTTGATGCATAATTTCTCGGGGAGTATTCATATTTTCCAAACCAAAAGCAATCTCTGATTCAGGTGTTGATGTGCATATTTGAGATTCAGGGTTTTGAAAAACCGTTCCAACAATTTTACAAAGATCAGCAATCTTAATTTTTTGAATATTTTGACCATCAATGAAAACAGTGCCATTGATGATTGTGTTGCTTTCATAATGCATAATTCCATTTAAACAATTTAAAAATGTAGATTTTCCACAACCTGTTGATCCTGTCATCAGAACCAACTCACCGGTCTTAACTTGCAAATTAATTTTATTAAGGGCAAATTCTTGATACCCACGATATTGTAAATTTAAATCTCTAATCTTTATCATAATTGAACCTTTCGCAGACTTAAGCCCAATGATTTTCCAAGATATACACCTAAGGCCGTGTAACAAAATCCTGTTACAATGACTTGAAGAAAAATGTACCACTCTGCATAGAACATTCTGTAGAAGAAAGTATTGAGTGTTAACGATGTAAAACCACTCGCCGCATCAGCTATTCCAAGAGCGAGCATTAGTGGTATTATCTTTGGATTTTTATGCCAGGAGTTCCCCCTGGTAATGCCAAAAATATAAAGTAATATTTCTCGAAAAGCGATTGTGTTAATGATCATAATAAAGTTTGTCAATGTGAATGACCCGAAAAGAATTCCACTCATTAAGTATGAAACCATCCCCGCCAGCGTCATCGCTCCTACTCTCGGAACTAGAAAAATAATAGCTGTTATAACAAGATACGTCATGACCTCTGTTAATAAGCCACCCACAAGTATATTGAATGGACCCAAAAAAGCATGAAGGACATTCGATACAAGACCACCGGCAAACTGCAGACAAAACTTCATTGAACCCAGGAGAGAAAGCAAAACCATGTTTCTCACACCTAATGACCTGATAAGTTTACGATAAAAAATAAAAATAATACCCCCCCATAGAAGACTTAAAATAGTCGTCAAAGCCATCCAGGCGGTAAAAAGAGGATTAGAGCGTATCACATTGATGGGACTTTCCAATGTTTTTATAACTCTGTTAGAGCCAAGAGGAGTAATCGTCACACGACGGTTATATGTTCCGGCAGGCGTGTCCTTTGCAACATAAACAGGAAGAACACAATAACTTTTACTTTGTGCTTTTATTTGTATATAGGAAATAATTTGATCCGTCCCCCCTGTCGCCTCTATCGACGGGGATTGAAAATAAGAAGATTGTTTGTCAGTGTTTATATCTAATACCATTGAAGAAAATAATAATGTTATAGGGTAATCATTTTTATTGCGGATAACCAGCGTCTGATGGGTAAAAGGTTCCCAGAAATTAATACTTTTAGGTTTAACGCCAAACCAAGGCATAACCTTATTCCAAAAAGGGTTTGGCATATTGATTTGATCCACCGCATACTTTGAATCAAACAGGCCATAACTATCCGTCGGAAGAAGCCAGCGTTCTAAAACAATGCTATCTTCCTTCAGATGACTATCTATAATTTTAATCTTGATCGGAAGCTCAAAGTTCCCATTTTTAATATTGAATGAAATGCTTCCACCGGGTTTGGATATCTGAAGACGACTTGTCATAATGACTTTATCAAATTCAAATAAAAGTTTGTGTTCATTTCCATGGAACTCCGGATTCATCACAAGGTTTTCGGATTTGTTTTCGGAGACTTCTCCAAATACTTGAAACACTCTCTCTTTGTTATCTGCTAATTTTTCAATTTCCAGCATAATATTGACAACTTCCCCGGAAGAAGCGGGAAGAATGATATCTTTAGTCGAAATACGTGTATCCCCTTCATTAAAAATAAATTGGTAGGGTTTTTGACCAAGGGGTGCATGAATTTTAATAAGAAATATGGGAACCTTATCTGGTGCAGAAAGATTCATGTCTAAACCATCATCCGAAACGATCCGATACATCTCTTTGGAAACCCAGGGAAAACGTACTTCTATAATTGACTGATTATATCCTTTTGCTTGAGCAATAAGATTACCGTTGTGATTATAAACTTTAATAAACTTAACATTTTTTGCATTTTTAATAATTAAGACTCCTGGCTGTTCAAAAACAGAATTTATTTGGATATGTTGTTTTTTTGGTTTATCAAATATCTTAAAAAATACAATAGAAGCTGTGGCCAATAATATGACCAGCATACAACATTTTTTGAGGCTTATTTTTACTACATTTTTTTCCAATTAAGATTCCTATATATTAAAATATATTTGGATTACTTCTTTAAAATTTATATGTATAGCTCCCATAAAAAGCTCTCCCAGGCTTCGGAAATCCTTGTTTTTCAAAATAATCTTTATCGAAGAGATTATCGATTTTTAAAGTTATTTTATGATTATCAAGAAAATTTGCGTTAATAACCAAATCTGCCACTGTAATAGTAGGATATTTGACCTCAGGACGTCCTGCGAGATTCCAATTAGTGTCCTTCATTGTTCCCTGGCTACGAAAATTAAGCTTACTATCAAATATTCCATCGTCATATTGAACACCATAATTAACAGTCATTTTAGCTACATTTTGAATATCCTTTGCTGATCCATCAGATAGCTCTTCTTTGGCCTTTAATAGTTGGGTAGAATTAATAAAAAAAGACACGGATCGCTCCCAATTGAGAGTCGCCCCGACATCAAATGAAATATCGGTCTCCAACCCTTCCATTGCAGCGCCAAAACTATTTTCATAAGTAGTCGTCGTACCAGACGTTGTTCGAATAATTTTATCATTAACATCTGTATTAAAATAAGTAACATCTGCCGAAATCCCCCATTTCGATAAAGCATAACCAACACCAACGTCATAGGTTAAGGAAGTTTCCGAGTCAAGATCTGCATTACCTTTTGTAATATTGGTCACACCATTACTATCAACCGTTTCAGCATATCCGGCAAGCTGAGCGGCACTGGGAGGCACAAAAGCTCTACCGACAGTTGTGTGAAGACGAAAACCTTGATCAAAATTATAACTTAATCCGGCTCTGGGACTAAAAGTAGAAAAGTTTTCAGAATTTGGTGTAAAATTTGTCTTAAAGGGTGTTGTTTTTGTTGATATCTTAAACATATCGTATCGACCACCTGCCGTTGCCGTAAGTCGTTCATCAAAGGCTTTCCAAATTGTTTCTACATAGCCAGCCCAATTTTCACGCCCTTCATCCGGCGAATAGGGGGCTTTTCTTGATCCATCCTGATTATAACTACGGCTTCTCTTATCAATATCCTGATAATCAAAACCTGTTATAAATCGATGTCCATTCCATGTATATTCATTCTTAAACTGCAGGCCAAACCAGTCAGTATCTGAATCAAAACTCCGATAAGCATCGACCTGAACAGGAGTTGTATAACCCGTATAATTCTTAAACGACTCAGAAGTTTCATTTGTTTTATACGCCGTAAATTCAACTTTATTATTTTCACCAAGCTTACCGCCAATACGCGCATCAATCCCATATCGGGCAATATCTTTAACCCCTGATTTGTTATCCTCATTAATAATATCCCCTGGCGTTTCAATATCGAACCCTTGATAACGATCCCCGCTAATGTCAACTCTCCATGTTTCTCCCAGATCAACCCCAAAACGCATACTTCCGTTTAAAGTTTCATACTTAGTATTAGCCCGCTTGTTACCATTACCCATTCTAAAATTATCAGCTTGATTATAATGTCTGGCAAAAAAATCAAAATCATATCTCTTGCCCAAACTACCGCCAACCGCCACTTTTTGGGAAGTAGTCTCAAAAGATCCAAAACTTACTTCTGACATTCCTGTTAACTTGCCCGTATTTTTCTTTGTAATAATATTCACAACACCACCCATAGCTTCACCCCCATACAAAGATGATGCGGGACCTTTTAAAACTTCGATGCGTTCAATATTGTGAGAAAGAATAGTCGCTAAATTAGTTGCTCCTGCCGGGCGACCATTAATAAGAATTACAGAATGTTTGGTAATCCCTGAAAATTCAGGCCTAAAACCACGAATACCAATTCCAGCCAAAGCCCCGGGATATTCAATCACGCCAATAGAACTGTTTTTTTTCAGTTGCTCTGTAATAGTCTCTCCCACCGTCCTTTCAATTGTTTTACTATCAATAACTTCAATCTTCGCGGGAACAGATTTGAGGCGTTCCTCACTCCGGGTAGCTGTGATCACTACCTTTTTAATGCCTCTTTCATCAGAGAAATCATCTCTTCGTTGTCCAGCTATAGCCAAAGAAGGCACAGCTAAAATAAGTAACATAATAATTTGAATCTTCTTTTGCATCAGACATCTCCTTTTATTTCATTAAGTTTAAAAACAAATTGTATTTCTAACACGCTTTTCACAACCATTCCAAATCGTGTCGCAGGCTGAAATTTCCATTCCTTTACCGATTTGATGGCTGCCTTATCTAACATTTTAAACCCCGAGGTTTCTAACAATTGAACACCATTAACCAACCCTTTTGACGTAATTTGAATTCTTAAAATTGCCGTCCCTTCATGACCCCGTTCACGCGCAAGCCGTGGATAAGAAGGAGGTTTATTCTGTGATTGTTTTTCTTTTGCTTCAACATAAGCCCCAATGGTTAAATTGGCGTCCTCAGGTGGTTTTTCTATAATTTCATCACCATGGATTAGCCTATCTTCAATAATATTTTCTTTAACCTTACTTTTTTTTATTTCTGGTATATTTTTAATTTCTTTAACAGGTAGCAATATACTTATATTTTTATTTACGGCTTTCGGGACATCCTGTTTAACCTCAGATACCTTCTCCAATGCTGGTGTTTTAATAAGAGGAGTAAATTGTTTTACTGGCAAAGAGTTGTTTAATTCTTCTTGCACAGGTTCTAATTCACTCTTAACTGCATTCGGAACTTCTATTATTTTTTCCACCTTCTTTTGTTCTTCAATAATTTTCTTAACAATAGATTTCTTCGGTTGAATAGAAGCAACCAAGCGAACTTCTAAACTTGAAGGTGCAATGATCGTTTCTATTTTTGGTAGCGTTTTAACTTGCATATATAAAAATCCAAAAAATAAAGCATGAACAATAACAGCACCGCTAAATCCACATTTAAGCTCGTGACTAATCTCCCTCTCTCCTTGTCTCAATAAAAACTTTTTGAATACCTACCTTTCGAATAAGATCAAAAACCTCAATAACATCTCCATGCGAAGCTTTTTTATCCCCATAAATATAAAGCACACTAGGTTTTGTTCTCATTTGTACTTTTAAATCTTCTAAATACTTTTTTAATCCCTGCTTATCAATTTCAACTTTATTAATAAAAATTTTTCCTTCTTTAGTAATGCTAATACCAACATGCTCTTCATTCTTAATGACTGCTGTTGCTGCTTGGGGCAAATCAAGTGGAACACCTTTATGAACAGACATTGATACAAAAGCATAAATAAAATAAACCAAAATGAGGAAGAAGGAATCCACTAATGGCAACATTTCAATACGTGGGCGCTGAATAGCTGTTTGATTAAGTTTCATGATTGATTTTTTGTAATTGCCTCTTTCATAATAATTTCAAACACCGAACAAACACTTTCTAATTCCTCCACAGCCCTTTGATAACGCGATTGAAAGATGTTGTATGGAATAATGGTAATAATGGCAATCATCAAACCTGCGGCTGTTGTAATAAGCGCTTCTGAAATACCTCCTGTCACGGCCGTAGGGTCGCCAATACCCTCGCCTCCTAAAAGATCGAAAGAAAAAATGATTCCAATCACGGTACCCAAAATGCCTAATAATGGAGCAATAGAAATAACCGTATCTAACACTGTTAAATTCTTTTTCATTCTACGTAATTCATTCAAAGCCTGTGTCTCTAATGCTCTGGAAAGAGAATATTCTCTATGAACTAACCCATTTAGTAGTGTTCGGGCAATAAAATCTTTATTTAACCGTTTTGCTAAACTCTCAGCTTCCATAAATCGATTTTTTTCGACAAATGAAAGAATTTTTTGTGTGTCACGAGGGCTTCTATTTCTTGATTCACCAAAAAAGAAAACACCTCGTTCAATAATAAATGTAAGCGCAACAAACGAAAGCATCATCAACGGCCAAACAAGAACCCCACCCTTTTCAATTAATACCAATTCCACTAATTAATTCCTAATTTAATTTTATTTATATCGACGATATTACGATTAAATAAACTTTTTAAGTGAGCATTTATTTAATAGGATTGGTATTAATATAAACATTTACTAACTCCATTAAATCTTTGGTTGTATAAAAACAAAAAACCCTTTTCTTCATATCTCTAACGAGATAGAAAAAGAGGGTGCTTATGATGAAATTTTTCTTATCTCTGCTCGGAGATGTCCTGATTTCCGAACAGAGACAGAAAATATTTATTTAAAAGATGAAAAAGTATTTACTATATAAAACAAAAAAAACCTTTTTCATCTCCAAAAGCATAAAAAAGGTTACAAGAAATTAAGATAAATATTGTGTTTAATTCTTAACTTCATAATCATTCGCCGCTGCTCGGAGACTTATTCAAAGACAGGTAGTATTCTGACTAGGCAAACAATATAACATGTTTACCGACAGTGGCGGCACCGTGGAGTATTCTTAAACAAAGAACCTCGCTTCCCTATTAAGCCAATATAATCTATTTTTCGATCAATTGGCACCTATCAATACTTTTAAAAGATCAAAACTTCGCAAAGTTTATCAATATTTAATATAGATGTCAAATAAATTCTTGAAATCCCAGGACCGTCAGGTTCTCAACCTGATTGAGGGGTGAAAATGGAAAAGGAGAGTATTATACTAACGTAATTTTCAATAAAATAGAATTCACAACACCATTAATATTCGCATTCTGAAGGTAATGTGATAAAACCCCTGTAAAAAGAGTGGCAAGAAAAGACCTCCTGGT
>CAZIRV010000100.1:0-8352 GCA_964541845.1 uncultured Planctomycetales bacterium
GATGTTGTAGGGGAACTTCAAACGTTAGTAACCGGGGGTGGTGCCTCAAATAAACTTGCGAATTTTAATCAAACGGCTATTGCCGCGTCAAGGCAACGTAAGCAAGTTTCCCAGGCTCCAGCGTCAAATATTCAACCAAAATTTTCAGCAAAAAAATCTGAAGGCCCGAAAGTTATGAATTATGACGATATTATTCCTTTGGATGATGATCAAGGATCAGATGACTTTTAATAATGATCAAAAATTTTTTAAGAGGAGATCATAGTTATGTCGGAAAATAATATTGGACAAAAATCAAGCGATGTACAAGAGCAATCAATAGGGGATCAAGAAAAAAAGTTCCTTACGTTCGCGCTTGGAGATGTCGATTACGGCATTGAGATTCTTGCTGTAAGAGAGATCATTGGAATGATGGAGGTTACCGTTGTTCCGCAGGTTCCCGAGTATGTCAAAGGGGTTATTAATTTAAGAGGAAAGGTTATTCCTGTTATTGATTTAAGGTTAAAGTTTGAAATGGAAAGCATTGAAGCTACAGAACAAACTTGTATTGTTGTTGTAAATATTGAAGAAACTTTAATTGGAATCATTATTGATCGTGTTAATGAAGTCCTGGATATTGATCAAAAAAATATAGAAGACGCTCCGAGTTTTGGAGGCACAACAATCAATTCGGAGTATATTCTCGGCATGGGAAAAGTTGGTGATTCTCTTAAAGTTTTATTGAATATTACTAAAATTGTTGGAGATGATTTGAGCGTTGTTAGCACTTCTATTTCGGAAGAATAGCAGGTCGTTGGGAATTTGATATAAGTTTGTGCGCGTGCGATGTGTTTCAAAAATAAAGTATTTTTTAAAAAAGCGTAGAAGTACACCCACATGTTCCCCTGATCAAGGGTAGGCACAGAATATAAAGGAGATAATTATGCTTAAAAATAAAGAAGGGGAAAGAGTTCCAGAGGTAGTATTTAAATATAGAAATAACGATGAATGGGATGAAATTTCCACTGATGAGATTTTTAAAGGAAAGACAGTTGTTTTGTTTGCGCTTCCCGGAGCGTTTACTCCAACGTGTTCTTCAACTCATTTGCCCGGATACAACCAATGTGCCAAGGTATTAAAGGAAAATGGCGTTGATGAGATTGTTTGTCTTTCTGTGAATGATACTTTTGTTATGAATGCATGGAAGGAAGATCAAGGGGCTGAGAATGTAACCTTTATTCCGGATGGCAATGGTGAGTTTACCGAAAAAATGGGAATGTTAGTGGATAAAGCTGATATAGGGTTTGGAAAAAGGACCTGGCGATATTCAATGCTTGTGAAAGATAAAATTATTGAGAAGATGTTTCTTGAACCGGAAGTTGAGGGCGACCCCTTTGAGGCCTCTGATGCAGAGACGATGCTCAACTATATTAACCCGGAGGCCAGGCCAATGAAGGTCTCTTTATTTACAAAAGAAGGGTGTCCATTTTGTGCAAAGGCAAAAACCCTTTTAAGCAATAATGGTCTTGACTATGAAGAGGTTAAACTTGGTAAAACGATAACTACTCAATCTCTTCAAGCGATGACTAACGCCGTAACGGTTCCACAAATTTTTATTAATGGCAACCTTATTGGAGGATTTGAGGCTCTTGAGAAGTATTTTAAGGATCTGTTACCTTCATGAAAATAATATATCGTAAAGGCGGAATAAGCAGTCTTATTTTCCAGTCAGATATTCAAGTATGGAGCGGCGCTTTGGGGGAGGCGATTCTAACTCTGATTCCTGAAGTTCGCCTGTTTCAAACTCTTCGTTTATCTCTTCTTCAAACGTGTCATTAAATTCCGAAGAAATTTTTTTAAATATATGCTTAAAAGAATTTATGGTTTCCTCTGATAAACAAATTTTTTCTTTATTCCGGTTAACTTTATCAAAGAAGGATTTTGCTAAAGATGCTTTATTAATTTGATGACGAACTGTGTGTTGTAAATTAGAGTCAGATGAGAGTCTGGTTTCATCCGTTTCCAGAACAAAAGAATTAAAATCTACTAGTGTGAACAAATTTTCTACAGAAAAATCAATAGGAACGGAAATAAAAATATTTTTTTCAGAATCAAGTAAGAATTTTTCTTTGAGTTGCTGTGTCAGAGGATCATTTCCGGAGTGATAATTGGGAAAAATAAAAAACCTGGATTCTTGAGCGACAAGCAAAGATACAAGACTCAATAAATGATTTGTATCTGTTGAAGGGATAAAATTGATCTCATTTATGCTAGGGTTCTGAATGATAATACAAAATGCTTTTAAAAAATAAAACGTCGCCATATTTCGTACAATCACATTTTTTGATGATTGCAATGTTATTTGGACGTTTAAAGGGCGAGTTTCGACTTTTTTACCCCCAATCGCCGTAGTAATAGGAATAAGGGTATCTTCATCAGCATTGTGTGCGGGATATTGATAAATTTTAGTCCCAATGAAAGGGCTTTTTAAAATAATCTGAATTCTATTTAAATGTTTCGGGTCAATAAAATAGGGACTGTGCGTACTGAACATCACCTGTGTTTGATCAGAAAGCAGGCTCAAAAGAACTTTAATGATATCTTGTTGTGCTTTAGCATGAAGATTTATTCCGGGCTCATCAATAAGAACGATATTATTTTTTTCTAATTGAGAGTTGAGACGTAAATAAAAAGATAAAAACCACTGAAATCCTTTACTGCGTTGTTCTGTTTTAAAAAAATCCGTTGTGTCACAATCATTTATGCCAAATAGCAAGTGATCTCCTTCAGGAGTTACCTTCATCTCGACATTGCTTTGCTCCCAGTAGTCAAGAAAACTTCCACTAATGATTGCCGAATGACGATTAAGAAAATTAATGCGTTTTTGTGGATCTGTGATTTCAAGAATTTTATCCAGATCTAATTCTGCTATTCTGGCAAAATCACAAACGGACTTATTTTCTTTAATTTCTGAAATTTTAATTTTAAAAGGCAGAATATCCGAAAATTCTGTAAAAAATATAAAATTAGGAAGGGTTTGAACCACCGCGTCAATGAAGCCTTTAGGTTCTTCATTCCGTTGCCTTTCTTCATTTGAAAAGTCTTGCTGAATATTCTCCCGCAAACTATTCTGTTCGTTTAATGTCCGGGTTTCTTTTATAATGGTTCTAATATTATTAATCACCTCATCCTGAATACTTTTATCTTTTATAAATGGAAGAGCCGATTTAACTGTTTTGACCAATTCGCTGACATTTTTTTGAATTTCTTCCCCGCTTCCTTTTAGGTTAAGTTCCGGGACAACGTGACCTTGCAGCAATTCACCTAGTTTTTCCTTAGTTGATTTGATCATACAAAATTGAGTAGAGGGAGCAGGCTCTTTGGACGGATTTAAATATTCATTCTCATTTTTCTTTTCCTCATTTTTTGTATAATCTAAGGGTGTTTGCTCAAAATATTCATTTTTAAGACAATATTTTCCTTTTTCATTTTTTGTTAAAATTAAATCATTTTGAATCAGGTGTTGGACATGACCATCGCTAAGTTGAACTTCTGCAACTCTTTGAATATTTTCAATGTCTTTTTTGTCAAGTTTAAAATGAGTTTCTATAAAAGGAGAATCCATACGTCCATCCAAAGGATAAACATTCTCAGGCATTGCGGACACATTTTTATCAAAATCACGCAAGGCTTCAAGAATGGCAGATTTTCCGGATTCATTTTTTCCTATCAAGATGGTCAGGTCAGAGAGGAAAGAACAATATCCGCTATCAATAATGGACTTATAATTTTGAATACGAAATTTAATTAGTTTCATGGAGATCTAAAATTAAGAGATTTAATTAAGAGATTGGCCAAAAAAAATATTCTGCCAATCTTTAAACTAGGTTTAATTCCCCGAGGATTGCCTCGTTTGTAAATGCTTAGGTCAATACCTCGTGGGCTTGCTCCGAGGTAGTTTATTAAATATTAAAAATAGACTACTACTAAAAATAAATCATATCAAGTTAAATAACTAATAAATAAGGCTGGACGCCAAAGCTTAAAAAGGCAAAAAAATGAAAAAATTAAGTAAAGATGTCTGGCACTTTATTCCCTGAAGTGATGGATAAAAATTCAACTTTTTGTTAAAATAAAAAAATAATAAATAAGGATGCTGCCATTAAACCTCTGGAGATTTTAAACACGGGTAGAAATTTTTTATTAATAAAGAGATTCATATCGTTTCAATAAATAAGGAGCAGATTAGTATGGATAAAAAGCCTTTTGTTATTATTAAATGCGCAGTGTCGCTTGATGGATATCTTGATGACTTAAGTAATGAGCGTCTTATTCTTTCTAATAAAGAAGATTTTGATAAAGTCGATGTCATTAGAGCGGAATGTGATGCCATTTTTGTTGGTGCTGAGACCATACGAAAAGATAACCCAAAACTTTTAGTAAGATCAGAAAAAAGAAAAAAACAAAGATTAGAAAAAGGCTTTTCGGAGAGCCCTATAAAAGTAACCATCACATCCTCCGGAAATTTATCAAGTGAATATAATTTTTTTAAGATGGGAAATGTCAATAGGATTGTCTTTTGCAATAAAAATAAAACAAAAAATTTAAAAAAAAAATTATCAGATGTTGCCGAAATTGTAGAGTGCCCTTCCTTTGCCACAAACCTTCAGTTTATGTTAGACTATTTATATCAAAAAGGGATTCGTAAACTACTCATTGAAGGTGGAAGTCGGATTATTACATCTTTTATTGAAAATAATTTAGTTGACGAATTACAAGTTTCCATTGCCCCATTTTTTGTAGGAGAAAAAAAAGCTCCTCAGTTCATGAAAGCAGGAGTATTTAAATATAATAAAAACAGTCGTATGATTTTAAAAGGAGTTGAAAAAATTGGTGATGTTGCTATGTTGACATACAATTTTTCTGATAATACTAATTTTATTAAATAATGGCTCTGTTTTAAGGCTGCTATTCGTTGAAACATCGAGAAAAGCAAAATTGGTTTTGGCCATTATTTAATGGAATTATTATAAAGGTATAAAAATATGGACTTTGATTATAGAATACTTCACGAAACAATAGAATTATCAAAAAAGTGTTCTATGAGTGACGGGTCTTTTTCTGTAGGAGCGATCATTATAAGCCCTGATAAAAAAATTATTTCTACCGGGTTCACAAGAGAATTAGGCCAGCGTATGCATGCAGAAGAAGTGGCTCTCAAAAAAGCCGGATTTTCTGAAAAGGATTTGGTGGGGGCTACACTATACTCATCTTTAGAACCTTGCGGAGAACGACTCTCAGGGAAAAAGCCATGTTCGTTAAGAATAATTAAGGCAGGAATTAAAAAAGTCGTGTTCGCTTTAAGAGAACCGCAAATTTTTGTTAAGCCAAAAGGCATGAAAATACTTTTTGAAAATGATATTCAGGTAAAAGTCATTGAGGAATTAGCCCCTCTCGTTGAGACCATAAATAAGCATTTAAAATAAATAGTCACCCCTAAAAAATGATTATGGAAATTTAACTCTATAGCCACCACCTTTGGGTGGTGGTTATGGAATTGGTATAATATTGACAGCAGCACTGCTATCTAATAGAATTAAAAGCTAAATTTGTGTTTATTATTATATCAATAAAATTAAGAGGTTATTTTTGATGAAAAATCATAAAATTCTTTTACCTCCTGAAGATATTTATCCTGTCCATGATTGGAGTATTGTTCAGGAAAAATTTTCTGAAGAATATCTTGCTCAGGATGAAACTCTTTTCACTGTGGCCAATGGTTATTTAGGGATGCGAGGAAATATGGAAGAAGGGGCTCCCTATGCTCAGAGGGGAACCTTTATTAACGCCTTTTATGAGTCATGGCCAATTAAATATGGAGAGAAGGCCTATGGATTCGCCGAAAGAGGGCAAACCATGGTTAATGTGCCTGATTCAAAAAATATCAAAATTTATGTTGATGATGAACCGCTGTATCTTCCTGTCGCGCAAATTAAAGACTATGCGCGTACTCTTAGTATGAAGAAAGGAATCTTAGAAAGACGGTTTGTTTGGGAGACCCCTACCGGCAAGCAAGTGATGATTAAGTCAAGACGGTTAATCTCAATGGAGTTTAGACACTTAGCTCTGATGACATATGAAGTTACGGTCCTCAATGATTCAGCGAATATTATTCTCTCATCAAAGTTAACCAATGTAAAAAGTGGTTCAGAAAAAAATGATGTTGATGACCCTCGTAAGGCCGAGGAGATCAGTCAAAATGTTCTCAATACCGAAGTTTTACGGGATACTGTTCATCGACTCGTTTTAGGATACCGAACGAAACAGAGTAAAATGACATTAGGTTGTGGAATTGATCATATCATTACAACAGAAAATAACTATGATCAAAAAGTTACAACATACGAGGACGGTGGAAAAATTGTTTATACGATCTTCGCTGAGAAAGGAAGGCCGGTTGAGATGATTAAGTATGCTTCCTACCATTCTTCTCGGGGAGCTGATCCGAAAGATCTTTGTGATCGTGTAGAAAGGACTTTGGATAATTCCATCCGGTTGGGTCATGAGAAAATTATTGATGGACAAGAACGTTTAATGAAAGAATTTTGGGATAAAAGTGATGTAGAAATACAAGGCGGGCATCAACGGACGCAACAGGTTATCAGGTTTAATCTTTTCCATATTTATCAGGCTTCGGTGCGGACAGAAGGCGCGGGAATTGGAGCCAGAGGACTAACAGGTTCGGCTTATGATGGGCATTACTTTTGGGATTCTGAAATATTCATTCTACCTTTTCTTATTTATACAAAACCAAGGATCGCAAGAAATTTGTTAAAGTTTCGCTACAGTCTGTTAGATAAGGCCAGAGAACGGGCCCGACAGGTTAATCAGAAAGGGGCATTGTTTCCCTGGAGAACCATTAATGGAGAAGAAACATCCGCTTTTTTCGCGGCTGGAACAGCACAGTATCACATTAACGCGGATATTATTTATGCAATGAAAAAATATGTTGATGCTACCGGAGATGTGGAATTTCTTTATGAGTATGGGATGGAGATGCTTATTGAAACAGCCCGATTATGGTTTGATTTAGGATCATATCCTGATGGAAAGGACGGATCGTTTCATATTCATGGTGTGACCGGTCCGGACGAATACACGGCAATAGTGAACAACAATTTATATACCAACATGATGGCTAGAGAAAATTTAAGATACGCGGTTGATACGGTTGCTCTTATGCAGGATCAAAATCCTCAACGTCTTATGACGATTCTTCGGGAAACAAAGCTGGAACCTGAGGAGGTGGAAGGATGGAGAAAAGCTGTGGAGCATATGTATATTCCTTATGATGAAAAGAAGAGGGTTCATCCCCAAGATGATAATTTTCTTGATCTGAATATGTGGGATTTTGAGAATACACCCGCGGATAAATATCCTTTGCTGCTGCATTATCACCCTCTGGTAATTTATCGACACCAGGTCATCAAGCAAGCGGATGTTGTTATGGCCATGTTTTTATTAAGTCATCAATTTACGTTTGAAGAGAAAAAAAAGAATTTTGAATACTATGATCCTTTAACGACAGGAGATTCATCTTTATCTGCCTGTGCTCAGGGGATTATAGCGGCAGAGATAGAATACCCGGATTTGGCTGCTGAGTATTTTCAACATACTGTTTTAATGGACTTTGGAAATATTTCCGGAAATGTTGCTGACGGTGCCCATATCGCGGCGATGGGGGGGACGTGGTTGGGGGTTGTTTACGGTATCGCGGGGATGAGGGATGATGACGGCCAAATTTGTTTTAATCCAAAATTATTAGAAAAAATGAAAAAAATAAAGTTTCCAATTACTATCCGTGGAAAGACTATGGATGTGGAAATAGAACAGAAGCAGGTAACGTATTCATTACGTGAAGGTAAAAAACTGGTATTCAAACATAAAGATCAAGAAATAATATTAGAACGCAACCTTCCTGTAACTATAAAAATTAATATTTGAAAATTTTTGTTCTTTTGTCATTCCCGCCAAAAGATTGCGGGAATGACAAAGTTTTTTATAACATTGAAATTCCTGTACATCAGGCTATCGCTTCCCGATTATAGAATCTACATATAATACCAAATCCATTAAATAATGACCAAAATTTATTTTGTTTGTCTCGACGCTTCAACGAGACACAGCAACCTTAAAAATAGAGCAATTATTTAATGGATTTGGTATTATACCAATCCAAGGTTTAAAAGTCTCGTCGAACAGAAAGAAAAAAGTCTGTAAGAAGTCCCTTGAACACATTGACATTTCATGCCAATTCTATTAAATAATTGTACTGCTTTAATTCTTTTATTTCTCGTAAAAGCGTCGAGACAA
>CAZIRV010000101.1:0-8236 GCA_964541845.1 uncultured Planctomycetales bacterium
ATATTGATACAGACGCAATCATCCCGAAGCAATTTTTACGAAAAATTGAGCGAACCGATTTTGGGGTTCATTTGTTTCATGAATGGCGTTATTTAGATTATGAAGGCACTCAGGAAAATCCTGATTTTATTTTAAATAAACCAAAATTTCGTCAATCAACGATTCTATTAGCTCGTGATAATTTCGGCTGTGGCTCCAGTCGGGAACATGCACCGTGGGCATTATCTGATTTTGGATTCCGTGTTATTGTAGCTCCCAGTTTTGCGGATATTTTCTATAACAATTGTATAAAAAATGGTATTTTACTTGTACAATTAAGCACTAATCAAGTCGAAGGTTTGTTTAAACAAACTACGGCTAATCCAGGAGTACAGATGAGTGCTGATCTTGAAAAACAACTTTTAATTGATGTAGAAGGAAAGGAATATAATTTTGATATTCATTCTTTTGCCAAAGAATGCCTTTTAAAAGGATTAGATCAAATTGGATGGACTTTGCAGTTTGATGACAAAATTAAAAACTATGAAGAAACACTAAAAAAAGAAAAGAGTTGGTTATGACAAAACAAAAAAAAATAAATATGCGTCCTTATTCTTCCATCGTTGTTGATGGCTATGATCGTGCACCAAGCCGTGCAATGTTACGTGCTGTTGGATTTAAGACAGCAGATTTTAAAAAATCCCAAATTGGGATTGCTTCAACATGGAGTATGGTCACCCCCTGCAATATGCATATTGACATGCTTGCCAAAAAGTCTGCCCAGGGAGTGGATAAAAATGGGGGAAAGGCGATTATCTTTAATACCATTACCATTTCTGATGGAATTTCCATGGGATCAGAGGGAATGAAGTATTCATTAGTTTCTCGTGAGGTTATTGCGGATTCAGTTGAGACTGTGGCAGGATGTGAAGGTTTTGATGGGATTGTGGCTATTGGGGGTTGTGATAAAAATATGCCGGGATGTTTAATTGCCATGGCACGACTAAATCGCCCATCGGTTTTTGTTTATGGGGGAACCATTCTTCCGGGATATCATAAAAAAAAAGATGTCGATATTGTTTCAGTTTTTGAAGCCGTGGGAGCCCGTGCCAATAAAAAAATTTCTGCTAAAGAACTAGATGAAGTAGAATCCTGTGCAATTCCAGGGGCAGGATCCTGTGGAGGGATGTATACTGCTAACACAATGGCAAGCGCGATTGAGGCCTTAGGCATGAGCTTACCCAATAGTTCAGCTCAAGCGGCCATTTCACGAGCAAAAGAAATGGACTGTGTTAATGCCGGTAAAGCGGTTTTAAATTTAATCAAAAAAGACATTCGTCCCAAAGATATTCTCACTAAAAAAGCCTTTGAAAACGCGATTACGGTTGTGATCGCCTTGGGAGGTTCTACCAACGCAATATTACATTTATTAGCCATGGCGCATGCAGCTAACGTAAAATTAAGTATTGATGATTTTACACGTATAGGAAAAAAAGTTCCTGTTTTAGCTGATCTTAAACCAAGTGGACGGTTTGTGATGGCAGATTTGGTAAGTATTGGAGGGATTACACCTCTTATGAAAATTCTGTTAGATAAAGGCTTATTACATGGAGATTGTTTAACCGTCACTGGAAAGACCGTTAAACAGAATCTTTCTCAAGTAAAACCTTATCCTAAAAAACAAGAGATTATTCGTCCGTTAGATAATCCTGTTAAAAAAGATAGTCATCTTGTTATTCTCTATGGCAACTTGGCTCCAACAGGGGCCGTTGCAAAAATTTCCGGAAAAGAGGGGAGTTGTTTTACTGGAAAGGCTAAAGTATTTGATTCAGAAGAAACCGCCTTGAAACGTATTCTTGATGGAAGCATTAAAAAAGGGGATGTGATTGTCATTCGTTACGAAGGACCGCAAGGAGGCCCTGGAATGCGCGAAATGTTATCGCCAACTTCTGCGGTGATGGGAAAAGGTTTAGGGAAAGATGTTGCCCTTATTACGGATGGACGGTTTTCCGGAGGAAGTCATGGTTTTGTGGTTGGACACATTACGCCGGAAGCGTATGTGGGAGGTCCGTTGGCTATTATTAAAAATGGAGATTCTATTACGGTTGATTCTGCAAAACAAAAAATAATGCTTAACCTTTCAGATGCAGAAATTAAATCAAGATTAAAAAAATGGAAGCAACCTAAGCCTCGTTATACACGAGGAGTGCTTAGTAAATATCAAAAAAATGTCAGCTCTGCTTCTTTGGGAGCAGTAACCGATTTGTAAAATGAAATTTAGTTTCAGGAATTAATTAATGGAACTGGTGTAAATGGCTGGAAATTCTTTTGGAAAATTTTTTAAAATAACTACTTTTGGAGAAAGCCACGGGCCTGCTATTGGGGTGACTGTTGATGGCGTTTCACCTAATATTCCCCTTTCCGAATCCGATATTCAATTTGAGCTTGATCGTCGTCGTCCCGGTCAAAGTAAAATTACGACACAACGCCAGGAAACAGATCAGGTAGAAATTCTTTCAGGAGTTTTTGAAGGAAAGACTACGGGAACAGCTTTGGCGATGCTTATTCGTAATAAGGGTCACAGCTCTAAAGATTATTCTGATATTAAAGACTCATTTCGTCCAGGGCATGCAGATTTTACATTTCTTAAAAAATATGGCATCCGTGATTATCGGGGAGGAGGGCGTTCTTCCGGAAGGGAAACAGCAACACGTGTCGCGGCAGGTGCGATCGCCAAAAAAATCTTACGAGAAAACTCTGTCAATATTGTCGCCTACACACTTGCCATTGGTGGTGTCTACGCGAAAAAATTTGATTATTCTGTTATTGAAAAAAATATTGTTCGGACCCCGGATTCAGATGCCGTTGAAAAAATGGTTCAAAAAATTGATTTAGCCAGATTAAACTGTGATTCTGTCGGAGGCATTATCGAAGCCGTTGTTCATGGATGTCCTGCCGGATTGGGTGATCCTGTTTTTGATAAACTCAACGCAAAACTTTCTCATGCCTTAATGTCTATTGGAGCCATTCGAGGAATTGAATTTGGGGAGGGTTTTAAAGCCGCTCAAATGTTGGGCTCAGAACATAATGATAAATTTTTTATGGATGGTAAAAAAATTCGTACACGCACCAATCATTCCGGAGGAATCCTTGGAGGCATTTCCAATGGAGAAAATATTATTCTTCGCGTTGCTGTTAAACCAACTTCTTCAATTGCCCAAACACAACAAACGGTCTCTATTGAATTAAAAGATACTACAATAAAAGTTAAAGGCCGTCATGATCCTTGTATCTGCCCTCGCGTTGTTCCTGTTGTGGAAGCCATGATTGCCATAACACTCCTTGATGCCTTGATGATACAGAAAACTGCGCGTTCTTTAAAAGTTTGTAAATAATGGTACAGTTTAAATTACGCGATCGATGATTTGGTATAATTATGAACAGTCATCTTTTTGTAAGCCCTAAATGAATAAAACCTCCTCTCCTAAAATTATATTAATTACAGGCTGTTCCAGTGGGTTTGGCCTGTTAATGACGGCCCGGTTTGCTTCTAAAGGTCATAAGGTTATCGCGACTATGCGCGACCTTCAAAAAAAACAACCTCTTTTAAATGAAGTCACTAAGCGTAATGGCGCAGTAGATCTTTATGCTTTGGATGTGACGGACAAAGACTCTATTCATAAAGCTGTATACGAAATAGCAGCTAAATATGGCTATGTCGATATTCTTGTTAATAACGCTGGATATGGGCTCGGAGGATTTTTTGAAGATTTAACAGATAATGAAATTCGTCAACAGATGGAAACCAATTTTTTTGGTGTTCAAAACGTTACCCGCGCGATAATCCCATTAATGCGGCAACGAAAGCAGGGCAAGATCATCAATATTTCCAGTGTCGCGGGATTTTCAACATCGCCTGCTTTTGGCGCGTATAACGCGAGCAAATGGGCATTAGAGGCTTTTAGTGAAAGTTTACGCTATGAGTTGAAATTATTTGGAATTGATGTTGTACTTATTGAACCGGGAACGTATAAAACAAAAATTTTTAATGAAAACGCGTGTTACGCTAAAAATTTTGATAATCCGGAAAGCCCCTATTACACCTATTCTCAACAATTAAAAAAAATAACCATGGAACATGTGGCAAACTGTCATAAAAATGCAGAGGATGTTGCGGGCTTAGCTGAGAAACTTATTGAAGCAAAAAAAACTCCATTTAGAAATGTTCCTGATATTGAAAGTAAAATTCTTTCAATATTAAGAAAATTTCTACCATTCAAAATTTATAGCTGGATCATCAAAACCGCATTAAAACTTAAAGCGAAATGAAATAACCGTGAAAGAAAACGTTTTTTTATGTATTATACCAATTCCATTAAATAAGTACTCATTTAAAAAGCTTACTTACTCCAAAAACGTCGAGATAAGGAATCGTTCAAAAATAACCTCGACAATCATGACATAGGTGTTGTCGGGTTGAGATATATAGTTGTCGAGATTATTTTTGAGCCGATCCTAAGTAAAATTAATATCAGGAATTAATTAGTGGATTTGGTATTACTTATCCATTTTCCAGACAATGATGGGTAATATGGTCATCGCAAAAATAAAAAGAGCTATCCACTTTAATATCAGGTTAATGGAAATACCCATGTCTAATGCCATAGCAATAGGAAGTGGGCCTAAAGCTGTAAAACCATTTCGAAAGGTTGCCACAAAACCTTTGATACTTCCCATATATTTCACTCCATAAAAATGAGGCCAAACCACATTCATCACCGGGCTGCTAAAACCAAGAGCGGCTCCAATTAAACAGAAATAAATAAAAATAATGATTGTTGATCCCCCACAAGATGCCAAATAGGTTCCTGCCCCGAGAAGTGTAATTAAAATGACAAATGGAATGAGCGGACCATATTTATCTACAACCATTCCAATCCAAACAGATCCAATGGCTTTGCAAACAGCATAAGTAAAAATTCCCGTAGCCGCCAATTGTAGCGACCATTGGTTCGCTTCAAATAAGCTTCCTTGATGAAAAAATAGTCCCGTAACAACCATAGGAGGAAGAGCAGAAGAGGCTAAAATTAAATAAAATTTAAAATCTTTCATAACCTCTTTTAAAGTAAAATCTTTATGGGGACGGATTTTCCGTTGTTCAGGGTTGCCACGTAAATGTTGGGGATTAACATCAATTTCACCGGGCAAAAATTCGCCATGTTTGATATTAGCCTTTTTTAAAAGATAAAGTTGTACTGGTAGCATTAAAAAAATATTGGATAGCCCAAAAAATACATAAGTAAAACGCCACCCAATAATAGAAATTAAAAGAATAGCAATGGAGGGATAAATAGCCTCTGAGAGAGGAAAGCCCAGGGTGATAATCCCCATAGATTTCCCTCTATTTTTTTCAAATTTTTTAATCATTAACGTACTGGCTGTTAAACCAAAAACCCCTTGCCCAATAAGACGTAGGATAAAGAAACCGATGAATAATCCAATTATATTATTAGCGATTGAAAGCACAAAACATCCAACAGCCATACAAAAAATAATGACTTTGATGACTGTTTGGAGTAAATGCTTGTCAATTAACCGTCCGGCAGGATTAAGTAGTAACGCCGCCGATAGCGTGGCCGCGGAATAAATTCCGGCAAAAGCACTTTGGGAAATACCGACTTCTTTAAAAATATACGGAATAAACAATGAGATTAAAAAAGTTTGTCCAGGAGCAGCAAAGAAAATTTGAAGTGTGCCAAACGCGAGAATAAAGGGATGTTTAACTAAAAAATTTTTCATATACTCCGTTAGGCCATAAATTTTGACTTTTCGCGTTCAGATTTATGGTAGATTTGGCCAATCTGATTGAGCGATTTCTGAGGCGTAGCTATTCTCCCCGGTGACGCAAAAACTCATTTTTATCTTTACAGCGAAGATACGGATTAGTTTTCTTTTGAGATTTTAGTGTCGCGAATGGCGTTGGTCCATAATCATGGCCCGTATATAAAACAGTATCATCTGAAAGTTTCATGAGAACATCATAGAGAGTATTATACATTTGGGATGCATCTCCACCGGCTAAATCGCAACGTCCGCATCCATCGATAAAAATGACATCACCTGTAATTAAAATATTTTTATATTTAAAGCACTGCGATCCAGACGTATGTCCCGGGGTATGAATGCACTCAAATTCAATATTACCCACTTTTAATTTTTGATAATTTTCAATTTTAATAATATTTTTATGCTTAGGTTTGGCTTCATATTTAGAAACGTATACGGGAACATCATGCCGGGAAAGCAGAGTTTCTACTCCATTGACATGGTCGTCATGCCCATGTGTTAAAAAAACAGCGGTAATTTTAAATCCACTTTTTTCAGCTTTTTCACAAAGAAAATCCACATCCCAGGCAGGGTCTACTACAGCTATTTCTTTAGTGTCTGCATCACCTAAAAAATATAAAAAATTGTCCAATGGCCCAACAAGCATTTGTTTTAAAATTAAATTTTCCGGTAGATTCATGATAATCACTCCTTTACACTAAATCTGATTTTTTCTCTCAATTCTTTAATTGATGTAAATATCCCATCTGCTTCCTGAAGACAGGAAGGAGGAAGGGAAGTCTCCAACGCCAAACATTGTATTCCGGCTTGCTTTGCGGATTGAATGCCAAAGGGGGCGTTTTCGATAACGATGGCATCGTTTGGTTTAATTTTAAATTTCTCTAAAGCTTTTTGATAAGGCTCCGGATGAGGTTTCCCATTTTTAACCTCATCACCGGTAATCGTTACCGAAAAAAGATTGTAAATAGCCTCCGGTAAAATTTTGTGTAACTCATGGCGGGCCGTTCCTGTCACCAGGGCAAGGTGAATGCCCGAATGATGTAAATTTTTTAAAAAACTACGGCTGCCTTGTATCCAACGTGTTTTTACAATTTTTTTAAAATAATCTTCTTTTTCTTGTAAAATAGCCAAAGCCTTTGTTTTTGTAATCGTAAGTCCATATTGGTCAAAAATTTCATAAACAAAAGCCAACCCTGGCTGACCTTCACGACTATAAACATCATTATGGGTAGCTGAAATGCTTTCTTGAGCCAAAACTACCCGCCAGGCCCTATAGTGGTCCGGCATTGTGTTCGTAATCACCCCGTCCATATCAAAAATTACAGCTTTAATTCTAAAATATTTTTTGCTCATTGAGTAAGGATTATAGCGAAAAAATTTAATCCGTCACCTTATTTTTATACCCATTTTTCATTGACCCTTCTAGAAGTTGATTTATAATTAAAATAAACTTAATAATAGGAGCGACCTATGGCCATTTTAGAATCTATTTTTATACCCCTTGGCACAGAAATGCCTGATTTCAAATTAAAAGATCCTTTCGGAAAAATACATAAGGGAAGTGATCAATATGGAGAACGGGGGTTAATTATTGCCTTTACATGTAATCATTGTCCCTATGCCATTGCTATTTGGGAACGATTCATTCAATTGGCAAAATATGCATGTGCTTTACATATGAACACCTTAGCAATTAATCCTAATATGCATCCTGATTATCCACAAGATGCTCCGGATAAAATGATTGATAAAATTAAAGAGTTGAATATTAATTTTCCTTATCTTATAGATGAAACGCAAGAAGTAGCAAAATCTTTTAAAGCTCAATGTACGCCGGACATTTTTGTTTTTAATAAAAAACATAAATTAATTTACCATGGGCGTATTGATGATAACTGGGAAGATGAAACAAAAGTCTCCCACGAAGAATTAAAAGAAGCCTTAAACAATCATGCCGCTGGACTCCCAATAGCAGAAAAACAACATCCAACCATGGGCTGTTCAATTAAATGGCGCTCATAAAAGTCATCCATGTTCTGGAAACGTAAAAAATCAGAGCGCATCCTTTTTGAAGACGCCTTAAAACACATTCATAATAGTGAATATCAAAAAATGTCGGCAACTACTCTGTCGTTAGCCGGAGCGCTTGGTCTTGGGACTAAACAAACAATCTTAATCGCTTCAAAAATGGAACAAAAAGGATTGCTTCATGTTTCAGGAACCGGATTGCGGCTAACAGCTTTTGGAAAAGCAGGGGCTCTTCAAATTATCCGCGCGCATCGTCTCTGGGAAAGTTATCTTGTTGACGAAGTTGGAGTTTCCCTTGAACATATCCATCAACAGGCAGAGCTTAAAGAACATACGATTACTCCTGACGAAGCAGACGAACTGGAAGCACAATTAGGATACC
>CAZIRV010000102.1:0-8173 GCA_964541845.1 uncultured Planctomycetales bacterium
TCGGGGAATTAAACCCAGTTTAAAGATTGGCAGAATAATTTTTTTGGCCAATCTCCTAATTAACTGCCCTATTTTAATTCTGTTGCTTCTCATTGAAGCGTCTGGAAAAACAAAATCAATTTTGGTGATTATTTAACGTATTTAGTATTAAGACTATAACAAACTATTTTTTTCAATACAAGTATTAAGTCAATATTTTCTAACTATTTTTCTTTCTTAACTGATTGTTTCTGAACATGTTTCAAACCAATTCCAAAAAAGTAATTCATTTTTTTTGTAGTGGTGACTCCGTGTATTCGCCCAAATAAAAAGGGCGAAAACATGGTTTCGCCCCTACATTAGGATTAAAATAATTTAAAAAATTATTTTTTATGATTGGTATTTATTATTCAAATCGCATGTCATCTAAATAAAACGTGCATTCCACTTGGTTAACATCCTCACTGGTCGTCCAGGCAAATCCGCCGCTAATATAAGACAAATCCTTGCCTCGCAAATCAATGGTATACTTTCGCCACTCTGAAGACAAAATCACCGGTCCAATCACTGCTGTATCTGAGTCCGGATAGTTCCCGGAGATACCTCCTGAGGTAAACTCCTGAATCTGTTCTCCCCCTTTTTCACCTCTGGCCCAAAAAGTTAATTTCTGAGCCCCCGTAAGATTAAAGCCTCCCTTGCGCTGCCCCCAATTATTAGGCGGATTCAACCAATAAACTCCGGCCCACTTTCGCCCATCACGCGAGCATTCAACATCATAAGTCACTTTGATGCAGGATCTTCCTTCATGACAATTCTCAGTCCAAGTATCCTGAAAAGAAAGACACTTTCCATCCGGCATAAACCCTGAAGGAGTATAATGATTTTGACGAGATCCTTTTTCAGAATAAATATAAAAAGGAGGGAATTTTTTAGTAACAGGGGATTTTTGCTTCTCTTCAACCAACTCTTCATCTACTATTTCAATATCAATCGCCTGAAACTCTTCGGCCTTTTGATGAGAAGATTTATTAGAAAGAAAGTCTTTATAAATAGAAGAAGAACCTTTGCATCCTGGAAAAAGAATGAGAAAAACTATTAAAAAAACAATAAAACGACTCATATATTAAAATCTTTTGGGCTATAAAACATATGCCGTAAGGGGAAATCTGTTAAGAATCGTTCAAAAATAACCTCGACAATTATGAAATAGGTGTTGTCGGGTTGAGATATATAGTTGTCGAGGTTATTTTTGAGCCGATCCTTAGCTGGTAAATCTATCTATTTATGGAGTGAGAATATTTCTTTTAGACAAACAATTGATACGATTATTCACAACATATTCCTTTCGGGCATATAATTTTTTTTACAATCAAAATTTATGTCTAAATTATATGCCCGAAAGGAATATGTTGTGAATGTTACCAATTATATTTCTAAATCATCCAACGCCTGTTGAGCGGCCTCTGATGGCTTCCAGAACCATCCTTGAGGATCCCAGCATTGCGCATAAAAATAATCATCAACAAGTTTTTGATAAGCTTTTTTTGACTCTTTTTTCTTATCCTCTTTTCTAAGAGCTTCTCCTCTAATGTAATAGGATGTTCCCACATCATTAAGTGCCCAATAAGAGAAAATTTTGTCTTTAGACTCCCAAGGATATTCCGTCAAAGATGCCTGCATCGTCTTGGCTTTATCAACATAAAGTTCAATGACTTTATCCGTATAAGCCATTACAGACTCAATATCTCCACCCCTCAAAGCCCTCCAGGCCTGGCTCGTTATATACGAAGAAGAATAGTCCCCAAATTCCAATGTTGATCCGGATTCGATCATTTCCAATTTTTCTTTAGCTGCCTCTGCAGGCTTCCAAAACCATCCTCCGACATCCCAGGTCTGCCCAAACGAATATTCATCAATGAGCTGCTTATAAACTGTTTTGGCTTCATCAAACATTTTCTTTCGACGGTAAGCTTCACCCTGAACAAATAATCCCGTGGCCACGTCATTTAACGCCCAGTAACTGAAAACCTTCTCTTTGGACCCTCCCGCGGGAGCATCTAAACTATTCTGCATTTTCTTTGCCTGATCAGCGTAAAGCTCAAGACACTTATTCGTGTAAGCTAAAACCGCTTCAATATCCCCTTCATTTAAAGCCCCCCACGCCTTTCCAATTAATGTTTCAGAACGAAAGTCTCCAAAATTATACGCCACAGCCACATCAGGATATGTAAATCCAATACTGACCATCAATAATGCTATTGCTAATACCCATTTCTTCATACTCTTCCTCCTAACTTGATTGAATTTTACCATAAAATTTAATACCAAAGTATACAATATTTAAACCTCATTTGACAAGGTGCTCCTCTAAAAAACCTTATTTTTTGTATCCTTATCTTAATCTCTTTGGGTTAATTCCCCGTAGCTTTCCGTACCAAAATAACTCAGAGGAATAAAACCTGACCTAGAAGGCTGTCTGAGAATGAGATTTTCGTTCAGAACAAGGCTCGAGATGAAAGAAAACCGGAGGCGTACACGTTGTTGAGGATTTTCCTGAGTCCTGCAACGCAAGACTGGACGAAAAGACCATTCTCAGACAGCCTCCTAGGAGGCTTCATTTCCAAAGGTCTTTATAAACAAAATAACCTTTTCTCAATTGTCTCAAAAATGGACTGTTTTGTCCATCTCCTTGACCAACCAGCCCAAACCATTCTTCAAAATAATATCCTCCTGGAAATGGTCCAATCGCGTCGGATTTCTTATCATGATAATATGGTTCATAGTTCTTCCACCATTCATCCATCCACTCAAAAGCAATGCCTCCTAAAGCATTTCCTGCTCCACGCGAAGCCCCTGCCAGATTCGCTTCAATATCCAACCAATTCCCTTTATGATAAGCGGCTTGGGCTTCTTCAGCCTCTTCTAACGACAAATGTTTCGCGTAAGCAGGGCATCCATACTCCGTAATAAAAGCCGGCTTTCCACTGGCTTTAAAAACCTCTTCCCAAAAAGAACCAAAGCCATAGTCTCCTCTATAAACATTAGCAGAAAAAATATCGACATTCGGGCTGTATTTAGCAAAAACATCCAGGAACAATGTGTCTCCATTGCTTACGGCCACGGGATGTTTTTTATCCACAGACTTAATCCATTGGGCAACCTTATCGACAAATTGAAAATACGCTTCCGGTTTTTTATCCGCGTTACACGCCACTCCATAATTATTTTCATTCCCTAAAAGCCACATCAATATATATGGTTCATCCTTGTATTCCATAACCATTTTTTTGATAGACTCTAACATATTCTTACGATGCTCTTTATTTTCATAATCTGTCCCTTCGCTCCAACTCGCGCCTGAACCAATCGTGTATTTTCCAAGAAAATCACCCATAATGACACGAATACCATATTCCTTAAACATTTTCCTTAAAAGCTCTTTATTGGGAACCTCAGGAACATGATAAATCCGCAACGTATTAACGCCCATTTCCTTCATCAGTTGAAAATCACCCACCACCTTTTCATTCTCATCCTGTTTATTATTTTTATTCGCGTCAACCCAACTGTCATATGGCCCGTCAATTAATTCATTTTTATTGATGTCTTCTTCCATCCAATTCGCTAAGGTTCCTTTATCCGGACTTTGCCCCACTTTTGTCGGTGCATAAGTAATCCCTTTAATGATATAAGGTTTATTATTAACCAATAACTGCCAGTTTCCATTAGCATACTGAACTAACTGAATATCCCCCTCCCCGACTCGCTTAACAATCTTTCCCAAAGGCTTTGTTTCAATAATATTTCCCTTCTTCTCAATAATTGAACCCGGTGAAATAAAAAAAATATCATTATCAAGAACGGTGTCGTTCCCGTTTTGAATTTCAATATTCATGTCCTTATAATCAAGTTTTAACTCCGGATGAGATCGAATAATATACTTAATTTTAGCAATAGCGGCTTGCCCCGGATACCAGGGCGTTTGCCAATAGGTCCAGGCAACTGTTTTAGGGAAATGAATCACCAAGGCATGATACGCGCGTAGAGCCTCATAGAGCATTCCAGAACGCTCAAAGATCAACCCGAGATAAAACAAGCGTACGCCCCATGATTCTTTTGCCGTAAACCATTTAAAATAGGCCTTTTCCAAATCTCCTGTTGCTACAAAATCCCAATAATTCCCTTCTAACTCTCCGGCTTTTTTTAATTTTCTATAACGAGGATTTTTGTACATTCCTCTTAAATTAGGGTAAATTCCTTCCCCAACAGCTGCTGCTAAGCCTTCCTTATCTACAATCGAGTAATGATAATTCCCTTTCCCAATATTATGAAATTGACCATATTTTGTATAATCAATAATTTTTTCCTTTGCTTTGAGATAAAGCACCGGTTTAGTACGCACAATAGCCTTCGGGGACTCCTCTCCTTCTACATTCCCCGTAATCATGTCAATGCTTGCCTGACTCTTTTCTTTTATTGACCAAAACCATCCTCTTGGATCCCAGGCCTGCGCCCATTCATATTCCTTAATAATATGCTGAAAAGCAGCCACAGCTTCTTCTGTTTTTCCCGTATTCATTAAAGCCTCCGCCTGAATAAATAAACAGGTTGCGACATCATTTAATTCCTCATAAGCCTCTTCTGTTCCACGTTCCGGAAATTCTGTTAATATCTCCTGCTGTTCTTTAGCCTCATCACCATATATATCCAATACTTGCTTTACAATTTTAGTTAACCGCTCAATATCCGATTTACTGGAAGCCTCCCACGCCATTCGTACAAATTCTTTTGATGATATTTTTTCCTGAGAATAGACATTACTGCTGAAGCAAGCTAAAAAAAATAGGGAAAGAAATAGTACTTTCTTCATCCTACAATTGCCCCTGAGGAGAGACCTTTGATGATATGCTTCTGCATGGCAAGATAAACGAGTATGATAGGTATGACTGTAATCGTCAAGGCAGCCATTAATACTGGATAATCTACGCTATGAGATCCTGTAAAAACCATAATCCCTCGCTGTAAAGGCATAAGAGCCTTATCATTTAATAATAGAGTAGCTAAAATGTATTCATTCCATACATTCAACGAATTAAAAATCACAATAACTGCAATGGCCGGGCGTGCCAGAGGAAGAGCCACATTCCACCAAATCCCCAGACGCCCACATCCATCAATACGTGCCGCGTCCTCTAAATCTTTAGGCATCTTATCAAAAAAAGTTTTTAACAGCAAAATACTCATGGATAACCCGACATTAATCATACAAAGTATATATCCTATTCGTGTATTGACAAGACCCAATTTATTCATCAACACAAAAAGTGGCACAAAACTTCCCGGAAGGGGAATCATCATCGCCGCGACAAACATATAGAAGAAAAAATTCTTACCGGGAAATTGAAGCCGTGAAAACGCGTACGCGGCCAAAGAAGATACAATAACAATCCCAGCCACCACGCTTGTCGTATATATAATACTATTTAAAAAATATAACCCAAAATCTCCTTCAGTCCAGGCAATCACATAATTCTGAAAATTAAATTCTGAAAAAAACAATGTTTTATTTGTAAATACGGTTTTCATCGTCAACAACGATGAGCGGACCATCCAAAATAATGGAAACAGACATGTTAAGGAAACCGTCATAAGAAAGATGTGTATAAAAAAATTCTTAACGACGCGTTGTGTTTGAAATTGATGCATTGTTTATACCTTATTTAATCAAGCCTGGCTTTTTCCTCGCCCTCTGGGAGAGGCCTCTGCTGTAAGCAGAGAGGTGAGGGGTATATCGATTGATCAAAAACCGCAAACCCTCACCTATTTGCCTTCGGCAAAGTCCTCTCCCAAAGGGCGAGGAAAATCACTATTATCAAAAATTTTATATATACCTTTATGCCTGTTTCATTTTGTTAGACATTAATTTAAACACCACTGAAATACCAATGAGAATAATTCCAAAAGAAACTCCCTGCGCACACGCATATCCAAAATCATTGCCTCGCCCCATGGATGCCAAAATCAATGTGACCGGGACATCCGTGTAATTCACCAACCCATCTCCCACCATAGAGATAATCAAAACAAATGCCTGCATAGCACCCAAAATGGTTAAAATCACAACCACTAAAATTACAGGAACCATCATAGGAATAGTGACATTTTTAAATGTACTCCAACTTCCGGCCCCATCAACCTTGGCCGCCTCATAAAGTTGCCTGTCAATCGTTTGAAGACCCGCCAAAAACATAATAAAACCCCAACCAAAACCTTTCCAACTATGCACCACGGCAATACAAGGTAAGGCTGTTTTTGGATCAGACAACCAACTATGCACCAAATGAGACAACCCAATTTTATCAAGAAAATAATTTAACAACCCAATATGCTCCCCACCCTGCGTTCCCGCGTAAAGCATCCACTGCCAAATAAGCCCAACCACAATTTCTGAAAGGACTGGGGGAATAAAAAAAACGACACGATAAAATCTCTTCATCCGAATCTCTCGATCACATGCTAAAGCCAATGCTAAGGCCAACGCATTCTGTAGCGTCAATGCGATTAAAGTAATAAACCCCGCGTTAACCATCGAGTTCCACCATTCGCCATCCTGCATTAATCGTCTAAAATTATCTAAACCAACAAATGTTCGGTGAAGGCTGATTCCATTCCACTCATGGAGAGATAAATTAAAAATTTCATAAAAAGGATAAATATAAAAAACAGAAAAAATAGCCACTGCCGGAAGGATAAAAGAAAAATTAACAAACTGATTTTTTATTTTAGCAATGGGAAAAACTTTTGTTGTCGTTTTGGACATCTTCTACTTTCGTTTTTTCTCTCTGGCCATTTCTCTTTCCTTAACTACTTGCACTTCCTTGGCTACCTGACGCGGTGTTTTCTCACCGATAATAATGGATTGAATCCCCTTACCAAATTTTTCCGCAACTAAAGCATTCTCATTATATTTCCAGATTGTCGGATGCGTTGTATTATCCATAGCCTTGGCAAAATCAGATAAAATGTCTGGAATCGAGGATAAGGCCTCGCGGTTAGAAGGTAAATTTCTGGTTTCTCGCGCTAAATAAGCCTGCTGTTCCTTAGCTGTCAACCATTTCAAAAACGCAATAGCCTTTTCTTTTCTTAGAGAATGATTGTTCACCACAAATGAAGAACCTGCTCCACCCCAAATTAACATAGGATGATCGGGGTTGACAACTGGTGGCAACATAGCCCCATACTCTAAATCCGCGTTCATATCATGATACACATTAACCGACCATGACCCATTAAACGCAAACGCGGCCCGCTCTAACGCAAAATCCTGTTCAGCATATTTATTGGGTTTAGTGACTATCCCCTCAATCAAAACACCTTTTTCGCTTAATTCTTTAAAAATGTTAAAAACTTTAATCCAATCCGGGTCCGTATAAGGCACGTCGCCTCGATAAGTGGCCATAACCTTTTCTTCCCCCATAATATTAAAAGCATAATTAGACGCGAAACAGTCTGACATCCACATTTCCCCCCATCCGGAAACAAGTCCGGAAATACCAACCCGTTTAAGAGCCTCTCCATCTTTAATAAATTCTTTAAACGTTTTAGGTAGATTTTTAATGCCCGCCTTAGCCAAAAGCTTTTTATTATAAAGCATTTGAATATTTGTAACATCCAGGGGCACGCCATAAATTCCCGGCTTAATATGATAAATGTTTCCTTTTTTAAAACGATTCACATTGAGTGCTTTGGAAAACAACCTTTTTTCCCATTGGCTATCATTTTTCTGAAATTCTTCAGTGAGATCAGCAACAAATCCACTTTCAATAAAAGAAGCGAATTTTTCTTTTTTATCAAGGATTCCGTAAATGTCAGGAAGAACATTGGCTTGTGCAGAGGCTGTGACACGCTGTGTGTAGGCGTTTGAAGGCGCGTAGAGGTCTATTCTAACTTTAATACCGGTTTGTTCTTCATAACGTTTGGCAAGCTCCTGAAAAGCTTTATCCCGATCCGTCATCCAGTGCCAGACCGTAATTGTATTTGAATCTTCCGGCTTCTTCGCACAGCCTGAGAATACAACCAAACACAAAAGAACACCTAATAATTTCCTCATAAACACCCCTTTATCTATAGTTTCCATTATTTATGTGACACAGAAGGAGGATTATAGCATTAAGAATATTAGTTGTCAAAAAAA
>CAZIRV010000103.1:0-8143 GCA_964541845.1 uncultured Planctomycetales bacterium
TAATTAGTATTAAAAAGAAAATTAGTTAAAATAAACTTTATGGAAAATTTATTCGCCGCCCGAATGCAGATGACAGTTTCTTTGGGCTTTCATATTATTTTTGCCTGTGTGGGCATGATTATGCCATTTTTAATGGTTGCCGCTCATTGGAAATATTTAAAGACGAAAAAAGATGTCTATTACGATTTAACTAAAGCATGGTCAAAAGGGGTTGCAATCTTGTTTGCAACAGGTGCGGTTTCAGGGACGGTGCTTTCCTTTGAACTGGGGCTTCTCTGGCCAAAATTTATGGAACATGCCGGGGCTATCTTTGGCATGCCTTTTTCATTGGAAGGAACGGCGTTTTTTATTGAGGCGATTTGTTTGGGATTCTTTTTGTATGGGTGGAAAAAGATGCCTCCCTGGATTCACTGGGCAAGTGGTTTGATGGTAGGAATATCAGGGACTGCATCAGGAATTTTGGTCGTTGCGGCTAACGCGTGGATGAATAGTCCGTCAGGTTTTGATTGGATAAATGGTCAGGCGTATAATATCGATCCTGTTGCGGCCATGTTTAATGATGCGTGGTTTTCACAAGGACTTCATATGACTCTTGCCGCGCTCGTTGCAACAGGTTTTGCTGTTTCAGGAATACATGCCTGGTTACTTATTAAAAATCCTGAGAATTTATTGCATAAAGAGGCTCTGAACATTGCACTCTGGTTTGCCGTCGTTGGGGCTGTCTTGCTTCCTCTTAGTGGTGATATTAGCGCAAAGGATATTGCTAAACGTCAACCTCTTAAACTGGCAGCCGCCGAGGCTTTATTTAAAACTCAAAAAGGGGCCCCATTATTAATTGGAGGAATTCCAGACGTTAAGGAGCGGCGCGTTGAGTATGGTATTGAAATCCCTCATGTTCTCAGTTTTTTAGCTCATATGAATTTTGATGCCGAGGTTCAGGGATTAGATGCCTCTCCAGAAGAAGAATGGCCTCCTGTCCCAATAGTACATTATGCTTTTCAACTGATGGTTGGGATTGGGTCTCTTTTGGCAGGTGTTGCTTTGATATTTTTCTTTTTATACCTAAAAAAACAGGAGTGGCTGCACCACAAAAATTTTTTAAAACTTCTCGCATTTTGTACGCCACTAGGATTTATCGCGCTTGAAGCCGGATGGATTGTGACAGAGGTTGGACGGCAGCCGTGGATCATTTATGGCATCATGAAAACAAAGGATTCTTTGACGCCGATGCCAGGACTTATTTATCCTTTTTTATTCATAACGGCTCTTTATCTATTTTTAAGCATTGTTGTTACGTGGCTAATGGTTCGTCAGTTTAAGGCCGTTTCATGTAAAACTTATAAATAATGACCAAAATCAATTTTGCTTTTTTCGACGATTTAACGAGAATAGCAGAGTTGAAAATAGAGTAATTATTTAATTAAGAGGTTGGCCAAAAAAATTATTCTGCCAATCTTTAAACCGGGTTTAATTCCCCGAGGCTTGCCTCGTTTGTAAATGCTTAGGTCAATACCTCGAGGGCTTGCTTCGAGGTAGTTTATTGGAATGGGTATAATTACCCAGGAAAAATTTTTGGAATATATCGTTATTATATTTTTGGTACTGGCAATTTATTTGTACTGTTTATTAGGCGGCGCGGATTTTGGCGCAGGGGTGCTTGAATTTTTTGTAAATAAGAGATCCCGTCCAAAATATGAGCAACTTCTCGTAAAAACTCTAGGGCCTGTGTGGGAAGCTAATCATATGTGGTTAATTATTATTGTGGTCATTTTACTTAATGGGTTCCCGAAAGCTTACGCGAATATTTCCATTTATTTTCATATTCCTTTGTCCCTGATGTTGATAGGGGTTATCTTGCGCGGCTGCGCTTTTACCTTTCGTCATTATGACGCTGTGATTGATAACACAAGGCGATATTACTCCGCGGTTTTTTCTTTAGCCTGCGTCTTGACTCCTGTTATGTCCGGGGTGATTATTGGTGGTTTAATGCTGGGAAAGGTGGATACACAGGCCATTGGATATTACGCGAAATATATCGCGCCGTGGTTTAACCTGTTTTCATTTTCAATCGGATTCTTTGTCCTGTGTATTTTTTCCTTTCTGTCAAGCGTATTTTTAATAGGTGAAACCGATGATAAGGATTTGAAATCCTATCTTATTAAAAAAGTCTTTCAGTCAAATATATTGACAGTTATTTTCGGAGGACTTATTTTTGTATTTGCTGAATGGGAAGGATTGACAGTACGACAACATTTTTTATCTAACCCTGTAAGCCTCATAAGTATGATTTTTGGGGCCCTCTCACTTATTGTTTTATGGACGTCCCTTAAAACAGGCCATGTGTGGCGTTCGCGCCTTATCGCGGGATTTCAGTTGGGAATGATTTTGTCGGCATGGTTTGTTGTGATATTTCCAAACATAGTATTTTTTAAAGACGGCAAACATCTAACCCTTTTCAATAGTGCCGCCCCATCCGTGACAATGAATATTCTAGCCTGGACGTTAATAATCGGGGCAGGACTCTTCATCCCCGCACTTTGTTATTTATTTTTTGTTTTTAAAATAAAAAGACATTTCTAATGAGAAGATGAAAAAGCCCTTCGTTGGATTATTTTTGTTGTATTTCGATGTTAAAAATTTCTGATAGATTTGTATCTTTTAAAACTTTTAGACTTTTATTTTTTGCTTTTTCAAGAATTTTTTTGTGCTCAATGCGGATGGATTTTGATATGAGGTCAAGAATATTTACTCCGCGAAGTTTGAATAACAATGGGGGGTCCTCATCGATCTTTGCTCCGAGCGCGTAAAGTGCAACGGCTGTATGTTTGCAAAGTCTGGCATGATCCAGACATGAGCAACTAAAAGTTATTTCATTCCGGGAAGGGAATAATCCGGTTGGTTTATCTGTAAAAATATCTGCCATTTCTTTTGGAAATTGTTTATCGAGAATTTTTTCAAATAATTCCAGGTGTCCGGCATATAAATTTTGAATTTTTACCCAATTTGTTTCGGAAATTGGTTTAATGGTAATTTTAACATTATGAGGTTGAATCTGTGAACCTAAAATAATCGCTTCAATATGATTTGAATTGATCTTAAAATCAGCCAAAGCCTCACATCTGAAATAAAGTTTTCCTTTTTCTAATCGAATATTATTAAACGTATAATTTTTTAAATAAGCATTCCAGGCTTTTCCCCACCAGCTTGAAGCGAGAGCTTTTGTTTTTAATGTAACTGGATTGATCCCAGAATACTTTTTTTGAAGAGTCTTTAACTTCCGTCGAAATTTGGTTTTTAATCGGGAATTAAGATTGTATCGGCTATGCCAGGTAGTTGTGTACATATTTATTTTTTCTCTATAAGTTAAGCCTAAAAAGATTTATTAAAGAATCATCGTCTATTTCTGTAAGCCAATTTTCTTTAGAACTTTCGATAATGTCTTCGGATAAAGCAAATTTTTTATCGATCATAATGTCAATTTTTTCTTCAATCGTTCCTTTTGTGATAAATTTATGTACAATCACTTTTTTCTCCTGACCAATTCTAAAAGCGCGATCTGTGGCTTGATTTTCTATCGCAGGGTTCCACCAACGGTCAAAGTGGATCACATGATTTGCTTCTGTTAAATTCAAACCAACCCCACCGGCTTTTAAAGATAAAATGAAAAATGGCATATATTCATTACTTTGAAAACGATCAATCAGTTTTTTTCTTTGAGAGGGTGGAATGCTTCCATGTAAAACAAGACCTTCACGATTAAAAACTGTTTCGAGAAAATGTTTTAGAGGCGGAATTACGGATTTGAACTGTGTAAAAATTAAAACTTTTTCTCTTTCTTGAAAAATAACCTCACATATTTCGCGCAAACGTTGAAATTTACCACTATCGTTTTCGCTGAAATATCTGTTTCCTGTGTATTGGCTGGGATGATTGCATATTTGTTTGAACTTTATCAACGATGATAAAACAATACCTTTTCTTTGGATACCTTTGGATTCCCTAATTAAAATTTGTGACTTTTTTATAAGTTCTTTATAAAGAATAATTTGTTTTTTACTTAAATGCGCATACGTTTTCATTTCAATTTTATCAGGGAGGTCAGAAATAATTTTTTTATCCGTTTTTAATCGACGTAAAAGATACGGTTGGATGACACTTTTTAATCTTCCATATTTGTTCGGATGATCATTTAAGCTTCTGGCGTATTTTGAGAATTCCCGCGGAGTTCCAAGCAATCCGGGGTTTATAAAATCAAGTAATGACCACAAATCAGACAATTTATTTTCGACGGGGGTCCCTGTCAGGATAATTCTATTAAATGAATATAGTTTTTTAATAGTTTTGCTTTGTTTTGTGTTTGGATTTTTTATGGCTTGCGCTTCATCAATGATAACATAAAACCACTCCGTTTCTTGTAATAATGTTAATTTTTGAATCAGATTATATGTTGTGATGACCAAATCATAGGACCCTTCCAATTTTTCTTTATCTAAAAGAACGTTTGCTTCCGGATTAATTCCTGGATGCGCAATGAAAACGTTTAAATTCGGAGCGAATTTTTGAATTTCATTTTGCCAATTAGAAACAAGCGATGCGGGTAGGATCAAAAGGTTTGACGGATTATTTTTGTTTTCAATTAAAGTTAAAAAAGCAAGAAGCTGAACCGTCTTCCCAAGTCCCATGTCATCTGCCAGGCAGGCTCCGAATTGTAAAGAATGCAAAAAGCTCAGCCAGTTTAAACCTTCATGCTGATACGGACGAAGGGTTCCTTTGAAAGTATTCGGGACAGAAACTGACTTAATGATTTCAGGATTTCTTAATTTTTCCAGGGTGTTCTTTAACCATTGTCCCTGAGAAAATTCAAGAATAATATCTTCATCTCTATTACCTAAAAGATCACTGGCTCCCATTTGAAGACGCATTGCTTCCTGAAAGGTTAATCCTTTCTTTTCGGCTTCTTTTGCCTGTTTAAACATTTTCAGCATTAGGACAAGTTTTTTCGAATCAACTTTCAACCACCTTCCTTTAATAAATGCCAGCCCTTCAGATTCATTCAAAATATTTTGAATTTCTTCTTTCGTAAGAATCATATCGCCGAGTAATAATTCAGCTTTGAAATCCATAATACTGTCCATTCCTAAATGAGAAGGGGCAGAATCATGCATTGAAATATTGACCTTCAATGAAGAGGTTTCTTTGTTCCACCAATCCGGAATGCGACAGAGAATGCCACATTTTTCATAAAGTTTCACTTCTTGTAAAAATTGATACGCTTCTGTTGACGTCCAGGCTAAAGGATGAAATAAATCACCCGATTCCAACATTTGCTTAATTAAAGGGCATTCATGTGCAGTAAAATGAATAATATTTAATAAATCCAGTAACTCTCGATCATCATGATTAAACATCTCAAGCGAACTTTTAAGTGTGAATTGGTGAAACATTTTCTTTTTTTGTTGGTGTGGAGTATATGTTGCCAAAAAAGAAAAAGGAAATTTTTTATCAGAAGGATTTTCCACGAGATGAAATTGCATGCGGCCAACAAGATGGATATGCATGCTATAAGTGTGCATAAAACTTTCAATGGTTCCTTCATGGTTCCTTATTTTATTTTGAAAAAATGAATTCAGTTGTTCCCATAAATCAGTTAATACATTCTTATTGAAACGTTGAGAGCCAACCATAAAAGGTGCTTTTTGAAGGATGTCTGTCATTTCATCATCTGTAATAATTATTTCCGTCTTGTCACGTTTAGTTTCAAGATCCGGAGTATGACTGAGTTTATACGAAAAAAGATGCGCGAAATCCCGGAAGAAATTAAGAGACGGAGAAAGGAGGATTTCCTCATTACAGAATCCTAAAAATAACAAACAAGATATAAACCCGTCGTTTGAACGTTTGAAAATATCTTTTTGCAATAATTGAGTATTTTTGTAAATTTTTCTTTTAACAGGTGTCCATTCCAACTGAACAGTACCATTAGGAAAAATTGCAGCTATAAGATGTTCATTCATTATAAAAGCTTTATACAGCATAATAGATGTATTACAATAATTATAATATTTTTGAACCTAAACTTTATTGTACATAAGAGGTACTTTAGGTTATTATGTCTGCCATTCAAAAAAAGATAATATGAGTAACCTATCTAAAAATTTTATCAAGGTAAAAAAATATGGCATTAATTAGTGTACAAGATATTTCCCTCGCCTTTGGCGGTCCGTTATTATTTGATCAAATGAATCTGCAAATCGAACGCAATGAACGGATTGCGCTCTTAGGACGAAATGGGACCGGAAAAACCACCTTGATGAAAATTTTATCAAGACAGATATCCCCTGATACCGGAAATATTATTTATCAAAAAGGGATCAATATTGCTTATCTCCCTCAGGAAATCCCTACAGATTTAACCGGAAATGTTTTTGATATCGTCCTATCCGGATTAGGCGAGCAGGCTGAGATTGTTAAAAATTACCACCACATCAGTCATTCTCTTGAGACAGAACAGACCCCAAAATTACTGAATACGCTGGATCGTTTGCAAGCAGAAATGGATCGCACGAATGGATGGGAAATTGATAATCAAGTCGAACAAATAATCACAAAAATAAAAATTGACCCTGAAGAGGAATTTGAACAGCTATCCGGAGGACAAAAACGAAGAGTGCTTTTGGCTAAGGCTCTGGTTATCAACCCGGAAATTTTATTATTAGATGAGCCGACCAACCATCTGGACGTAGAATCAATCGATTGGCTGGAAGAATTCTTACGCAATTACACGGAAACCATATTTTTTGTGACGCATGACCGCATGTTTATGAGTAACTTATCAACAAAAATTATTGAATTAGATCGCGGTAAACTTTTTAATTGGGACTGTGACTACGGCACATTTTTAGAACGTAAAGAAAAAGTTCTGGAAAATGAAGTCACCCAACGCGCTGTATTTGCTAAAAAATTATCTCAGGAAGAGATTTGGATTCGTAAAGGAATCAAGGCACGACGAACGCGAAATGAGGGGCGTGTGCGCGCTTTAGAACGTATGCGGGAAGAAAAAAAGACTCAACGTCAAGTCATGGGAAAAGTCCGTATGACCGTGCAAGATACAAATCGTTCAGGACAGAGGGTACTTAACGCCAAACAGATAGGTTTTTCTTTTAACAAAAAATTCTTATTTCAAAACTTTTCAACGCAAATCACGCGTGGAGATAAAATAGGGGTTATTGGACCAAACGGCTGTGGGAAAACAACGTTATTGAATGTTTTACTGGGAAGGATAACACCACAAACAGGATCTGTACGCATGGGAACAAATTTACAAATCGCTTATTATGATCAATTTCGGGAACATTTGGACTATGAGAAAACTGTCATTGAAAATATCACCCCGGGAGGTGGAGATACCATTATGATTAATGGAAAACCACGGCATATCATCGGATACCTTCAGGATTTTTTATTTTCACCGGAACGCGCGCGAACACCGTTGAGGGTTTTATCCGGAGGAGAACGCAATCGTTTATTTCTGGCGCGTCTTTTTGCCCAACCGTCCAATGTGTTGGTGATGGATGAGCCAACGAATGATCTTGATATTGAAACTTTAGAACTATTGGAAGAACTTCTGATTGAATACTCAGGCACGCTTCTTTTAGTCAGCCATGATCGGACCTTTTTAAACAACGTGGTGACATCAACAATGGTTTTGGAAGAAAGAGGGGAAATTAATGAGTATCCGGGGGGCTATGATGATTGGCTCCAACAACGCCAGCCTATTTTAGAAAAATCAAAAATAGAAGCAGAGAAAATAAATAAAAAATCCAAACAAGAAAAAACAGCCTCCATCAAAAAACTTTCTTTTCAGGATCAAAAAGAATTAAACAGCCTTCCTGTAAAAATAGAAAAATTGGAAGCCGAACAGAAAAATATTCATATCCAAATGTCCACACCTGATTTTTATCAAACCCATCCTGATCAAATGATGAAATTTAACCGAAAATTAGGAAAAATAGAATCTGATTTATTAGAACTGTATCAACGTTGGGAGGAATTAGACGTTTAAGATATCGTTATCCCAAATCCATTAAATAGTATCCCTTGAAAAATTACTTTTGCCACTTCAACATGGCATAAGGGCTTGCAA
>CAZIRV010000104.1:0-8014 GCA_964541845.1 uncultured Planctomycetales bacterium
GACACTCCAACCCACACCCTGGGCGGTTTATGCCATCCCGAAACATGGGTTAGATATTGGCCGCACACTGATTAAAAACCTTAATGACGCGAATTTCTACGTCAGCAAAAAATTTATGGATCAGGTTTCCGGGGAAAATGTCCTTCAATTAGAGCTACCGATGGGTCCAACTCTTAAAGAAACATTTCAAAAGTATGACGCCCATATTTTCATTATCAGTGTTGGTGCCGTAGTACGCATGATTGCGCCATTGCTCGAAAATAAAAAAAATGATCCTGCTGTATTATGTGTTGATGACAAAGCCAAATTTACCGTGCCGACTCTTTCCGGACATGTCGGACGAGGCAATGAATTTGCCATAAAGATTGCAAAAATATTAAATAATACTCCTGTTGTTACAACGGCTTCTGATGTCACCGGGACATTAACCGTGGATATTTTAGGACGAAAATTCGGATGGGTGTTGGATGACACAGATCGTAATGTCACGACAGGATGCGCCGCCGTGGTCAATCAGGATCCTGTGTTAGTTATTCAGGAAACCGGAGAACCCGATTTCTGGCCTTTAGATAAAGAGCTGCCTAAAGGCGTTACTTACACAACATCTTTTGATAATATCACAGCTAAAAAATATGGAATACTTTTAACTATCACCGATAGGCTCATCAAAAATGAATGTCCAAAAATTTATGCAAATTCTGTAATCTATCGTCCTAAAAGCCTGGTCTTGGGATTAGGATGTGATCGAGAAACGCCTTTGGAGCTAGTGGAACGCGGAATTCAAAAAGTTTTGCTGGAAAACAATTTAGACATCCGTTGTGTGAAGGCCATTGCCTCGGTTGACCTCAAAGCCGATGAAGCGGCCTTTATTAAAATAGCCAAAAAATATGGATGGGCATTTATCACCTATTCCGCAGAGGAATTAGATGCCGTGCGTAGTATGCCAAACCCATCCGAAACCGTAAAAAAATTTATCGGCACTAAAGGGGTCAGTGAACCCAGTGCTGTTTTAGGAGCAAACACAAAAGACTTACTCGTTAAGAAACAAATATATAAAGAAGAGACCATCAAACGCTGTTTAACGGTCGCTGTGGCAAGAATACCTTTTGCAAAGCGATAACATATAAAAATTGGGAAAATAAAATGAGTCAAAAAACAGGAATTTTATATATCGTTGGCATCGGCCCCGGGCATGAAGATCACATGACTCCGGCCGCTTTAAAAGCTATTTCAGAAGCTGATATAGTCATCGGTTATATCACATACATTAAACTCATTCGTCATCTGATTTCTGAAGATAAAAAAATTGTTGCGGCGGGAATGACTGAAGAAATTGAACGCGCGCGCTCCGCGGTAGAAGAATCCCAAAAAGGAAAAAAGGTCGCGGTTATCTCCTCCGGAGATGCCGGTGTTTACGGCATGGCAGGATTAATCTTTGAAGTCCTTAGAGAAATGGAATGGAAAAAAGGAGACTCGCCTGAAATAAAAATATTACCCGGAATCACGGCCATCAATTCCTGCGCGTCTTTAGTGGGCGCGCCATTAGTGCATGATGCCTGCACGATTTCATTATCTGATCAACTCACTCCATGGCCAGCCATTGAAAAAAAAATTGAGGCTGCCGCCTCTGCTGATTTTGTTATTGGACTGTATAATCCTAAAAGTGGACGGCGTACAGAACAAATTGTTATCGCACAAAAAATTATCGGTAAATACAGAAAATCCAATACCCCCGTTGCCCTGATTAAAAGTGCCTATCGAAAACGTGAAAATATTATCATTTCTGATTTAGAAAATTTCCTGGATAATGCCATTGAAATGCTCACAACCGTTATTATTGGGAATTCCAATACCTTTATTTATGAAGGCTACATGGTAACGCCAAGAGGATATACCAATAAATACACTTGGGACGGAGAAGCAATCAAAGGCCAAAAGCGCGGGGTTCCGCTTAAATTAAATGAACAAGGAAAACCTGTGGGGGTTTAAATGAAAGTCTATCTCATTGGGGCAGGGCCGGGGGATCCTAAATTGATTACGATTAAGGGGGCGGAATTGATTGAACAATGCCCTGTGGTGCTCTATACAGGATCATTAGTTCCCAAAGAAGTCATTGCCTGGGCCAATAAAAATGCCAAAGTACTGGATTCCGCAGGAATGGATTTGGATGAAATCATTAATGTTATGAAAGAGGCGAGGGATAGTGATCAGGATGTAGCGCGCGTGCATACAGGAGATCCTTCGATCTATGGTTCCATTGCCGAACAAATTCGTAAATTAGAAGAAGAAAATATTGAATATGAAATTATTCCCGGTGTTTCTTCGTTTACGGCAGCCGCGGCAGCCCTTGGAAAAGAATTAACCCTTCCGGAATTATCGCAAACCGTGATTGTGACACGCGCCGAGGGAAGAACTCCTATGCCGGAGAAGGAAAAACTTTTTATGTTAGCTCAGCATCAGGCAACCATGGTTTTATTTCTAAGTGTGCTCCTTATCCGCAAAGTCGTTAAAGAACTTACACCCCATTATGGTGGAGACTGCCCTGTGGCCATTGTTCAAAAAGCAACGTGGCCTGAACAAAAAATCATTCAAGGAACCCTTTCAGATATCGCGGATAAAGTGAAAGAAGCAAAGATTAAAGCCACCGCTCTTATTTTCATTGGACACGTTTTAACCAGCAAAGACTTTGCCGATTCCAGACTCTACGCCTCTGAATTCACGCATGGTTTTAGGGAAGGGGAAAAATGATCTCATTCATTCTGATTAGACATGGCGAAACAATGTGGTCTAAAGAGAAACGTTACCAGGGGAATACTGATGTGCCTTTATCGACTGAAGGGGAAAAAGAGGTTCGTCGATTGTCCAGGGTGTTTGGCCGATATGAACCTCATGTTGTCTATACATCTGCCCTTTCGAGAGCCAAGGAATCCGGGGATATTTTGTGTAAGTCGATTGCGATTAAACCTAAAGAAGACATACGCCTTAATGAATTAGGTTTTGGGGAATGGGAAGGTAAGACAGCGGAAGGATTAATCAAGGCCAAAGATCCCCTTTATGCGAAATGGATGACAGGACAATTTGTGAGACCGCCACAAGGGGAATCTGTAAATTCTTTACGAAAACGGGTTCAATCTTTCTTAAAAGATTGCGTCAAAAAAAATGAAGGAAAAACAGTAGCGATTGTATCCCATGGAGGCGTTTTACGTGTCTTGATTACAGAGATTTTAGGCTTACCGCGAAAAAACCTGTTTACATTTAAAGTGGAAACCGGAACGATGTCTGTCTTAACACTTGCCGAAGGATTTGGGCAGCTCCTGATGTTTAACGCTATTCCATCACAAAGAGGAAAAAAATCTGTTGGATGCTAAAAAGATTCTTATCACCGGTGGTATTAGAAGTGGAAAAAGTGCCTATTCGCTTAAGCGGGCACAAAATCTGGGTTCACCAAAAATATTCTTGGCCACGGCAGAGGCCCTGGATGAGGACATGGCCACACGTATTAAAAATCACCAAAAAGAACGGGGAGAGGCCTATCAAACCATTGAAGAACCTTTGCATATTGATAAACAATTACAAGCCCTTCCAAAAAATACGTCTGTTGTCATCATTGATTGCCTGACCCTATGGGTTAGTAATTTAATGTGTCAATTAGAAGAAGGTGAACAGAAAATTCAAAATAAAATAACAGCATTTTTAAATGTTTTAAAAATAGCCCCAATGAATATTCTTATGGTGACCAATGAAGTAGGCTTAGGGGTTATTCCCGAAAATAAAATGGCACGCCACTATATCAATTTATTAGGATACTTAAATCAAGACATCGCAAAGATAAGTGATGAAGTCATTTTTATGGCCGCAGGAATACCACAAACGATTAAAGAAAGGAAATAAAAATGGATAAATGGATTAAACGCGCGCAGGCGGTCAAAACTATTGATGAAAAATGGATCACAAAAGCCCAGGCCCGTCTGGATGAGCAGACCCGTCCCCAGGGAAGTTTGGGACAACTGGAAAAAATTATTACCAATATCGTGGCGATTACCGAACAAGAACGTCCTTCTTTAAAAAAGAAAAAAATATTTATCTTTGCCTGTGATCATGGCATTGAACAAGAGGGCGTGAGTTTATTCCCAAAAGAAGTGACGACCGCCATGGTCATGAATTTTCTGAATGAAGGAGCCACCATTAATGCCTTAGCGCGCCATATTGACGCGGATATTTCTGTGGTGGATGTCGGTGTTGATGCGGAATTTGGCGAGCATGATCAGCTCATTGGCGCCAAAGTACGCAAAGGAACCCGTAATTTTAAATTGGAATCTGCCATGACACCTGAAGAATTGGATCAAGCTTTAACGACAGGTTGGGATGTTATCCATAAAGCTTATAAGAATGATGTTGATATTATTGGATTAGGAGAAATGGGGATCGCGAATACGACCGTTGCCAGTGCCGTGATAGCCGCGGCATTAAACGTGGACGCGCGCGAGGTATCCGGAAAAGGAACAGGGCTGGATAATGAAGGGATTCAACACAAAGCCGCTATTATCAATGAAGCCATCAAACACCATCAATCCACGTTAAAAGATCCTCTATCAATTTTACAACATGTTGGGGGGTATGAGATTGCTGCTATGACAGGCGCGATCCTGGCTTGCGTGACCCTCCGCGTTCCCGTTGTTATTGATGGATGGATTGTTTCAGCCTCAGCGCTGATCGCGTATCAATTACAACCGATTGTTTTGGACTATCTATTTTTCGCGCATCAAAGTGAAGAAAAAGGACATCAATTAGTCTTAAACACCTTTAATAAAAAACCCTTGCTGGATTTATCCATGCGATTGGGAGAAGGTAGTGGAGCGGCATTAGCCATGAATATTCTGGAGGCCGGAATACGCATCTATAATGAAGTCGCCACCTTTGCCGAGGCACAAGTCGCGAACAAAAAAGAACCTATTAGGGCTTGCAAATAAACAATCGATACACTTTAAAGCACTCATTTTACGATACATTTATTATGTATAAACCGACTATTTTTGTACAAGCCTTTACCAAATCATGAGTAAAATTAAACAAAATTTTCTGACAGCGGTTTCTTTTCTAACGATTATTCCGATTCCTCCGCATTTCTTTAAAAAAAAATATTCCCTGAATAAATCTCTCCGCTATTTTCCTTTAATTGGATTTCTGATTGGAATGAGCTCATTACTATGCGTATCATTTTTTACAAATAACTTTTCCGATCGCTTTATCAGTTTGTTATTAGTCCTATTTCCCATTATTTTTACAGCAGGATTACATTTGGATGCTGTTGCGGATTTCTTTGACGGATTCTTTCAGGGGAAAGACAAGGAGGACATTCTCCGCATTATGAAAGACTCCCACGTCGGCGTATGGGGCGTCACAGGAGTTGTCTTTTGTATCCTGATCAAATGGGAACTATTGATGCTGTTGCCGTCAAAGAATATAAGCTATTTATTAGCCTTAACTTTATCCAGATGGAGCCATGTTTTTTTAAGTTATCATCACACCTACGCGCGGTCCAAAGGAGGATTAGGGAAATTAATCGTTGGGAAAGTCAAAATAGAAGAATTGCTCGTGGCCAGCTTGTTTACATTCGCCATGAGTCTATGGCTTGGCTGGCACGGCATTTGTGTTTATTTGGGGGTATTATGTTTTGTATGGTCGATGGGCTTTCTTTATAAAAAGAAATTAGGTGGTGTGACCGGAGATATTCTGGGTGCTACGGGGGAGATGGTGGAGATTGTGGTATTTTTTATATTAATCATTTTAAAATAATTTTGTAACTACTCAGGAGGTGTGTCATTGCGAGCGAGCCGTACAATAAATCAAGGCGACGAAGCAATCTCATATCAAAAAAAGATTGCCGCGTCGGCTTGATAATTTTGTATGCCTCCTCCAATGACACAATGACCTGAGTAGTTACATAATTTTTTTGTAGGGGAAGCCCCTACGAAGTATATAAAACTCATTATGAAAAAAACACGGCCCATTCACGGCGGAGACATTGCGGGATTTGCGACAAGCATTGGTAAATCTGTAAATCAAATTATAGATTTTTCCAGCAATATCAATCCTTTAGGCCCTCCGCCATCTTTAAAACAGGTGTATCAATCATCCTTTTCCTTAGTCACCAAATACCCTGATCTCTATTGTAGAGAACTGCACCAAACGATTGCAAAACATTTAGGCTTAAGTACAAATAATATTCTTGCCGGCAATGGCGCTATCGCTCTGATTGAACTAGCCATCAGGGCATTGCAACCTAAAAATGTCTTACTTGCAGAGCCCTGTTTTACCGAATACAAACGTCTCGCGCAATTGCATAACGCGAATGTTCACTCCATTTATTTAAGAGAAGAAGATAAATTTGAGTTTTCCCTAAAACAAATTACTGATCAACTCGCCAATATGAATTTAGTGATTTTAGGGTCCCCGAACAACCCAACCGGAACAGCTCTTAATCAGAAAGAGTTGCTGAGCTTGATTCAAATAGTAGAACAACGCGATAGCTTTCTATTAATTGATGAAGCCTTTATTGACTGGCACCCTAATAATTCCGTTGTAAATAGGGTTCAACCCAATTCTTCCTTTGCCGTTATCCGTTCCTTAACAAAATACTTTGCCTTAGCCGGCATCCGTATTGGCTATGCTGTCGGAACAGAGTCTTTTATTGAACACATGCAACAACTACAAGAAACCTGGTCATGCAATGCCGTGGCACAGGCCTTAGGGGTCGCGGCCTTAAATGATATTGCGTTTCAAGAAAGCAGCCGTCAATGGTTCCAAGAAGAATCCGTGCGTTTTAAGCAAGACCTGGAATCCATTCCAGCGATTCAAATTTTTCCAGGCCTTGTGAATTATATCCTGATTAAAATTCAGGAAAAATACGTGAATGACTTTTGGAATACCATGAAAGAAGAAGGAATTTATTTACGGACAACACAAGACTTTAATGGCTTGGACCATCGCTATTTCCGCGTTGCCATACGAACTAGGAAAGAAAATCAGTTCTTAGTGGAAAAATTTAAGGAGTGCTTTGCCAAGTATGACTCTCGCCTTAGCGTTTCTTGCTGATCTCATTATTGGAGACCCTGTTTATCCCTGTCATCCGGCACGCCTTATTGGGACAATGATAGAGAAGGGAGAGTTGTTTTTACGCCGTCATTTTAAAAATGAAAAATTTTCCGGTATGCTTTTAGGATTCAGTCTTCCTATATTTGTATTTATTGTTACAACTCTCATTCTTTATTTATTAGGGGAAATCCATATTTTCTTAGCCATGGCCTTTAATATATTCGGCATCTACAGCACCCTATCGATTAAAGACTTACGGCAGGAGGGAATGCGGGTTTATCAAGACTTAGCTCAAAACAATATCGAACAAGCCCGCAAAAGTGTGGCCCGCATCGTTGGCCGTGACACTGCCCATTTAGATGAACAAGAAATTACACGCGCCGCCGTGGAAACCATTGCAGAAAGTTCCGTTGACGGCATCATTACTCCGTTATTTTATGCTGCCTTAGGCGGAGCCCCATTAGCTTTAGCTTATAAAACCGTCAATACCTTAGATTCCATGATCGGACATATGAATCCTCGTTACCGTGATTTCGGTTTTATCGCGGCCAAACAAGACGATTTCTTCAACTGGATTCCCGCAAGACTATCGTATTTAATCATTTCCATCGCCACCCTATTCACAAAACATAATATGTCCAAAGCATTCCAAACGGGATGGAAGGACGGCGTCGCCGCCAAATATGGCAACAGCGCCATCCCCGAAGCCACCTTCGCCGGAGCCTTAGGCATTCAGTTGGGAGGAGAGAATAAATACCAAGAGTGTATCATCAAAAAACCCCGCTTAGGCCTTCCTCATAAAAAATTACATTCTAAAATAATTTTAGAAAGTTTACGCTTAATGTTAATATCTGCTTGGGGGATGTTGGTTTTTTGTTTAACTGCTCACAAAATTACTTTTTGCTTTTACACTACATTT
>CAZIRV010000105.1:0-8008 GCA_964541845.1 uncultured Planctomycetales bacterium
TTCCGAAAAGCGCTAGTAATGAAGAATTCCTGGTTTGCAAAGCCCGATAATGATTGATAAGTAAAACTTATCATTTTAAAAATTAAAAAAAGATTGTCTTATTGATTTTGAGCGTGTATTCTTGGAGAAAGCTGCGCAAGGATAGACAGTGTTTTCTCATCCTCTGCATTTCTTGACTTTTTAATAAAAATATAAATATCGGCTTTTAGAAGATTACTGGTGCTTTGATCAGATACGTCATCCAGAGACGATTGGTTTTTCTTCTTCAGGAATCCGGGATTGCTTTAAATTCGCTACAGGAAAAAAAGGATTTTGAAATGAAAATTGTTGCTGTTGGAATAAGTTATAAAAATACGCCTCTTGAAGTGCGGGAAAAATTTTGTTTGACCTCGACGGAGCAATCTTTGTTTTTAAGTAAACTTAAAAACAATCCTGCTATCTATGAGGCCTTTGTTTTTTCGACGTGTAATCGCGTTGAGGTTTATGCCCATGTATTAGACGAACAGTTGGCTTTAGAAACTCTTTGTAAAACAATTTTTGACATCAAGAAGCTTCCTTATTCAATCGGGTTGAGTTGTTACTTTTATAATTATGTTGGGCATCAGGCGATCGAACATCTTTTAAGCGTTGCTGCGGGGCTTGACTCCATGATTCTTGGAGAACGACAGATTCTCGGTCAGATAAAATCCGCATTTGAGCGCGCGCGGGAGTATGGGATGTTTGGAAAGTATTTTAATATTTTATCTAATACCGCTATTCGTACGGGTAAGAAATCCCGGAATGAAACTAGTATAAGTGTAGGCGGTTCATCTCTTAGCTGGGCAGCGATTGTCAAGGCGGAAGAGATTATGGGGGGCACTCTGCACGATAAATCCATTTTAATCATAGGGGCCGGTAAAATGAGTGGTCTGGCCGCAGAACAAATTAGTAAAAAAGGAGCAAAAAAAGTGTATGTGATGAACCGGACGATGGCTAATGCCAGAAGTCTGGCAGAAAAATGTGGAGGAGAGGCCGTAGCTTTTTCTGATTTAAAAGAAATTTTAAGCAAAGTGGATATGTGCTTTTGTTCATCAGGTTGTCCCCATTACGTTTTGGATAAAGAAACGGTACAAAATATTATGTCGTTACGTAATACTTCACAGTTAATTTTTATTGATATCTCCATGCCGCGCAACATTGATCCTGAAGTTTCTGGAATCGATAATGTAGTGTTGTACAAAATTGATGACCTCAAAGAGGTTGTTGATTCAAATATGGAGGTAAGGAAAGCGTCTGTGAAACAGGTCAGGACGATCATCGCCGCTAAATTATCCGAGTATTATAAAAAACTAACTAAACTAAAAAAAAAGGAGTTGTCAAATGCACAAGAGGGTCATTATCTGGTCGGGAGTAATTCTTATGCGGCTCACACAAACCGCTTTTGCGGAGGGGGGACACAAATACGTCGGGGTAAAAAAATGTTCAATGTGCCACAAGTCAAAAACCAAAGGAGATCAATACTCCAAGTGGAGTAGCACAAGGCATGCGAATGCATATTATACTTTGGGCACACCTGAGGCAAAGGTAATTGCTGAAAAAAGAGGCGTTTCCGGAGACCCTCAAAAGGCCCCAGAATGTCTTAAATGTCATGTTACAGCCTATGGTGTTGATGAAAGTTTAGTAGCTGCAAGTTTTAAAATGCCGGATGGAATCCAATGCGAGACTTGTCATGGTCCGGGCAGCGATTATAAAAAAGGAGCGATCATGAAAGACCTGACCAAGGCAATGGAAGCGGGTTTAATTATGCCTACAGAAGCCTTGTGTGTAAAATGTCATAATGAGGATAGTCCGAATTTTAAAGGATTTAATTTTGAAGAATCTTTCAAAAAAATTAGTCATCCCAGACCTAAAAAATAATGAAAAATGAAATGAAAGGAGGTGAAAAAAAATGAAAAAGAAACAGGTAATAAAAATGGTGTTTCTAACAGGGATTGCAATGGTTCTTTTTGCCGGCAATGCCCTAGCAGCTATGTCGGGCACGGACCATGATTTCTCCAGTGCAGGATGGAATCCGGGGGGAGAAATTTGTGTTGTCTGCCACACGCCACATAATGCGGCAAGTGATTCCGGTGACGTCGATGTGCCGTTGTGGAATCATATGACGACTACGGCTACATTCACTACATATAGTAGTGTATCGTCTACATTAGATGCTACAATGGGGCAGCCCGCAGGTGTTTCTAAAGCCTGCTTAAGTTGTCATGATGGGACAATAGCCCTTGACGCGTTCGGTGGAACAGCTAATAATACTACCAATCGTATGACGGCAGGAGACCATCTGTTGGGTACGGATTTAAGCAATGATCATCCGGTTTCCTTTACCTATGACACTGCTCTGTCAACTGCGGACGGTCATCTGGCTGATCCTTCTACGGTAAATTCAGGGCTAGGTGGAACCATTGCAGCAGACATGCTTGTTAATAATCGAGTGGAATGCTCTTCATGTCATGACGTGCATGATGATGCCAATGTTGCTAAATTCCTCGTTAAGAGTAACGCGGCAAGTGCGCTCTGTTTAACCTGTCACAATAAATAAAAAACAGAAATTTTCCTGGTTTTTATTTTATAGGAGACGCGTTATACCAATTCCATTAAATAATTATCTTGTTTTTAACCCTGCTATTCCCGTTAAAACATCGAGAAAAGCAACATTGTGGTTTTGGTAATTATTTAATGGAATTGGCATCTATCGTTTATGGCGAGGCAGGGCGTCCTCCATGACTAATGAAGGTTTGTAAATAAATAACAGACACATTTAAAACCATTCGGTTGGCGATGCGTTTTATTAGATATGCACTGGTTATTTCTGTACAAACCCTTAAGGAGGTTACGATTTTTAGAATATATTCAATCTTATGTGTGCTTCTTTTCATGTCAGGATGTGCTACGGTAAATGAGATGCCCAAAGGGGAGACTGTGTTTTATCCTCCCTTGCCTGATGAGCCACGGATACAGTATCTTACCAGTTTTTCTTCTTCCATAGACCTTGAGGGAGAAGCCGGAGGCTTTGCAAAATTTGTTTTAGGCGAAGACATTTCAGTTAAGCCCATTATCAAACCTTATGGGGTTACCCTGCGTGATGGAAAAATTTATGTTTGTGATACGGTAAATAATAGTGTAGACGTGCTGGATATCAATAAGAAAATTTTTACCTATTTTTTACCTTCCGGTGCCGGACGGTTAAGGGCTCCCATTAATCTGGAGATATCACCTGAAGGGAAAAGGTACGTAGCTGATGCCAGGAGGGGTCAGGTGCTTATATTCGACTCTCTGGGTAAATATCTTACCGCCATAGGACGAAAAGGGGAACTCAAGCCCACGGATGTGGCCATCAAGGATGACCAAATTTTTGTCTGCGATTTAAAATCGCATTCTGTACGGGTATACCAGTTATCTGATAATGCTTTTTTATACTCAATTCCCCCTGGAAGGAACAAAGAGAAAGGGAAAACGGCATGTCAACTATATTCTCCTACCAACATTGATATCGATACTGATGGAAATCTTTACATTTCAGATGCAGGTTCTTTTAGTGTAAAAAAATGTAGTGTTGACGGCACCCTTCTGAAAACATTTGGTATTCACGGGGACACCCCTGGGGCTTTTGCCCGGCCAAAAGGAACGGCCGTGGATAGGGATGGTCGGGTCTATATAGTGGATGCCGCCTTTGAAAACGTACAGATTTTTGATCCTGATGGAAAGTTGCTGCTTTTTTTTCCTGAGCAGGAAGATTCCAAACGGTTAGTTCTTCCTGCCGGTATATTTATTGATTATGACAATGTTGAATATTTCCGGAAATTTATCGATAAGGATTTTGAGGTCGAATATCTTGTTCTGGTGGTCAGTCAGTATGGGGCCAGAAAAATAAATGTTTTTGGTTTCGGCAAGAAAAAATAATGACACGGGCGATCTTCATGACAGGAATAATTTTGATGACGTTGATTTTCAATGGTTGTCATCCCGTTTCAAGGCAGAGGTTGTTAAAAATATTTTTTGACGGTGTTCCTGATTCTGGAGCCGAACAAGAAGGACGTTTAGGAAAGACGGCGACGAATAGTGCTTCCGTAGATGAATCTAAACTGAAAGCTTCGTCTAAAATTGCCGCTCCTGAGGGTTCCCGACATTTTCCTTTTGCCGAGAAAGAGTGCGATGCCTGTCACATGAGTGGGTTTTCCAATAAACTGAAAGCTGAGGGAAAGGAATTGTGTTTCTCCTGCCACGATGATTTTCTGGAAGGTGCCGAGGTTAAACATTTTCCCGCGGAAGAGGGGATGTGTCTGGATTGTCATAATCAGCATCAGTCAAAATATAAGTTTTTACTTAAAAGAAAAGGCCAGGCGTTGTGTCTGGAGTGTCATGATAAGGAAGATATTGTTAGCATATCCCCTCACGATGAAATCGGTGAGGAAAATTGTACCAGTTGTCATGATCCCCACAAGGGGGAAGAATTTTTACTAAGGTAGTATTTTTAGAATCAATTTTAAAAATGTTTAATTGCGAAATTTTTTTCAGTATGCGGATAAAAAAAATTTTTTCTTATGAGAAGATTCTGTATTCCTTTTATATTTATTTTTTTGATTTTTTCCTTGCCAGCTTATGGAGAACAAGGGGATCCTCCATTCATCCCCAAAAAAAAATTATTAAATTTTAAAGTTAATATGGCCTCTTTAATAAAACTGCCAAAATCCCTTGCTTCCCGCCATTATAAAGAAACCAGGATGTTTAAGATCAAAAATAAAGATAATTTTCTTATTTTTGATGTAGAATATGAGGTGAATAAACGTAAATTAAACTCCTCCGATATTTCTTTAAGCCGCAAAAGAAAATTATTTCGTGAGGCGTTAGAAATGAATTTCAACGGTTTTGTCTTTCACCCAAAATTTATGAATTTTGATCTTTCCGCAACAATAGCTCCTGAGCAGCAAAAGGAAGAAACAGGATTTGATTCCGATAGCGGAAAATTCAGAAAGGGTTACCTCTCTCAATATCGTCTTAGTTCTGTTTTCTTACAGGAGAAGCTTATAAACTTTTCATTACATACGTATAAACAACAGGGGACTCAAAATCGTAATTTTTTTGAGCGTCAAATAATTGATAGTTTTGGGTATGGAGGAACGATTGGATTTAGATCCGCTCACGTTCCAATGAGACTTTCTTATAGTATCTCTGAAAGGGATGTCCTTAGTTCTTTCCGGGGACAACAGGGATTTGATGATGAAAGGGTATCTTTGCAAGTGGAACCCCGAATAGAACGCGCAGGCAGGCTTAAGTTGGACTATACGCGTAATAAATACCATTATGTGGAGAATCGGCAAACGGATCAGGAAGGGGTAACCGATAATTTGACATTATATAATCAATATTTTATTGGGAAGACAAAGGATAAAAATTTAACTTCATTTTTGCGTTATTATTCTTTACAGGGGGATAATGCAAATGACGAAATAAGTTTAAACGAGTCATTACGGATAAAGCATAATAAACATCTGGAAGGAATTTATACCTATAGTTTTTCAGACATGTCTGTTGGAGAGATTAATATCCAGGAACAAAATTTTAATGGCAGTTTAACGCATCAGTTATATAAAAGTCTGACATCACTGTTTAAACTGCAGGGAACACTGCTTGATTCGACAAGTTTTAACGAAAAGAGGTATGGGGCTTTCTGGGATGAAAAATATCATAAAAAAATTGGCCCTGCAATATTGCGTTTGGGTACGGCCTATGCTTACGAGGATAACGCACGGGAATCCAGGGGTAAGATGCGTGTTATTACAGGGGAAGAACAAATATTATCGGATAGTTCTATTGTGCTGCTCAATGAGTCCGGGGTGGATATTTCGACAATTAATGTCACTAACAGTATCGGCACAATAACTTATACCCTTGATAGCGATTATAAGATTATTAAACATCCTCAGGATCGTGTTGAAATCAAACGAACTCTCGGAGGGAATATCGCTGATGGTGATGAAATTTTAGTTAATTACATTGCGGATCAAAATTTTAATTTTAATTTTACGACTGTAAATAAGCGTTTTAATTTTAGTCTTGGTTTTAATGATGAAACAGTGAGATTTTATTATAATATCGGGAAACAGGGATACCCTAATATTGATGGGGGGGAAAACACTGTTTTGGAAAAATTTAAGGATACTGTTCTCGGAACAGAATTAAAAACGGATAATGCTTACTTGAGTGTAGAATATGAAGATTATAACTCTAATCTTATTCCCAGGACTTCTGTAAGGTTGAGAGAGGAGCTGAGGTTAAAAATTTTTCGACGCGGGGAGTTCAATTTGCGTTTAAGTCAGGATTATATTACCTTGTCAGACGAAAAACGTAAGAATTACGAAATAAAAAGCGATTATTCTTTAAGACTTTCCCCATCGGTGGTATATCGTACTGAAACCGGTTTTCGCGTGCAAAAAGGAAACAGGTCAGACATTAAGGAGTTCACCTTAAGATCGGCCTATCGTGTTTATAAGGGACGGTTTTTCTTTGAACTCAGGTATGAATATGAAGCAAGATTTTCTTTAAATGACACTTCATACAATCATTATATTTATACCAAACTAAAGAAAAAATTTTAAAAGTGAATAAACTACCTCGGAGCAAGCCCACGAGGTATTGACTAAGCATTTACAAACGAGGCAAGCCTCGGAAAATTAAACCCGGTTTAAAGATTGGCAGAACAATTTTTTTTAGCCAATCTCTTAATTAAATCATGAAGAAAAAATTAAAAATGACAAAAAATTTTAGTCTGACGTTCCTGTTTTTATTTATGTTCCTCTGTTTCCGGTTACCTTTGGCGTTTTGTTCCGCGCTTACAGATAATGATGCTTATAATTTATTTTGGCCCCCACCTCCGGCTGAACCACGGATCGTTTTTGTTCGCCATATTTCCGGTTATCAGGACTTTGGCATAAAAAAATCTTTTTTTCACCGTGTTATAGGATGGTTTTCCGGAGAAAAAACATGGGCCCTTCAGCGGCCTGCGGATGTAGCCATTGACAAAAATCAAACATTATATATTACTGACGCCGGAGCGGGACGGGTGCATATTTATGAACCCCAAAAAAAACGTCTTAGCAAAATATCAAAGGTGGATAAAACAACAAAACTTGTGTCCCCTGTAGGGGTAAGTGTTTCTGAGGAGGGATTAATTTTTATAGCAGATTCTTATTTAAAAAAAGTTTTTGCTATTAATAAAAAAGGGGAATCCAGCTTTGTCCTTGGTGAGGAATCGGGAATTCATCGTCCAAGCGGCGTATTTGTAAGGAATCAAAAATTATATGTCGTTGATACGGAAAGCTGTCAGGTCCTTGTCTTTGATACTCAGGGAAAACCCTTGTTTCGTTTTGGCGAGAGAGGAAAAGGGAGTGGGAGCTTTAACTTTCCTACCTATATTTATGTTGACAAGACGGAGAAAATTTACGTCACGGACACGCTTAATTTTCGTGTCCAGATCTTTGATGCCTCGGGCAAATTTTTAAAAAGTTTTGGAAGTCTGGGAGACAGTTCGGGTTATTTTTCCCGTCCCAAGGGGATTGCTATGGATTCTTATGGACATATTTATGTCATTGATTCTTTGTTTGACAACATCCAGATATTTGATTATGACAAGAATTTTCTTTTAGGTTTTGGAGGGGCTGGAAGTGATGAAGGTGAGTTTTGGCTTCCCATTGGGATGGCGATTGACAAGAATAATTATATTTATGTGGCAGACAGTTATAACCGCCGTATCAGTATTTATCATTATCTCGGCGATAAAAATGATGGTATGGAGCAATCCTCTGATGAAAATAAAAAATAATTTAAAAAAATCAATAAAATTATCTTTTTTTTGTTTCATATATCTTACAGGCATTTTCGCCTCTGCTTTTGCCGGAAGCATTGTTGACTCTAAACATAATCTTTCTTCGGCAGGTCCCGGAAGTATTAAATCTGTTGATGAAGATCAGATATG
>CAZIRV010000106.1:0-7894 GCA_964541845.1 uncultured Planctomycetales bacterium
ACTTTTTCTTCTTTTTTCTCCTCCTCTACGCAAGAATACCTGCTAAACATTTACATAATTTTTATAAAAATGCGCCTGGCCCGAATCGAACGGGCGACCCTCTGCTTAGGAGGCAGATGCTCTATCCTTCTGAGCTACAGGCGCGTAAAAAATTTCTTTTGCTCTATTTCCGATAGGGCCCTAGTGTCTTTAAATACCCCTTCGGAGCCTCATACCCCGCGTCAATCGCCTGATCACAATATTTCACCGCGTCATCAAAATCCCCTTGTTTAAAAGACAAAATGGATAGATTAACCAAGGCGTTAACATGTTGAGCATCATGCTTTACGGCCTTTAAATAGAAAGAAATTGCCTTTTCCGGAAAATTTAGTCTTGCATACACATTCCCTAAATTATAATAGGCCTCCGCGTTTTTTGGGTTAACAGCAATGGATTGCCGGTAGTTCTTAACTGCTTGGGGCAAAAGCCCTTTCATCTCTTGCAGATAAGCCAGACTAAAATACGCGTTTCCTAAATTCTGCAAACTTTTACTATGATCAGGATTTATTTCCAAAGCCTGTTTATAAGCCTTAATGGCCTCCTGAAAATCTCCCACCTCTCCAAACGCAAACCCTAGATTAAAATACGATGTTGTTCGGGGAGGCCTTTTCTGAATCAAATCCTTTAATTGATCAACAAGCGTCTCTCTTTCCCTAATATAATTCTCATTTCTTTTGTCACTCTTTGGAAGTTTTGTATACGCGGTAATAATATTAACATAAACATCTTCATCATCCGGATGGATTGCCAGCGTCTGTTGATACGCCTGAATCGCTTTTTCCACATCTCCTGAATCCCTGAATAAATTTCCTAAACTGAAATAAGCGTCTTTATATTGAGGATCGATCATTAAGGCTTTCTGATAATAAGCGATGGCCTCCTTTTTACGTCCAAGATCTTTATAAAGCTGTCCAAGATTATAATAGGCGTTAATAAAGTATGGATCCACCTTAAGGGCTCTTTCATATAAACTTTTAATATAGTTCACATTATATTCCTTTTTAATGAAGCCCTTTTTGTCTTTCTGCGCCGTTAAAGCAACGGCTAAATTGTTAAGGGCTATACATTCCTTTGGGAAATATTTCAGCTGATGCTGCCACAAGCTCACACTATTTTTCCAAACCTGACATTGCTGGAAAGATTTAAAACCCAGTAAACCGAATAAAAATAAAAAAACACATCCCCATATTTTTTTCCACTTTAATAGCAACTCCGCGCCTAATCCAAATAAAAAACAGAATCCTATACTGGGTAAATACATAAAACGGTCAGCCACTATATTAGTGTCGGCTAAGCCATCAAACCTTAATAAGAAAAATATGGAAAAAAAATAAAAGAGAATCGCGAACACAAACCAGCGATAACGTTTTAAACGCGTCACTGAAAAAACAACCAGCAAAAAAACAACTAAAGAAGCTAAATATTCAAAATTAAAAAATGTAATAGGCCGTGGGAGACGATAAATAGGTGCTGAGAAGAAAGGAAACAAAAATTGCCTTAAATAAAAGGTGAATGTCCATGGCCAAATGAGAATCCCCTCCCGGATATTTTCCCCTGGTAAACGCGCGTGGGAAAAATAGGTGATGAAAACAACAGGAACCAGGAAAAAGCAAAGGTAGGCTTTCTCAACCAAAACCTTAACGGTTATTTTTCTTCTTTTAAACCAATCAAAGAGCAGTAAAGTAATCGGCAAACTTAACGCCATGGGTTTAGCCAAAATGCTTAAAATACCTAAAATAATTGTAATGATATAAAATTTGAATTTTTCACTGTCCAAATATTTCAGATAACTCAATAGAGCCGCCATATAAAAGGCTGAGTATAAAACGTCTTTACGCTCCGTTACCCAGGCCACAGACTCGACATGCATAGGATGAATCCCGAACAACAAAGAAGCCATTCCTGACGCGAAAACAGATAAGCCTAAACGCAGGCCTATCAAAAAAATAAAAATGACAACCCCTAAATGCAAGATTAAATTATCTAAATGATAAAAAAACTCATTATATTTGAAAAAATGGTATTCTAAAGCAAAAGAAAGGGTTGTCAGCGGGATATAAATGCCATTGACGGTGGTTTTAAAAATATCACCGACATGCTCTTGATCAAGCATACGAATAGAAATATTCTCAAACAAATGGACGTCATCATCCCACAAAACAAAATCACTTTTTAGAACAGGAGAATAGGAAAGAATAACAATGGAAAGAATAAATAGGAGGGTAAAAAAAACTGTTTTTGACTTCACTTTTTATCAATATGCCATGAACGATGACATCAATATTTAATGACCGAATAAACCGGTAAATCTTTTAATTTATCTTTTCCTTTAAGAAACTGTAATTCAACCAGAAATGCCACTCCGGCAATCACCGCTTTTTGTTCTTTCACCAAATCCAGAACCGCCTTAATTGTTCCCCCGGTGGCTAATAAATCATCGACCACTAGAACACGACTTTTCGCGGGAATCGCGTCTTCATGAATTTCCAGAATATCAGATCCATATTCTAACGCGTACGTCACACTCCTGGTTTTATAAGGAAGCTTTCCTTTCTTGCGTACCGGAATAAAACCTACCCCTAATTTATAAGCTAAGGCTGAACCAAAAATAAATCCCCGCGCTTCAACGCCAACAACAAATTCAATATTCTCTTTCTTAAATTTTTTGGCTAAAAGATCTATGGATTTTTTAAATGCGTCCTTATCTTTAAGAAGTGTGGTAATATCTTTAAATATAATTCCTTCTTTAGGAAAATCCGGAACATCACGGATACATTCCTTTAAATCACTTTTTTTCATAGATTTTGCCATCATTTTTCCTCTTATTTATCACGATCTCTTTTTTTAATTTCCTGCCTGATTTTCTTAATAGCCGCCACTTCTATCTGACGAATGCGTTCTCTGGAAACGCCTAACACTTTCGCGATTTCAGCAAGCGTTCTGGCATTGCCATCAGATAATCCAAAGCGCATATCAATAATTTTCTTTTCTCTTTCCGGAAGAACATCAATCAGCCCCATCGCGCGCTCTTTGTTAAAAAAGTCTTCTAACTCCTGATCAGGGCTGGCAGTGCTTTCATCTTCAATAATATCCCGAATATGCCCGTCTCCACTTTCACCAATGGGCGCATCAAGACTGGAAATTCTGGAAATAGTACCTTCCCAGTCCCGTACTTTATCGATAGTGACTTTCATTTTTTTCGCGATTTCACCAAACTGAGGCTTCCGTCTAAGTTTATGTGTTAAGGCTTCAACAACCTTTTTATACTTATAAATTTCCTCATTCATATAAACAGGAACCCGAATCATTTTCCCCTGATCAATAATAGCCCGTGACACACTTTGCTTAATCCACCAGGCGGCATAAGTGGAAAATCGAAAACCTCGCGTATGGTCAAATTTCTCAACCCCTCTCATCAACCCGATATTCCCTTCTTCAATCAAATCACTCAATGGAACACCAAGATTAACATAACGCTTGGCAATACTAATAACAAGACGCAAATTTGACCGAATCATTTTCTCCCGGGCTTTTTCATCACCTTTTTGAATAAGTTTGGCCAACTCCTTTTCCTCTTCTGCTTTCAAAAGTGGAATTGGCCGTATGTCTTTTAAATAGGCCTTTATTGAGTCCATATTTATTTTTTCCTTTTTCCTTTTTTGGCTTTAGCTGTTTTAATTTGCAAAACTGCCTGTGCCGCTGCCAAACGAGCAATGGGGACACGATAAGGGGAACAGCTCACATAGTCCATCCCTACCTTCTGACAGAAGGCAATGGATGCCGGATCTCCTCCATGTTCCCCACAAATACCAACCTTTAATTTTGATCGGGTTGATCGACCCCTTTGAACCCCAATATCAATTAATTCACCTATCCCATCGACATCAATACTCTGGAATGGATCTTCCGGCAAAATATTTCGCTCAAGATAATCCGGCAAAAATCCACCAATATCATCCCGGGAAAATCCGAATCCCATTTGAGTAAGGTCATTGGTTCCAAATGAGAAAAACTCCGCGACTTCAGCAATCTGATTTGCTGTTAAAGCTGCCCGGGGAATTTCAATCATAGTCCCAAAAAGATAGTTAATCTTTTTTACTTTATATTTTTTACAAACTTCCCCATAAACCATCTCAACAATCTTTTTTTGATCTTTCAACTCATTAACAGAACAAAGAACAGGAATCATAATTTCAGGAAACACCTTTTTTCCTTTTTTGGTCAACTCTACAGTCGCTTCTAAGATTGCCCGAATCTGCATTTCGCTGATTTCAGGAAACGTAATTCCTAAGCGCACCCCGCGGTGTCCCATCATTGGATTACTTTCATGCAGCAAAGAAGTCCGTTTTTCTAATTCATCCAAAGAAATTCCTAAACTATTCGCTAAATCTTTTAAGGCATCCTTCTTTTGTGGAACAAACTCATGTAAAGGAGGATCAAGAAGTCGAAAAGTTACAGGAAAACCCTTCATCGCCTGCAAGGTTCCTTTAATATCACTTTTCACATGAGAATATAGTTCTTCAAGCGCCTGACGGCGTTCTGTCTCATCTTTAGAAACAATCACTTTACGTAACTTAAACAATGGCTCTTCGGAATTTTTTCCATAAAACATATGCTCTGTTCGGAAAAGCCCGATTCCCTCCGCGCCAAATGCCCGCGCTTTATCCGCGTCTTCAGGAGTCTCCGCATTAGTACGAATATTTAATGTTCGAATCCCATCACAAATTTTAAGAAATTCATTAAAATATTTATTTTCAGCAGTGACATTAATCGTGGCAAGACGATTTTTATAAAAAGTCCCTTTTGTCCCATTCAGAGTAATCCAGTCTCCTTCTTTCAAAGAATTTTTTCCAATATGCACCGTCCTGGTCAAGAAATCAATCTCAATTTCAGGGCACCCCACAATACAGCACTTCCCCCAACCACGGGCAACTAATGCCGCGTGTGATGTCATTCCTCCCCGAGCCGTCAAAATTGCCTCAGAAGCGCGCATCCCCTCAACGTCTTCGGGATTCGTTTCTTCCCGAACCAAAATAACCTGTTTTCCTTTTTTATACCATTTCACCGCTTCATCTGAAGTAAACACAATTTGCCCGCTGGCTCCCCCGGGTCCCGCAGGCAAACCTTTACCTAAACAAAGGGCCTTTTTTTCTTCTAAAGGATCAATAATCGGATGGAGTAATTCATCCAATTGCCCCGGCGTCACACGAGCAACAGCTTCTTCTTTACTAATTAACTTTTCCTTCACCATATCGACAGCCATTCTTACTGCGGCAGGACCATTACGTTTACCGGAACGGCACTGCAACATAAAAAGAGTTCCTTCTTCTACAGTAAATTCAATATCCTGCATATCCCCATAATGCTTTTCCAGACGGTCTCGAATGGCTTCAAGCTGCTTATAAAGCTTAGAATTTTCTTTTTGAAGCGTTTTTAAATGCTTATTATTATCACTCTGTGAATACGTATTAATCGGAGCCGGCGTTCTAATACCGGCAACAACGTCTTCTCCCTGGGCATTAACTAAATATTCTCCATAAAATTTATTTTCTCCATTTCCAGGGTTACGCGTAAACGCCACCCCTGTTGAAGAATTTTCACCGGTATTTCCAAAAACCATGCTTTGAACATTCACGGCCGTTCCCCATTCATGAGGGATCCCTTCAATATTACGGTAAGCAATGGCCCGCTTTCCATTCCATGAATCAAATACCGCTGTAATACTGCCCCAAAGTTGTTTTTCAGGATCATCAGGAAATACCTTACCCAAAACCTGCTTAATTGTCGTTTTATAAAGAGTACACAAATTTTTTAATTCTTCTACTCCTAAATCCGAATCATTTTCAACATTATTATCTGCTTTAGCCTTGCCTAAAAGCCTATCTAACTGAACACGAATCCCCTGACCTTCGTCTGGTTCAACTCCCGCGGACTTTTCCATAACGACATCCGCGTACATGGTAATTAATCGTCGATACGCGTCATAAGCAAACCGCTCACTGCCAAATTTTTCAGCTAATCCCGGAATTGTTTTTTCCGTTAACCCAACATTTAAAATCGTTTCCATCATGCCAGGCATAGAACTTCTGGCGCCGGAACGAACAGAAACAAGTAACGGGTCCTTAATATTTCCAAATTTTTTACCCATAACTTTCTCAACCTTCGTCATCGCCGTCTTCACTTGTCCCTTCAATTCCGCGGGGTACTTCTTTTTATGATCATAAAAAGAAACACAGACATCCGTTGTGATTGTGAACCCGGGAGGTACCGGCAACCGTAAATTTTTATGTCCGGCCATTTCCGCCAGGTTTGCCCCTTTTCCTCCTAATAAATTACGCAATTTTGCTGTTCCATCGGCTTTACCGCCCCCAAAAAAATAAACATACTTCTTTGCCATTTTTTGTTCCCTTTCTATTATGCAAAAATGTTTCTTTTACACATTTTTACAGGTGTTCTAATAAATATTTTTTTAAGTTTTCTATCGAAATACGCTCCTGTCGCATCGTATCCCGGTCCCGAATAGTAACCTGTTTATCTTCCAACGACTGCACATCTACAGTAACACAAAAAAACGTCCCGACTTCATCTTGTCGCCGATAAAGTTTGCCAATAGCCGCTGTATCATCATAAACACAGACCAGATTTTTTTGCAAATCCTGTTTAACCTGCTTAGCCAACGCAACAATATCCCCATTTTTTTTAAGTAATGGCAAAATCGCCACTTTAACAGGAGCTAAATCCTTACTTAATTTAAGAACAACCCGTTTTTTCCCCTGAACCTCTTCTTCATAATAAGCATCAACAAGAAAAGCTAATGTCGCGCGATCTACCCCTCCGGAAGGTTCAATAACATAAGGAAAATAGCGTTCATTAGTGACCTGATTATGATAACGCAAATCCTGCCCTGAAAACGAGGCATGTTGTTTTAAATCATAATCCGTACGATTTGCGATCCCCTCTAACTCTGACCAGCCGAAAGGAAATTGATATTCGATATCGGTGCATCCGGCGGCATAATGCGCCAATTCATCATCCGTATGCTTACGCAGTTGTAATTTTTCTTTTTTAATGCCTAAATCCAGATACCATTGACGTCGATTGTTAATCCATTCTTCATGGCAATTTGGGGCCTCTTCAGGTTTTGTGAAGTATTCAATTTCCATCTGTTCAAATTCACGCATACGAAATGTAAAATTCCCTGCCGTCACTTCATTGCGAAATGACTTGCCGATTTGCGCGATCCCAAAAGGGAGTTTGCGATGCATCGCGTTACAAACATTCTGAAAATTAACAAAGATTCCTTGTGCCGTTTCAGGGCGGAAATAAATCTGATTTTTTTCGCCTTCGACTGCCCCAAGATGCGTTTTAATCATCAGATTAAACGCCCTGCCGTCTGTGAAATCTTTAGCACCGCAAGAAGGACATTTATCCCCAACATGATCCTGACGAAAACGTCCCTTACATTTCCGGCAATCCACCAAAACATCATTAAAAGTCTCTGTATGCCCCGAAGCTTCCCAGGTTTTCGGATGCATAAGAATGGCCGCGTCAAGTCCTATGATATCATCCCGATAACGCACAACAGACTTCCACCAAGCCGCCTTGACATTATTCTTTAATTCAACTCCATACGGACCATAGTCCCAAGAACTCCCCAAACCACCATAAATTTCTGATGATTGAAAAATAAATCCCCGTCTTTTACAGAGCGAAACAACCTTATCCATTAAATCATTCTTTTGCATGAAAAAATAGTTTACCGAAAAGCCTTTTAAAAATCAAGAGAATAAAAAGTTCTTTCTTAAACCCTAACTCCTAATTAGAACTAAAAATACAACTATTCTTTCCGCAATAT
>CAZIRV010000107.1:0-7879 GCA_964541845.1 uncultured Planctomycetales bacterium
GTGCCAGACGCGTAACCGTTTTTGTATACTCGCTTTGAAGATGACAGCGCGGAAAAGAAAGGTTATCCCCCTCTTCTTTTTTTAATTTATCGAGAGAAATAGCAGGAAGCATGGTGTGAACATGATAATCAATAAAGCGATTAATTTTTTCAAAGGAAAGATAGTTTTTAGCATGAAGCGCGCGGATAATGACGCGAATACGATCTTCTCTAAAATTTTCTTTTAGTTTTGTTTCCAATTGATCGACCACATGGCGAATTAATTGAAGATCATCATGGCGATCAAATGTAATGAGGTGGACAATATCCGCTTGAGTTAATGCTTCTAAAACAACGTCATCCATTCTATTGGGAAGCCCCACAACAACGTAGTGATAATCACCAACTAATGCACTCACAAAAGGACTGATTTCATCTTTTAATGTAGGATCGCTGGAATCAAAACTGACGTTAAGTAAATCAACCGGCAGGCTATCTTTGAGAATATGGTCAATAATTTTATCATGCTCTCCGATCATTTCATTAAGATGGACCGCTGAGGTTTTCCAACGGAGCGTGGTTTCTGTATCAGAAGAGGTTTTTATAGAAGAATGAATATCGATAAACAATACTTTTTTCCTGGTTTCCCTGGAAAGGCTGATGGCAAGATTAATCGCATAGGTTGAACTTCCGGTTTCTTGAACAGGGCTATAAATAGAAATAATGGTGCTTTCTAAAATAGATTTTGTCCCTTTAACTTTATGACGAATACGTTTGGAGAGGCTTTGGCTAAATTCGATTCCTAATTTTGGAATCGTTTTAAGGATTTCCTGAAAGTCATCTTTAGGGATTTTGATGATGACAGAATCATTAATAGCTTCAAAATTGAGGGAATGGTTTTCACCGGTCAGAACCGAGACAATGCCAAAATACATTCCCCGGTGAATAAAATCCACGTTCTCTTTTTTATTATCTGATTTGCTCGTGTAGGCCTGCAATCGACCTGAAATAAGGCAGTAGAAGAAATCGGGAGGCGTTCCTTCTGTACAAATTAATTCCCCTTTTTTATAGTTTGCGATAATTGTTTTGCGGGCAATTTTTTGAAGATCAAACCAGTTAAGGCCGTTAAAAATTGGGATGTGTTTAACAGTATCAAAACGATTTATAAATGAGGAGAGTTCACTCACGTAATAATCTCCTGTTCCATCCACCAAAATTCTTCCGCCATAATTTCTTCTCCATTGGGGAAACTACTTTTTCAACAATACTAATGTCTCTAAATGTTTTGTTCGTGGAAAAAAGTCAAATGGAATGATTTTTTCAATTTGCCAGTCGTTTTTTATAAAATTTGTTAAATCACGCGCTAAAGGTGTCGGATTACATGAGAGATAAAGAACGTACTGGAAATGTTTATTTTGTGTTATCCAGTGACGAACACTATCGCTTAATCCGGCTCGCGGAGGATCAATCATGGCTACATTAAGTGTGTTAGGGGGCTGTCCGGGAGTGATTTTTTTGTCCAGCTCCGCGTCGCGAGACTCCGGAAAATCCTCAACGTACGATGAGTACGCCTTCGGTTTTCTTTCATCTCGCTCCTTGTTTTGAACAAAAATTTCATTGCCTGACAGCTTCCCGGAGTTTTTATTTATCAAATTAGCTAAAGTATTTTCGACTTTTCCTTCAACGATTTCAAAATTTTTTAAATTATGATACTTAATATTGTGTCGGGCTAATTTTAATGAGGAGAGATTTTCTTCAATAAGAAATACTTCTCTCACTTTATCAATAAGTCCGATACCAAAAAATCCAACCCCTCCATAAAGGTCATAAAAAGTAGTATTTTCTCCCCAAATATTAAAGGCGTATATACGATTAAATAGTTCCGGAAGAATGGATAGATTAGCCTGAAAAAAAGTATCGAGTGAGTAGAAAATTCGTCGGCCATGAATTTCTGTCCATAAGTAGTCTTTTTCTTCTAATTGAGTTGAACGTCTCCCAATTCCTCCCCAATAAACACGTCCATCATCCCCGGTGCGGATGGTGAGATTGGCTGTACGGTATTTATCCGGAATAGTAGAGGCGGCTTGGCGTTTTAATTCCGGAATGAATTCATCAATGGTGTGTTCAGCAATATAGCAAGTATCGATGGGAAGCACTCTCCGATGTTCAGCAGGAGTAAAGCCAATAAAGATTTTTTTTGCTCGTGTCCGAATTAATTTAAGGTCGAGGCGATTACGGTAATGATAAACCTTAGGTGAGGCAACAATACCTTCAAAATGATCGTTAGTAATATTGAGACATTTTTTTAGGATTGATTTCAGATTGTTTTGTTTAATAGATAATTCTTCTGCGTAAGGAATATTTTGATAAGTACACCCGCCGCATTGGCCAAAGGCAGGACAGAGAGGTTGAGTTGTTTTAGTTGTAAGGGACGTGTTTGTTAACATTAAAACTCAATTTTACTAATAAGGAGTTGCACAAAAAATTAATTGCCGATAACACATGAATTCTTCCGATGATGAATTTTATAATAATTCGGTAGTTTATTGTTGCACAATCCCTAATTATACCAATTCCACTAATTAATTCCTGATATTAGTTTTACTTATCTCGACGATTTTACGAGTAAATAAGCCTTTTAAATGAGTACTTATTTAATGGATTTGGTATTATACCAATTCCACTAAATAAGCGCCCATTTATTTTAGGCGAACCTCGTTGCTATTCGAGATTTAAATTTGGGCATTATTTTCTGTAATTGGTATTAGTTACCCCTGAAAAATGATTTTTCACGGCTCCAATCGGCTTAAACAGCCTGATTTTACTAAAGATTCAATAGCCAAACTCCTCACTTTGATCGTCAGACATGGCTATTGAAAACATCTTTATTAAAGTCAGGCCAAGCCTCAAAGTCGCCGCGAAAAATCATTTTTCAGGGGTAACTATTTAATGGAATTAATTTTAAATGATCGAATCATTTCTTTTACTTTTAATAAATATTTATCGTATTTGTCTTCTAAGGCAGTATAAGTCACTTGATAGGCCGTTAATCCATCAAGAGTCCAGATGTGCATGATTTTAATATTAGCTCTTCCATCCCCCATGTTTCCTAAATAAACGAATTCGTGGGCTGGACGCCCCGCAAGTTTAACGGGTTTAGATTCAAGGATGGACATATTTTTTTTAAAAACAATTTTCATCTGTTTAATAGCTAATTTAGTATATTCTTCCAGATTTAAGGGGTGGATAGATAAATCCTGAACAACGATATTAACATTTTCTTTGAAGAGGTCTAAATCATTTTCAAGAGGAGAAAGAAGAATCGTAGCGACTCCCTTTTTATTTTCTTCAACAGACCAATCTGATGGGTATCGGATGGAAAAATCATTGCTGGGATGGGTATATTTTTTAAAGAAAAAATAATTTTTCCCCAAATAAAGAAAAGTTGTGAGAATTAACAATATCCCGATGGCGGCAATAATATTAAATTGAATATTTTTAAGTTTACGGTTCTTCATTGAAAAAACCTCTGTTTTTATCTTTTAATTTTAATAAATACCTTGCAGGGCTAAATCGCTTGGCTTGTAATTTTTGTTCAAATTTTTCAAGTCGTTTGACAATATGCTCAATCCCCAGATGGTCGGCATAGCGTAATAATCCTCCCCGGAATGCAGGGAAACCTGTTCCAAAAAGCATACCTGTATCGATAGCTCCGGTGTCATCAACAATTTTTTCTTCCAGAGCGCGCGCGGCTTCATTGATCATGACATATATCATGCGATCCAGGCATTCCTGGAGATCAAGCGGTTGCCAGTTTTTATTGTCGAGTAGTTTATCAAGAACAGGATTCACAGAGCAGAAGCTTCCTTTTTTGTGAATATAATAGCCTTTTCCGGTCTTCTTTCCTAAATCACGACGCGCATACATTTTTTGAAAAATATCAACTGGTTTAAAACGTTCTCCAAAATTTTTTTCTAAAATATGTAAAACTTTAATGCCAACATCAAGACCTACTTCATCCGACAATAAAAATGGGCCCATAGGCATGCCAAAATCTGTGGCAATTTCATCAATTTTTTTCATTTGTCCGCACTCTTGAAGAATATGACCAGCTTCATTGATGTAACTTAATAAGATTCGATTTACAATAAACCCGCAAGAGTCTTTTACTAAAATAGGGATTTTTCCTAAACGTTTAACAAAGGCTAATGTGGTGGCAATGGTTTCTTTGGAAGTCATAGGGGTTGTGATGACTTCGACAAGGGGCATCCGATGGACAGGATTGAAGAAATGAAAACCAATAACTTTAGAAGGATTTTTGGTTTGATGGGCCATTTCCGTAACGGAGAGAGCGGAAGTATTGGTGGCTAAAATAGTATCTGCCGATGTGTTTTCACTTAATTCTTGAAAGACTTTCTTTTTAATTTCCATATTTTCAACAACGGCTTCAATGACAATATCAGTATTATTAAAACCACTGTAATCAAGTGTTCCTGTAATATGGGCCATTTTTGTTTTGGCCTCAGCTTTTATCAGACGACGTTTTTTTATGGCTTGATTGTAAATTTTGTCAGCAGCTTTTAGTCCCTGGGCAACGGCATCATAATTAATATCTTTTAAGCGAATCCAAACATCTTTGGAACTCAAAAGTTGAGCGATGCCTCCTCCCATGATTCCGGCACCCACAACCCCACATTTTTGAATAGATTGAGGAGTGATATTTTCTCCGTTTGGGAGATTTAATTTTTTGTATTGTTCTGATAAATAAAATACTTGAACACAATTTTTAGAAATATCTGTAATGGCTAGTTTCCCGAAGGCTTTGCGTTCAATAGCCAAACCTTTAGTACGATTACAAAAAAAATTTTCTTTGATCGTACGAATGGCTTTTAATGGAGCAGGATAAAATCCTTTGGTTAACTTGAGAACAGACTTACGGGACTGATGAAAAATAATCCATTGACCGATTAAAGATTCTTCCAAGAGTCCGGGGATTCCTTTTTTGAATTTACGGGGTCGTTTATTTTTGATTTTACCCTTTTGGATGTCCTGGATGAAGGTTTGGGTATGTTCATCAATACCTTTTGACGTCACCAATCGATCAAAGAGTCCGATACGGAGGGCTTTGGTATTATTAACAGCTTTACCGGAAAGGATCATTTTGAGTCCTTCGGTTAAACCAACGAGACGAGGTAAGCGATAGGTACCGCCAAATCCCGGAATAAATCCAAGGTTTACTTCCGGTAATCCAATACGGATTTTTTCATTAAAGGTAGCCAGGCGATAGTCACACGCAAGAGCCAGCTCACAGCCTCCTCCTAAAGCAACTCCGTCGATAACGGCTATAGTTGGTATTTTTAAGTCCTCTAATTTGTTAAGGACATCCTGTCCTGTTTTAGCCTTGGCTTCTCCAACCGTGCTTTCTGTAATGTTTTCGATTTCTTTAATATCTGCCCCGGCAATAAATACATTTTTCTTTTTACTAATAATAATTAACACAGATAAAGAACTATGTGCTTTAACCTCTTCCAGGAGTCGACTCAAATGTTGAACATTTTCGGATGTTAAAAGATTAACTTTAGAACCATCTTGATCAAACTCAATAAAACCTATATTATTTTCAATTTTGAGCGTCAGAGACATAATTTCATCCTTGTTTTTAAAACCTAAACAAACACCGGGTGTTTGTTTAGGTTTTAGCGTTCTACGATTACTGCTGCCCCCTGTCCTCCTCCAATACAGAGTGAGGCCAGGCCAGTGTTGAGATCGTTGCGTTGCAGATGTTTTAATAAAGTTAAAATAAGACGTGCTCCTGTTGATCCAACGGGATGTCCGAGTGCTACGGCACCTCCATTAACATTTAAAATTGCACGATCAATATGTCCGGTATATCCTTCATATCCGAATTCTTTGGTAAATTTTTTTGAATCCAGGGAGCGTACACAGGCCAGAACTTGTACGGCAAAGGCCTCATTAATTTCAACGGCTTGAATATCAGATAGTGTCATGTTTGCCTTCTTTAAGACCTTTGGAATTGCGTGCGCGGGGCCAATACCCATTCGATGTGGTTCTACGCCGGCAAAAGCAAAGGCACGGAGAAATCCAAGAGGTTCAAGACTAAGTTTTTTCGCTTTTTTTTCTGTCATTACTAAGAGAGCGACAGCGCCATCAGTAATTTGGCTGGAGTTTCCAGCGGTCACGCTTCCTGATTTTCGGTCAAAAAATGGTTTTAGTTTTTTCAAAGCTTCAATGGTTTGCTTTTCCCGGGGGCCGTTATCATACTCAACAATTTTTTTATATTGTGGCCCTGGAATAACGGAAACAATTTCTTTTTTTAAAATTTCACGGGCATTGAAGGCTCGCGAATGACTTTCCAAAGAAAACTCATCCTGTTCTTTACGTGTAATGCCAAACTCCTTAGCCAATATTTCGGCGGTTTGTCCCATATTTAATCCACAGACGGGATCTGTTAATCCTAGTTTGAGTCCAATTTGTGGTGTAAGGTATTTTAAACGAAGTTGACTAAGGATACCTAATTTAGCACTAAGTGTTTTTGCTCGTGGAAGAAGTGAAAGAATGTCTTGCAATTTTTTAGTAAAGAAAAAAGGGACATTGCTCATAGACTCCGTCCCCCCAACCATAAAACAATTTCCTTCCTTAGCTTGTATTTTTATGGCGGCTTGCACGGCAGCTTCTATTCCTGATGCACAATTACGGTGAACAGTAAATGCCGGAGTTGTTTTTGGAATGCCACTTAACAGAGCAATCACACGGGCGATGTTAGCCGCGTCCGGTGGTTGACAAACATTACCAAAAATAACTTCATCAATTTCATGCGGATCTATGCTAGTACGTTCGATGAGTTCTCGTACAGCAATACGTCCAAGCTCTTGAGCACTCATATCGTTAAACACCGTCCCCATTTTGCAAAAAGGTGTGCGAATTCCATCAACAATAGCTATACGGGTCATTCATCCCTCCTTTTATCAAGAATTCTTTTTTCTTTATTAGCGGTTTCTAACTCTAATCGAGTGAGTATTTTTTCTAAAGTAATAAAGTGAATCACATTGGGGGTTACCTCTGTGGCCATTAGTATTTTTTTATGGATTTCTTTTTCTAATATTCCGATATCACAACCATTTTGAGGGCAAACATAGAGGAGTAATTCATCGACTTCATAAGGATCATCGTCTTTTTTTTTGAGTTCCAATTGCCATTCTTCAATAAATTTAATTTCGGAAAGGGTTGTTGTAAAATTATTTAAGTTAACAAGAGACCCTTTAATTTTGGATAGCTGTAAATCTTTGATATCAGATAGTCGCATAATATTGCTGGATAATCGTGGGACTGTGCGTCCACAATGGGCGCAAGGTTCATACGTAATCCCTCCTTTGACAAAATCTCCTGTACGGTAGCGAATTACGACACTCCCACGAGCGTCTAAGGAGGTATAGACTAACTCTCCGTCTTCTCCCTGGGCTCTAACTTCTCCGGTGTCCGGATCAATAATTTCAAAAATTTCTTTATCAGGATAAAGATGATACCCACTGGAAACATCATTAGTTGTCGGGCATTCAGCCCAGGCGCATCGTGCTTCTGTGAATCCATAGGTTCCAAAGATAGAAACATTGCGTGCTCCTATAGATTCTAGGAGACCTGCTAATTTTAATTTAAAGCTTTTGGTGACACGTTCGGCACCTAAAACGATTTTTTTGACAAATTTCATTCGGTGTCCTTGTTTTTCAGCTAAACGAAGAACATGATAAACATAACTGGGGACACCTAAAATAACGGATGGTTGCATTTTTAATAGAGCAGAAATATTTCCTTCCGTTCCAATGATTTTCCCTCCGCCAGTACTCATCATTAAGATACAAGAGGATAATCCCCCGAAAACTACT
>CAZIRV010000108.1:0-7856 GCA_964541845.1 uncultured Planctomycetales bacterium
GTCTTTGCCCTGAAACGGATAAGCCATGAAGCCGTTCTAAAAGCAATTTTTCAGGCGGAACTAATTAGGATAATTGTAAGTACAGTTTTGATGTATTTCAAGTCTAATTACGAATCTTTATGTAGCATCCTTTGAAAAATTGCTTTTGCCACTTCAACATGGCATAAGCATCCGTTTCAGTGAAAAGATTCAACATCCAGACTCCTCATTTTGCTCGTCAGACAGTGGATGTTTAAAGCGTCTTTGCCCTGAAACGGATAAGCCATGAAGCCGTTCTAAAAGCAATTTTTCAGGGGACACTACATAAAAAACTTCGATTGCCTTGCTTTCCTGGTTTTTGTGTGATTGAATGGATACGTGAAATTAGGCATTGATGCAAGAGAAATCCAGGACGGAGTGTTTACCGGAATCGGTGGACCTCTTGCTGATTTTTTAAATTACTTTTCCAAGCAAGATAATGATGATACCTGTATTCTTTTTTCTGAAAAGACGGTTCCTATCGATTTTGGCCCAAAAGTCCGAAATGTTGTTTTAGATAAAAGCATTACTTTTTACTGGGATCAGGTTATTCTTCCCAAGGCCATAAAGCAAGAGAAGATAGATTTGTTTTATTCGCCTTACTATAAAATTCCATTTTTTAAATCTTGCAAGACCATTAGCGCGATTTTGGATTTAATGTATCTTCAGTACGAAGAGTACAGTAAGAAGATTAATCCATTGGCAAGATTGTATTATTTTACTTTTGGCCGAATGTTAGCTCAAAGGGCGGATAGCATATTAACGTGTTCTGAATATTCAAAGAAAGATGTGGTTGATTTGTACAAGGTTAAGGCAGATAAGATTAAGGTGATTCCTTTAAGTATTTCAGATGTTTTTTCACCAGAAACGGATGAGAAAATAATTACAGAAGCAAAACAAAAATTTGGCATTGATTCACCATATATTTTGTATGTGGGGAATTTTAAGCCACATAAAAATGTTAAAAGAATTATTCGTGCGTTTAAGAATTTAACAAAAGAGTTTAGAGAATTAAAATTAGTTTTGGCCGGGCCTAAAGAATATATGTATTCGGAGTTAAATACTTTGGTTAAAGAATTTTCTTTAAAGAATAAAGTCATTTTTACAGGAAAAATTATGGATAAAAAAACTCAAAAGTCTCTGTATTGCGCTGCAGAGGTTTTTATTATGCCCTCTTTTTATGAGGGATTTGGTTTGCCTCCGGTTGAAGCGATGGCATGTGGTACTGCGGTGGTCGCGTCCAATTGTACATCAATTCCGGAAGTTGTTAAAGATGCGGGCCTGTTAGTTGATCCTTATCATATTAATGAAATGACGGAAGCCATTCGGCGGTTGTTAAAAGATAAACTTTTTGGGGATGAACTTAGGGAAAAAGGATTTAAGTATGTGACGGAATATTCCAAAGATAAAATTTGTCGCCGCACGTATGATTTTTTTAATAAAGTATTCTTAGCGTAAAGATATGAGAAAATTTAAAGTCCTTCATATTATTACCCGTCTTGATGCCGGCGGTTCTGCTACAAATACATTAGAAACAGTTGCCCGTCTTGATAAAGAAAAATATCAAATTTTTCTTGTTGTCGGAAAAACAGATGATCCTGATGGTCAAATTGCCAGGTTTATAAAAGATAAAAATATTGAATGTGTTTTTATTGATGTGTTATGCCGCGAGATACATCCACTAAATGATTTTAAAGCTTTTTTAAAATTGTTTAAAATTGTTAAACAAGGTGATTTTGATATTGTGCACACCCACTCTTCAAAGGCCGGGATTTTAGGGCGATGGGCTTCCTGGCTGGCAGGAGTAAAGCATATTATTCACACACCGCATGGGCATGTGTTTTACGGTTACTTTAGTCCGTTTATATCGAAAGTATTTATTATTGCTGAACAGATTACGGCAAAGATCACGGATAAAATTATTACATTGACAGATATTGGGAGAGACGAACACATTCGATTTAAGATTGCTAAGTTAGAAACGTTCACCACAATTTATAGTGGGATTGATTTAAAAAAATTCAATCTGGATTTAAGAGTTTCTGCACAATATCGAGAGATTTGGGCGATACAGCATGATGAAGTTGTATTTGGAACCGTAGCCCGATTGGATCCAATTAAGGGAAATAAATTTATTGTTGAAGCAATGGCTCAAGTCATTAAAGAAAGCCCAAATGCTAAACTGGTTTTTGTTGGAGGTGGCAGCCAACGCAAAGCTCTAGAGGAACAAAGTATTAAGTTAAATTTGGGTAAGCATATTATTTTTACTGATTATCAGGTAGATGTTAAAAATTATATTGGTATGTTTGACATTTTTGTATTGGCATCGTTAAACGAGGGGATGGGACGTGTTATTTTGGAAGCCATGGTCTGTAGCAAACCAGTGATTGCGAGTTGCGTTGGTGGTATTCCGGAATTAGTTAACGAGGGAAAAAATGGGTTATTATTTTCTGCAGGGGATAGTGATGCTCTTGCGAAGGTTATGATTCAATTGGCAAATGATAATAAAAAAATGGAAGATTTTGGAAAAGAAGGAAAAAAATATGCAACAGAAAAATTTAGTTTGGATAAAATGATTAAGGATATTGATGATTTGTATCAGGAGTTAATAATTTAAAATTATGATCGCAACTATTCATCAGCCTCAATATTTACCCTGGTTAGGATATTTTGACAAGGCAGACCGTTCGGATGTCTTCATTCTGTTAGATGATGTTCAGTTTAAGAAAAATGATTGGCAGAATCGCAACAAGATTTGCGCATCTCAGGGAGGGCAATGGTTGACAGTGCCGGTGATTCATGATTTTGGGCAAAAAATTAATGAGGTAAAAATTAATAATAAAATAAATTGGCGCCAGGCACATTTAAAGGCGTTGCAGATGAATTATTCCAAGGCTCCTTTCTTTAAAGAGTATATTGGTTTATTTGAAAAAATTTACGGTATGGAATGGGATTTTCTTATAAATATTAATATTTATTTAATTAAAGAATTGATTGATTTGCTGGGAATTCAGACGAAAATAGTACTGTCATCTGAATTTCAGGTGAGTGATGAGAGGACACAGCGTTTGATTGATTTATGTGAGTCCGTCGGTGCGGATATTTATTTAGCGGGGGCTGATAGTGGTAATTACATGGATTTTGAAAAATTTAAAAAAGGTGGAGTCTCCCTTATGATACAGGATTTCCGGCATCCGGTTTATCAGCAGCGTTGGACAAAGGATTTTTTATCGTGTATGTCAGTTGTTGATTTAGCATTTAACTATGGGGACAAAAGTTTAACTATTTTACGAGGAGAGTTGAAATGAAAATTTTAATTACGGGCGGAGCCGGCATGGTGGGATCGCATTGCGCGGAATATTTTGTCAAAAAAAAGTATAAAATCGTTGTTGTGGATAACTTGATACGATCAAAAATTTTTGGTTCCGACCACAAGTCTGTTGAGTACAATTGGCATTATTTAAAAACGATTAAAAATGTTAAATTAATCAAAAATGATGTCCGAAATATGCCTGCGATGTTGAGGATATTTAAACAGGAAAAACCAGATGTGGTTATTCATGCGGCCGGACAGCCTGGCGTAAGGTTTTCGATTGATAATCCTTTGGAAGATTATTCTATTAATGCAACAGGGACCATTAATGTTGCTGAGGCATTTAGACAGGTAAATAAGAAAGGGATTCTTTTATATACTTCGACTAATAAAGTTTATGGGGATAATGTGAATGCGATTCCAATTAAACAAAAAAAAATGCGGTATGAATTTAAAAATACTAAAGGAGTTAACGAAAATTTTAGTATCGATTTAACAGGGCATACACCCTATGGTGTTTCGAAATTAACAGGTGATTTATATGTACAGGATTACGCGTATGCTTATGGATTAAAATGTGGCGTATTTCGAATGAGTTGCATTTACGGGACACGGCAATTTGGGTTTGAGGACCAGGGGTGGTTGGCCTGGTTTTCGATTCGTTTTTTTCAGGGAAAACCCATTACTATTTATGGCGATGGAAAACAAATACGGGATGTTTTATGGGTAGAAGATTTGGCAAAAGCGTTTGAGGCCTTTATTGAAAATAAAAAGTGTCAGAGAGAAGTGTTTAATATGGGAGGAGGAAGCGAAAATACCATTTCCTTATTAGAGCTAATGGATACTTTAGAAAAAATTTCAGGGAAAAAAGTAAAGGTTAAGTATGATTCTTGGCGTAAATTTGATCAAAAAGCGTATGTCTCAGATACCACAAAGGTCAAGAAATTATTGAAATGGAAACCCAGCGTAGATCCAAAAGAAGGGGTTCGACGGTTATATCAGTGGGTTTCAGAAAATCCAAAATTATTTTAATTTTTCAGTTTTACTATATTTTGTAGGGGGTCAGGCATGCCTGACCCGTTAATTTAGATATTGGGAGGAAGCTATGCGAAATATTTTGGCTATTGGGGCGCATCCGGATGACATTGAGTTAGGGTGTGCAGGAACACTTTTGAAGTATGTAAAGTCTGGATGCAATGTATATTTATGTGTGATGAGCGAAGGAACGGAAGCAGGAGATTCAGTTATTCGTCGAAAAGAACAAGAGGATTCTGCGAAACGGATTGGAGCAAAAGAATTAATTTGGGGGGATTTAGTTGATACAAAATTTAAAGTTAATAAAGAAACAGTAACATTTATTGAGGATGTGGTGGCAAAAGTTAGGCCTTATGAAATTTATGTGAATTACCCAAAAGACTCACACCAAGATCATCGGGCTTTGGCACAAAATGTTATTTCAGCAACACGTTATAATAAGCGGGTGCTTTTTTATGAAGATTATACATCTCATGATTTCAATCCGGATATTTTTGTTGATATTGAAGATGTCCTTAATGAAAAAAATGGAGTTATGAAGGCCTTTCAATCACAAGTGAGCCGTAGTTTTCCAGCAGGTCCGAAAATGTTAGAAAATGTGAGAGCAGTGGCAAGTTTTCGGGGGTTTCAGGCCAAGGTTAAGTATGCCGAAGGATTTAAAGCGGCAAGATATTTAAAGTTAGATATTTAAATGCACGGAAGCGGAGTCTCCATAGAGGCAGAGCCCCTTTGGACAAGTTCCGAGTCAGGGCGAGGATTAATTTGTTATGAACATTTCGCATTCCAAACCGGATATTGACTCAAAAGATATTCAAAGTGTTGGAGCCATTCTTAAGTCTGGTCAGTTAGTACAGGGAAAAAAGGTTGCCGAGTTTGAGCGAAAATTCTCAAAGTTTCAGGGGGTTAAAGGGGCTGTTGCATTAAACACCGGAACAGCATCCCTCCATTTGAGTTTATTGGCTTTGGATGTTGGTAAAGGCGACGAAGTCATTGTTCCTTCCCACGTTTGTACGGCCCTTTTAAACGCGGTTCTCTACACAGGCGCGACTCCTCGAGTCGTTGATGTTGACCCCGATGATTTTAATATCTCTGTTGAATCCGTTGAAAAGAATATTATTAAAAAAACTAAGGCTATTATTATGCCGCATATGTATGGCCACCCGGGTAAGATCGAGGATTTATTACGGCTGAAAATTCCTCTCATCGAAGATTGCGCTCAGGCATTAGGGGCAAAATATCATGGAAAAAAAGTAGGAAGTTTTGGAATATTAAGTGTGTTTTCTTTTTATGCCACTAAGGTTATGACCTGTGGAGAAGGAGGAATGGTCACTTCAAATAATAAACGATTATTGGATAAGATAAGAGATTTACGTGACTATGATAATCGTCCAACATATAAAATGCGTTACAATTATAAAATGACGGATATGGCCGCGGCGTTAGGAACAAGTCAGTTGAAAAAATTACCTTCTCTATTAATGAGTCGCAAGAAAATAGCCGGGCAGTATAATCGTGCTTTAGCTAAAACGGATGTGCAGACTCCCACGGTTAGAGCGGGGATGGAACATATTTATTTCCGCTACGTAGTTAAAGCTAAAAAGAGTCAGAAAATGATAATGAAAAGGCTGCAGCAAAAAGGAATCCATTGTGCCGCGCCTATTTATAAGCCATTGCACCAATATTTACGACTTTCTAACTGCCCTGTCTCAGAACAATTGACAAAAGAGGCTATTTCTGTTCCTATCTATCCTTCCTTAACGGAGGCAGAGGTACAATATATTTTAAAAAAGTTAAAACAGGTTTTTATTTGCTAAATGAAAAAACTGCTGACAAGGGAAATCTATCCATTAGTTTTTGGGTTACTTATTCTTACTGTTTTTATTGCGCATTTTTTTCATCCCGAACAAAATCCTCATGGACTTGGTTCCGATACGTATGAATATTGGCATCTTTCAACAAATCTTTTAAAGTACAAAGAATTTGTTTATACAGATCTCTCCTATTATCCCCCATTTGATCTTCCAGAATCTATTATCAACAATTATGCCTATAAAAAAGTCCCTTGCACAGTACGTATGCCGGGATATCCTTTTATTCTGGCGATTTCACGGGGTGTATGGGATTCCGTGTGGGTGGCAGTTATTTTAGTTTATGTTACTTATATAGGAGTGTGTCTATATGGATTTCGTTTGGGTGCTCTTTTTTTACCAAAATCCACGCACCAATGGTTTTTTAATTTTTTGTTGGTTTCGACCCCTGTTTATTTAACACGTTGGGGTGTTGGCAGTGATTTGCCGGCTAGTTTTTTTATTGCGGGGTTTGCTTATCATGTCTTTCGACAATTTCATTTATCCTGTTTTTCAATGAGACATACTTTTTTGGCATGTTTATGGGCAACGTTAGCTAATTTTACACGGGTGAATCTTTTGATTTTTACGTTTATTTTATTAACAGCTGTTTTTATTTTAGGAATAGTTAAAAACAAAAGAAAGACTTGTTATGCTTTTTTTTTGATTCTGTTAATCGTCAGTGCCAGTTTAGGCTTATGGGGATTACGTAATAAACAAGTATGTGATCATTGGACCTTATCCTCGCAGGGAGGAGCGGTCCTTTATACGGTCCATTTATTTTATGGTCTTTCTCCCGAAGATCCGCTTTATTATTGGTCTGAGAAAGGCAGGGGCAGGGCGAATTTTTTTAATAAAGAAATCCATAAGGGGAAAACGTTCAATCAGATTGAAATAAGTTTAGATAAGAAACTTAAAGTCATTGTATGGAATTATTATAAAAATAACCCATTTCAGTTGTTAAAAAATTGGAGTAATGGGTTAAGAACATTTTTTATGTTTTCGTATTTTGATATTTCCGACCTCATTGTTTATTTGCAAAAACCATTAGGGGATTGTATTCAATATGTGCAGAATGCTCAGCGTTCTTTAACTCAAGGACAACTAACGCTCTGGAAAGTATTATTTCAGATTTCAAGAATTTATAAAATTATTATGGCCGTAGTGTTTTTTCTTGTTCCGGGACTATTTTTTTTGCGGAAAGAAAAAAATGATAATTATTTCTCCCTGATGGCTTTGTATGCAGCTACTTTTTTAGGAGTTTTGGCCACTGCTTTTTTCACCGGAGCGGCTGGAGACCGTATGCGAATGCCTTTTAACGTGTTTATTTTAATTTTTGTTGTATGGTTTTTTACAGTTGTCAAGAGTTATGTGATTTCGATTTTAAATAAAACTTCTGAAAATTAAGGGATTCAGTCCCTAACTTCGATTTAGAAAAATTGTTTTTGTTATTTATTGACGCTGACACTACCAAATAGTCTTTTACCCAATAGGTTATACCAATTCCACTCTATAGCCACCACCTTTGGTGGTGGTTAGATATCGGCTATGCCAAAAATCGAGCATGTGATAGCAAAATCAACGCAATTTAGAAATATCTTAACGAAAAACAGCTCTGGAAGGTAGATGGGTTGGTCGGACGC
>CAZIRV010000109.1:0-7752 GCA_964541845.1 uncultured Planctomycetales bacterium
CGTTTGTAAACGCTTAGATCAATACCTCGTGGGCTTGCTCCGAGGTAGTTTATTTTTATGAATACAAAATTAAGACAACTTGTGGCTGGTTTTGATCAAAATAAAATTGACGCGTTGCTTATAACGAAGGATGTGAATATTCGGTATCTAACGGGGTTTGCGGCCTCGGATTCGTGGTTGCTGGTTTGCCGAGGAAAGGTTTTTTATGTTACGGATTTTAGATATGTGTTAGAGGCAAAAAAAGGGCTGAAGGGGGTTGCGGTTAAGGAGTATAAGAAATCTATTTACGCGAAGTTATTTGAATTGGTTGAGGCGATGAAGGCTAAGAGGGTGGGATTTGATGAGCAGTGTTTTACGGTGGCACAATATAAGGTGTTAAAAAAATTTTGTCCGTCAGGGGTTCGATTGCGTGCGGCCAATAATTTGGTGGAAAAATTTCGAGAGGTTAAGGATGTTGAGGAGGTTCGGCAGATTAAATCCGCATTGAATCTGCATGGGAAGGCGTACCGGTTTTTACGCAAAGTCGTTAAGCCAGGGGTCTCGGAGAGAGAGGTCCTTTGGAAGCTGGAAGGTTTTGTAAAAGCCAAAGGCGAGGGTTTTTCGTTTGATCCGATTATTGCCTCAGGGCCTAATTCCTGTTATCCTCATGCGCATGTGACAGATCGAAAAATTTGCCAGAATGAACCTGTTTTAATTGATATAGGAATGGATATCAATGGCTATAAGTCCGACTTGACACGTATGTTTTTTTTGGGTAGAATGGCTCCACTTGTAAGGCAGGTTAATGCCCATGTTAAAGAATCTCAGCGACGGGCAATTCTGCGAATTAAAGCGGGAGTTGCGGTCGCGGAAGTTGATAAGGAAGCGCGTCATTATTTGGCAAAACAAAGGTTAGCAAAATATTTTGGTCACGCGTTGGGGCATGGAGTAGGACTTGAGGTTCATGAGTCTCCACGTCTTTCTCAAAAGAGTTCGGCTATTCTTAAAGAGGGGATGGTGGTTACTGTTGAGCCTGCCGTTTATGTCCCTGAGCAGTTTGGTATTCGTATTGAAGACATGGTTTTGGTAACAAAAAATGGATGTGAAATTCTAAGTGATGATATCGATTAATCAAATTACTTCTGGTATAGGGCTTCGTATTAATTCTGACATTTTTATGGTGACGGAATATAATCACGTTAAGCCGGGAAAGGGAACCGCATTTGTTCGTGTGAAACTGAAAAATGTTCGAACTCAACAAGTTTTAGAAAAGACGTTTAAGACAGCCGATAAGCTTGATGATGTTCCTCTTGAAGAAAAAAAATTGCAGAATCTTTACAAAAGTGGAGATTCTTTTCATTTTATGGACTATACAACTTATGAGGAGAAGGTCGTTTTGGAAAGTGTTTTAGGAAATGATGTGAAATTTTTGCAGGATGATTTGGAAGTAACGGGGATTTGTTATAATGAAGAAGTGTTGCGGATTATTTTGCCAATTTTTATAACTGCAGAAATCACGCAGACAGATCCCGGGCTTAGAGGAGACTCGTCGAAAGCAGGGACTAAACCGGCAACGATCGATTCCGGAGCAACAATTCAGGTGCCATTATTTGTTAATATAGGCGATTTTGTCAAGGTTGATACAAGAACCGGAATTTATGTGGAAAGGGTGAAAAAATGAATTTAAAAGAGATTCGGGAAATTATTAATTTGATGAATGAGAATGGACTGATGGAAGTAGAAGTTGAACGCGAGGGATCAAAGGTCAAGCTGAAAAAAACTACGGGAGAGCTACCACAAGTATGTCACACTCCGATTGCAGCACCGAAGGTCTCAGGGGCTGAAGCAGTAGCTAATCCCGGCCATAAAGGAATTAAATCTCCTATGGTGGGTACATTTTATGTTGCTCCGGCACCGGACGCGGATCCTTTTGTTAAAATTGGTCAGGTTGTGGAGGTTGGGCAAGTGGTCGGAATTGTAGAGGCAATGAAATTAATGAATGAAATTAAATCGGAGATTAAAGGAAGAATTGTAGAGGCCCCTGTTGAAAACGCGCAACCTGTTGAATTTGGGCAGGCATTGTTTATTGTGGAGTCTGTTTAATCTATGTTTTCAAAAATCCTTATTGCTAATCGTGGAGAAATTGCACTAAGAATCATCCGTGCGTGTCGAGAATTAGATATAAAAACAGTGGCTGTTTTTTCAGAACCCGATCGTGATTCGTTGCACGTCCGTTTTGCTGATGAAGCGGTTTGCGTTGGTCCTGCCTCAAGTTTAGATAGTTATTTGAATATCCCTGCTATTATTTCTGCTGCAGAGGTGGCAGATGTTGATGCCATTCACCCTGGATATGGTTTTTTAGCTGAGAACGCGCATTTTGCGGAAATTTGTGAGTCCTGTAAGATTACGTTTATTGGCCCAACTCCGCAGACGATACGTTCCATGGGGGATAAGGTAACGGCTAAGGCAACAATGTTGAAAATAGGGGTTCCTTTGACTCCTGGAGGGGCAGGGGTTATTAAAAGCCAGGAAGATGCGGTTAAAGTGGCAGAGGAAATTAAATATCCTGTCATTATCAAAGCTACCGCCGGTGGCGGGGGTAAAGGGATGCGTATTTGTCATAATAATGTAAGTTTGATGAGATTTTTTATTGTGGCACAGAATGAAGCAGAAGCGAATTTTGGGAACCCTGATGTTTATGTTGAAAAATATATTGAAGATCCTCGTCATATTGAATTTCAGATTGTTGGGGATCAATACGGTAATGTTATTCATCTGGGAGAAAGGGATTGCAGCATTCAGAGACGGCATCAGAAATTATTAGAAGAAGCCCCTTCTCCGGCATTGACTCCGGAATTGCGCAAGGCAATGGGTGAAGCCGCGGTTAAGGCGGCACAGGCTGTGGATTATCGAGGGGTTGGAACCGTTGAATTTCTTTTAGATTCGAATAACGATTTTTATTTTATGGAAATGAATACGCGGATTCAGGTAGAGCACACTGTGACAGAAATGGTAACGGGGTTGGATTTGGTTAAAGAACAGATTAAAATTGCTAACGGAGAAAAGTTAAGCCTTGAGCAGAATGATGTTGAGATTAAAGGCGTCGCTATTCAGTGTCGTATTAACGCGGAAGATCCTGATAACAACTTTTTGCCTTCTCCAGGAAAGATTAAAGAGTTGAATTTGCCCGGAGGTCCTGGAGTGAGGATTGATACACATATCTATCAGGGGTATACCATCAGCCCTTTTTATGATTCTATGGTGGCCAAGTTGATCACTTATGGGCCGACGCGGGAAGTGGCCATTAAGATAATGGCCAGGGCTTTAGAAGAGTTTTATGTGAGTCCGATTAAAACTACGATTAGTTTGCATAGTCAGATTTTGGATAATTCTTTGTTTCGGGCCGGTAAGGTGACCACACATTTTTTGGAAAAAATATTTGAAGAGGAGGGGGAGAAAGGTGAGTCAAGAAAATAAACTTGATTTTGGTTCTGTACAGGTTCATGAAAAAGTTATTGCTGAGCTTATTTGTTCTTCTATTGCAGATATTGATGGTATTCAGTTGGCTAAAAAAACTGCAAGGGATCATATTTTCGGATTTTTTGGACAAGAAAAATTTCCAGGGATCAATATTAATGTGGATGGGGACGGAGAGATTAGCATCAAAGCGAAGGTCTTTGTGCGTTATGGGGTAAATATTCCTGATGTGGCCAGACAGGCACAAGATGCGATCAAGGATGCTATTGATAAAACAATGGGTACGCATCTGAAAGACATTAATATTAATGTGCTAGGAATAGAGAAGGGGGAGTCATGAGTTTTTTAAAACGTGTAGTAGTATTACTTTATGTTACGTTAGCTATGTTTGTTGGATGGTTTTTTCTTTTATCATCCTTTGATTTAGAAATTGTTCGAAATACTATAAATATTTTTTATATTATTTATTCTGATGAGAGTATGAAATTTTCGGCTGGAATTTTAGCTGGAATTTTTTTAATTATAAATTTTATATTTTATCGGATTATTTTTGAAGGAAGACGCAAAGAAGGGTTTATTGCTTTTGATAATCCTGATGGAAGAGTGAGTGTCTCTTTAAGCGCGTTGGAAGATTTGATTAAGCGTGTGATTACACGATTATCAGAAGTTAAAGAGGTGAAGTCGGGAATGGTCGTTTCAAAAAAAGGGTTAAAGATAAAAATTAAATTGATTATTACCTCAGAGGTAAGCATTCCCGAAGTAACATCACGCGTGCAGGATTTGATTAAACAGAAGATTCAGGATACGATTGGAATGGATGAGGCTGTTGAGGTGGAGATTTATGTTGGAAAAATTCTTTCCGAATACTCTCCGGAAAAATCTCTTAAAGAAAAGCCTGCCACAGAAGAAAGTCAGGAAACAGGAGTCCCCTTTCAGGGATACCGGGCGTAATATAATATGAAAAAAATAGGTATTTTAACAGGAGGCGTGGATTGTCCGGGGATGAATTCGGTTATTCGCGCGGTTGTGCGTAAGGCCATGCAGGAGGGTTGGGTCGTTAGTGGTATTAAAAATGGATGGGCAGGTCTGGTTGAGAATAATATGCGTATATTAGATTTGCGGTTAACATCTGGCATTCTTGACCGTGGGGGAACTATTTTAGGAACGAGCCGTATGGTGCCACCTTTGGATAAAGGAATGAAGGAGATAATTTCTGAAAATTTTAAACGAAGTGGTATTGATGCTCTTGTCGCGGTGGGGGGAGAACATACGCTGGCGATTGCTTTAGAGCTCTATAAAGAAATGAAAATTCCTTTGGTGGGCGTTCCTAAATCGATTGATAACGCGCTTTCAGGAACGGATTACGCGTTTGGTTTTGATACCGCTGTTAATATTGCAACTGAATGTATTGACCGTCTTCATACGACAGCGGAAAGTCATCATCGGATTATTGTTATTGAGGTCATGGGGAGATATACAGGATGGATTGCACTAGAGGCCGGTATTGCCGGTGGCGCGCATATTACGCTCATCCCTGAGGTTCCAATTGACATTGGGGTGATTTGTGATTCGCTTCGATCAAGACACAAACGCGGGAAAAATTACACTCTTATTGTGGTTTCAGAAGGAGCCCAGATTCCAGGGTACGCGACAGGTTTAATTGAAGAAAGAGAGGGGAATAAGAAATTTGTTGGCATTGGGAAACTTCTGGGAGATATTATTGAGAAGGAAATAAAGTATGAAACCCGTGTGAGTGTGCTCGGACATATTCAGCGGGGAGGAACCCCAACATCGTATGACCGTATCATTGCCACGCGTTTTGGGGTTTGCGCGGTGGAATTAATTAGAGATGGTATCTTTGGGAAGATGGTGAGTTTGCATAACAATAAAATTCGCTCAGTGGATATTGAGGAAGCCGTTAAAAAACGTAAAACAGTTGATCGAGCATTTTATGACACGTTTAAGGCGTTTTCTGAATAAATTATGAAAAAAGCCATTGAAAATATTTTTAAAGAATCTCTTTTGGTAAAAGAAGCGGCGTTAAAGGCGAATAGAGATAAAATTATTGAGACGATTGAGTTGTTTGTAAAGGCATTGAAAAAAAATAACAAAATTATGTTTTGTGGAAATGGAGGGTCTGCCGCGGACAGCCAGCACATTGCTGCTGAATTTATCGGGCGATTCCGGAAGGAACGTAGGGCCTTACCGGCGATTGCCTTGACGACAGACACCTCTATTTTGACAGCGTTAGGCAATGACTATAGTTATGATATTGTGTTTGCCCGACAGATTGAAGGATTAGGAGTTAAAGGCGATGTCGTTTTTGGGATTTCAACGAGTGGGAATTCAGGGAATGTTGTTGAAGCGATAAAAAAAGCTAAAAAAATGGGGTTAAAAACGGTTTCAATGACAGGGAATGATGGTGGAAAATTAGCAAAGCTGACAGATATAAGTTTAATCGTTCCTTCAAAGGTAACGGCGCGTGTTCAGGAATCTCATATTTGTATCGCGCATACGATTTGTGAATTGGTTGAGAATCAGTTTTAGTAACTGTTTACGATAGTCCCCGCTCCCTCCAGGAGGGGGTTAGAGTGAGGGAAAAATTTGTAAATACATAACAACCCTCACCTATTTGCCTTCGGCAAAGTCCTCTCCCAGAGGGAGAGGATAGCTGAACGGTTAAAATATTTTTTAAATATATGATGAACAAACAAAAGATTCTTAAAATAGAAACACTTAGACGAAAAATTTCTCAACCGCGTAAGGCAGGTAAAACCATTGCATGGACCAACGGCTGTTTTGACATATTGCATTTAGGGCATGTGAGTTATTTGCAGGCGGCTAAAAAAAAAGATCGTATTCTTATTGTTGGATTAAACAGTGATAAATCGGTTCGAAGAATTAAAGGCCCGAAGCGTCCTATTGTTCCGCAGAATGAACGCGCGGGGGTGTTAGCGGCATTGGCATGTGTTGATTACATTACAGTTTTTGATGAGGACACGCCGCAGCGATTTATTGAAATTTTAAATCCGGATGTTTTAATAAAAGGGGCGGATTGGAAAGGTAAGGGCGTTATTGGAAGTGATGTGGTTGAGGCTCATGGAGGAAAGGTTGAATATATTAAATTTGTTGAGCAGTGCTCTTCAACGAATATTATCGAAAAGATTTTAAAGAAATTTGATGGTAGCTGATAAAAAGAAACTCTATCGTATTATTGACGCGAATTTTAATCGAGCGAAGGAAGGGTTGAGGGTTTGTGAGGATATTTGTCGATTTTTTTTGGATAAACAAGGTTTAACGCACAATTATAAAATAGTACGGCATCGGTTATCGGGCATTGTATGTTCTTTGAAGATTAAAGCATTTATTGAATCACGAAATATTGAAGGGGATGTCGGAAAACAGTCCACTTCATGTGAGTTTCGACGTATAAAAGCCGCGGATATTTTTTACGCGAATTCTCAACGTAGTAAGGAATCTATTCGGGTTTTGGAGGAGTTTTTTAAGTTGATTAATAAAAAACAGGCACAGGATTTAAAAACACTGCGCTATAAAATTTATGCCATTGAGAAAAAAGTTACAGCAGAACTCTAAGTTGTATTTAATTTTAGATACGCAGGTGCATGAATATAGCCGGTTATTGATGGTTGCAAAAAAAGCGGTTGCTGCGGGGGTTGATATTATTCAGTTGAGAGATAAGCAGGGAACAGCTAAAGATATTATTCGATTTTCGGAAAAAATTTTATGTTTTACCCAAAGGCGTATTCCTTATATTATCAATGACCGCGTTGATTTAGCGTTGGCGTGCCAGGCAGACGGGGTTCATTTCGGGCAGGATGATTTGTCTTTGATAGAAGCGAGGAAGATATCCGGAAAAAAAATGATTATGGGGGTCTCATGCCAGACATTGGGGCATGCAAAGAAAGCGCAAGAGCAGGGAGCGGATTATATTGGATTTGGTTCGGTTTTTAAAACACTCACGAAGCCGGAGCGCGACCCTGTGGATTTAAAACTGCTGAAGAAAATTGTTAGAGATATAAAAATTCCTACCTTTGCTATTGGAGGCATTACTTTGGATAATCTTTCCAGAATTCAAGAGGTTGGAATTAAACGTATTGCGGTTTGTCGTGCGATAAGTGAGGCCTCAAATGTGGGTTTGATAACGAGGAAATTTCAGGAAGCATTTAAGAGTTGTCCATAAATAATTTGGATAATTGGAGTTACGTCTATTAAACGTAAAAAAATTTATCTAATTTGTTTCTGGACAATCCTTAAATGCGAGGGTCGTTCAGTGGT
>CAZIRV010000110.1:0-7654 GCA_964541845.1 uncultured Planctomycetales bacterium
CCTTAGGCGTTATTTCACCTGTTGGTTGCGGTGTTGAAAAATTTTGGCGAGCTATTATTGAAGGAAAGAGTGGCATTTCTTCCATTGAACATTTTGACGCGAGCGCATTTAATTCGCGTATTTGCGGTCGTGTGAACGACTATGATCCCTTAGATCATTTCTCCGCGAAAGAAACCCGTAATTTAGCTCGATTTGTACAGTTCGCATCGGTTTCTAGTAAAGAAGCCATCGTCCAGGCCAAATTAGATCTCAGTAATATTAACTTGGATCGTATGGGGGTTCTTGTCGGATCAGGGATCGGAAGTATTTATACCGCTGAACAGGAATATCAAAAATTTTTAGATAAAGGGCCTCGTCGAATATCTCCTCATTTCATTCCAAAGATTATTTTGAATGAAGCTGCCGGACAAGTTTCTATTGAAACAGGCGCGAGAGGGCCTGCTACTTGTGTTGTTACAGCCTGTTCAACCGCAACTAACGCCATCGGTGATGCCTTTCGACTTATTCAATATGGGGATGCAGATGTGATGATCGCAGGAGGAACTGAAAGCGCGACAACTGTTCTTGGTGTCGGTGGATTTTGCGCCCTAAAAGCTTTAAGTAAAAGAAATGATGAACCGGAAAAAGCCTCTCGTCCATTTGATTTAAATCGTGATGGATTTGTGATGGCTGAAGGGGCTGGGGTGACTATTTTAGAATCATTAGAACACGCACAAAAAAGAGGAGCCCCTATATTAGCGGAAATAGTGGGTTATGGACGGACATCGGATGCTTATCACATTACAGCTCCGAAATCCACAGGGGAAGGTGCCGCACGGGCAATGCGTTTAGCCATTGAAAACGCGGGATTAAATCCCACAGATATTTCTTATATAAACGCGCACGGAACTTCTACAGAACTTAATGACAAAGTTGAAACTTTGGCCGTTAAAAAAGTTTTTGGAGAATACGCTCCAAAAGTTCCTATGAGTTCGACTAAGTCTATGACAGGACATTTATTGGGAGCCGCCGGAGGTGTTGAGTTTGCGGTGAGTGTTTATGCAGTCAAATATGATATGATCCCGCCAACAATCAATTATGAAACCCCTGACCCGAATTGTGATTTAGATTATGTTCCTAATGAAGCGCGTTCCATAGTTGTCAACGCAGCCATGTCCAATTCTCTTGGATTCGGTGGACATAATGCCAGTCTTATCGTAAAAAAATATAAAGAATAATCAAACAAACACCGGGTGTTTGTTTATGGTTTATAGAATGAAGGAAAAAATATGGAAAATTATAAAATTGCGGTTATTCCGGGGGATGGCATTGGTCCTGAAGTTATTCGTGAAGGCCTGAAAATATTAGACGCGGTTTCTAAAAAGTATAATTTCACTGTAGAAACAAAAAATTTTCCTTATGGCGGCGAACATTATATGAAAACAAAAGAAGTTCTTCCAGAAGCAGCGATGGAAGAATTAAAAAATTTTGACGCGATTTATTTAGGGGCTGTGGGACACCCCGATGTAAAGCCGGGAATTTTAGAGCGTGGCATACTATTAAAACTTCGTTTTGATTTTGATCAATATATCAATTTACGGCCCGTCAAATTATATGAAAATGTTGAAACCCCTATCAAAAATAAACAGCCTGAAGATATTAATTATGTAGTCGTCCGAGAAAATACCGGAGGGCTTTATGTGGGAGAGGGAGAGTTCCAGAATAAAGGGACAGCTGATGAAGTCGCTATTCAAAAAATGGTCTACTCTCGCAAACAAGTTGAGCGTTGCATCCGTTATGCCTTTGAATTCATTAAGAAAAATCACAGCAATAATCCATGGCGAGGATTAACACAAGAAGAGATTGGTAAAAAATTTATCGGAAAATTAACATTATGCGGAAAAACCAATGTTTTGACCTATGCCTTTGATTTATGGGAACGCGCCTTTAATGAAATCGCGAAAGAATATCCGAATATTCTAACAGACTATGTCCACGTTGATGCGGCATGTATTTATATGATTGAATCACCTCAACGATTTAATGTCATTGTGACTGGCAATATGTTTGGAGATATCATCACAGACTTAGCCGCCGTTACACAAGGGGGCATGGGGGTTGCCTCAAGTGGGAATATTAACCCTGAAGGGACAAGCATGTTTGAACCTGTTCATGGCAGTGCTCCACAGTTTACAGGAAAAGGGGTAATCAACCCGATTGCAACTATCGCAACATTACAATTGATGCTTGACCATCTCGGACAACCCGAAGCCGCGGCAAATGTTGAATCCGCAATGCGTAAAACTATTCAAAAAATGGAATCAATGCTTGTGGAGCGGATGGGATACACAACATCAGAAGTCGGAGATATGGTTCTGGAGGCTTTATGAAAAAATATACCGTTGCCATCGTCGGAGCCCGTGGAGCCGTTGGAAAAAAAATGCTTGAAATACTAAAAGAGCGTAATTTCCCTTATGATCAATTAAAGCTCATTTCTACAAGTACAGAAAAAGATTTTATTGATGAAAACAGCAATCGTATCGAAAAGATAACGGAGGACTCTTTTAAAGGCGTTGATATAGGTTTATTTTCACCTGGTGCGAGTATCAGTAAAATTTGGGCGCCGATCGCGATTAAAGAGGGGTGTATTGTCATTGATAACACCAGTCAATTTCGTATGGACCCGGATGTCCCATTGGTTGTGCCGGAAGTTAATCCTGAAGATATTCAAAGCCAACGCGGAATCATTGCCAATCCAAATTGTTCAACTATTCAAATGGTCGTGGCTTTAAAGCCTCTGCATGATTATGCCAAAATTAAACGTATTGTTGTTTCAACATACCAATCTGTTTCCGGCGCCGGGCAAGCCGCCATTACAGAGTTAGAAGAGCAATCATCTAACCGTAAAGCCACAACCAAAAAGTTTCCATATCCCATTGCTTTTAATTTGATTCCTCAAATTGATGAAGCACAAGATAATTTTTACACTAAAGAAGAAATAAAAATGGTCAATGAGACCAAAAAAATCATGAAAGACGATGCTATTAAAGTAACCGCAACCTGTGTTCGTGTACCTGTTTATTTCGCGCATTCCGAATCCATTAATATTGAAACAGAAAAAAAAATTACGCGCGCAAAAGCCATAGAACTCCTGTCTAATGCTCCAGGCGTTAAGGTCATTGACGACTTATTTAATAATCAGTATCCTCTTCCTCTTGGGGCTGAAGGGAAAGATGACACTTTTGTCGGACGTATTCGAGAAGATGAAACCGTTGCCAACGGCCTTAACCTTTGGGTTGTATCTGATAACCTCCGCAAAGGGGCCGCTCTCAATGCCGTCCAGATTGCCGAAGAATTAATTAATACCAAATCCATGAAATAATGACCAAAACTGATTTTATTTTTCTCGACGCTTTAACGAAAATAGTAGGACTAAAAATAGTTCCATTTAATCTTTTTATTTTTTAACTCTCCTCATGGTTCGCAATATTAAACTCACTATTGAATATGATGGAACCAATTTTAAAGGTTGGCAAACTCAGCTTCACGATAGAACCATTCAAAACGAAATTGAAAAATCTTCCCAAAAAATTTTTAATGAAAAAATAAGATTGATCGGCTCCGGAAGAACAGATAGTGGTGTGCACGCATTAGGACAAGTGGCAAATTTTAAAACAAAATCTTCCATGACCTGTGAAGAGATTCAAAAGGCTTTAAACGCCAATTTACCTAAAGATATTGTCATTCTTAAAGTTGAAGAAGTTTCTTTAAAATTCCACGCGCAATATGATGCTAAAAGAAAAACCTATCGGTATACCATTTTGCATCGTCCTCATCGCTGCGCACAACAACGTGATTTCTGTCTATTTTATCCTCACCCATTAAACCTTCGATTAATGCGCCAAGAAGCTCAAGTCTTGATTGGCCGTCATAATTTTAAATCTTTTCAGGCTTCAGACCCTTCTAAACCGCATAGATCAACAGACACCATCCGCACAATTAAACACTTAGACATTAGAAAAAGAGGAGACTCTATTGTTATCGAAATTGAAGCCAATGGGTTTTTATACAAAATGGTGCGTAATATCATAGGGACTCTCCTTGAAATTGGTAATAATAAGTTACTTAAAGGAGGTATCCGGATGATTCTGGTTCAAAAAAATCGTACGGCTGCCGGATATACAGCTAAAGCACTAGGACTAACACTATTAAAAGTAACTTATTAGTCTCTAGTTTTTATTTAGAAATTTTTTCTAAATTGAAGTTAAGGATTGATATAATTTATGAAAAATGTAAACTATTTCCATGCAATACGATAAAATTATCACACAAGCTTTTCAAGAGGACGCTATTCGGCAAGACATTACAACTAATCTGTTAGTTCCTTTAAACAAAATTTCTGAAGGATGTATTCTTTTTAAAGAGGAAGGTGTTGTTTGTGGAATAGAATTCGCGAAACAGGTTTTTAAAAAATTAGATAAAAGTGTCAAATTCAGCCCGTTGTTTAAAGATGGTAATCCTATTAAAAAAAATACAAAAATTGTGCAAATAAAAGGAAAAACACGGGCACTTCTCAGTGCTGAACGCACGGCATTAAATTTCCTGGGATATCTCTCCGGTATCGCGACATTAACGCACCAGTTTGTTAAACAAGTAAAACCATATAAAGCCCAAATTCTGGATACCCGTAAAACAACCCCAGGACTACGATATCTGGAAAAATATGCTGTTAAATGTGGTGGAGGCATAAATCATCGTGTGGATTTAAAAGAAATGGTTTTGATTAAAGATAATCATAGAGAGGTCTGTCATCCACAAATGTCCATCCCGGAAATTATCGCTTTATTTCGAAAAAAAATAAAAGTGCCTATTGAAATTGAAGTCGATAATTTTGAACAGTTTAAACAGGCAATCACAGTGAATCCTGATATCATACTTCTTGATAACATGACACCGGTACAAATGAAAAAAGCCGTGGAATTTAATAAAAAAAATACTCAAAAAAAGAAAATTTTATTAGAAGCCTCCGGGGGAATTACATTAAGGAATGTAAAAAAAGTAGCTCAAGCGGGAGTTGATCGCATTTCCGTTGGAGCTCTAACACATTCTCATCGAGCCATTAACGTTTCAATGGAGATTGCCAGCTAAAATGAACTTAAAGAGAGCTCTATGGAGTTTCATTTTTATTATTTTGAGTTGTGTTAAAGGATACTCTGAAGAATCCACGACGCGGTCCACCGTGCCGTTTCCGATGGAAACAGAATACACTATTTTTGATGATGAGATGCTTCTTAAAGGTTATATTCAAAAATATCATGGTCTTCCAAAAGAAATTCTATTGGAAATGATTAAAGATGAAACGTTAAATTCTTATAAAACAGCCGCGGCCGTCCGCGTTTTTAATGAAAAATTTAGTACCGAGGTCGTCTTTAAAGAAAAGAAAGGCATCGAGAAAATTTTGCTTCGACGTCTTCATAAAACAGATTCTCCATTCGTACAAGTCGAAATCATGTATACACTTTGTAATATGGATCGTTACCGTTACTTTAAATCTATGGTCCCCGCACTTATTCAAAAAATGGATCATTATAATGAGGCTGTTAACAGGTTGGCATTTGAGAATCTTAACAATTTAATTAAAAAAGAAAACGCGCGTGCCCGCGAGGCAAGATGGGTTTTTAATACATTGAGAAAAATCCTTTTTTTATCACGTAAACGTTTGGCAAATATTGATGTGCCTGATCCAAAGCTTGCCCAAAAATTAAAGCTGTTGCGCTGGTCAGTAAAAGTTCTTGGAACACAGGAACTTAAAAAGCTTCCTAAAGAAGTCCTTAACTTACTATAATGTCCTATGAAAATAAACTTGCGCACCTGGACACTTTTTTTTCTAGCATCCCTTCTCAGCCTTTGTGTTTGGTTTAAATTTAGTTATCCCCAGTTAGCTTTTCTCAACTTTTCTGTGGACCGCCAACACGCTTTACAGATTGCCGGCGATTACCTTCGCCAACGTAATATTGATCCATCCCAATATAAAACAGCTTCAATATCTACCTTTGAAGGTCGTGCCAATCGTTATTTACAAAAAACAATCGGGTTTAAAAAATTAAAAGAATTCACACAAGAACATGACTTTGACATGTTTTTCTGGATTGTCCGTTTTTTTAAAGAACAGGAAAAAGAAGAGTTTCGTTTGACAATAAGTTCTTCAACAGGAGAAATCACATCTTTTAGTCATGTGATTGCTAATACCGAAGAACGCCTAAAAATTGGGGAGGATAAAGCGCGGCAATTAGCCATTAATTTTCTTAAAAAAAAATTTAATTTTAATCCTGATTTATATATTCTAAAAAATAATGTTAAAAGCAAACGTGATAACCGGGAAGATTTTGCTTTTACATGGCAAAAGAAAAATGTAAACATCCCCTGGAGTAAAGAAGAAAAGAGTGGCAATGGGAAATTACTGACAGGAGCTACCGTTTCCGGAAATGAAATCCTTTCTTTTTCTAAAAATACTTTTTCTGTCCCGGAAAAATTTAACCGTTATTTAGCTCGTCAAAAAAATACAGGGAAAAACCTTTCAACCATTGTAAGAGTCTTTTATTATATCTTATTTGTATCTTCCATTTTTTTTGTGGTCAGCCGAAAAAATCATCTTTCTATGCATACCACAAAAAATTTTTATTTAATACTCGCGTTAATCTTCTTTATTTTACCCCTCTTATCAAATTTAAACCATTTTCAATATACTTTATTCAACTACAACACGACGGTGCCTTTTAATTCCTTTCTATGGCGCTTTTGGACAAACACCATTGTCAATTCTTTCTTTCTCAGTGTCGCCATCCTTATGCCAAGCTTAGCCGGTGAATCCCTACATTATGAAATATTAAAAAATAAACCCCACGGATCATTTCTTCATTCCATTCGTTCAACTTTTTTCTCACATTCCACGGCAAAATTGATTTTTTTGGGCTATTTTGCCTGCCTGATTATGTTGGGGGTGCAATCATCTCTCATTGAAATAGGACAAAAATACTGGGGTGTCTGGATAGAAAAAAGTTGGGAGAATAACCTCTCGACAGCGTATTTGCCATTTCTAGCCGCCTTTACGATTGCCTATAAAGCCAGCTTTGCGGAAGAATTGATGTTTCGTTTGTTTGCTATTAGCTGGGGAAAAAAAATATTTAAAAATCTGTTTATTGCTTCTCTTTTATCCTCATTGTTATGGGGATTCGCGCATAGCAGTTACGCGGTATTTCCCATGTGGTTTCGTGGAATTGAAGTAACCTGTTTAGGCATATTCTTATCCTGGATCTATTTACGCTATGGGATTATTACTGTTATTACAGCGCACTATTTATTTGATGCTTTTTGGCATAGTTCCGGTTATCTTCTTGGAACATCCCAGCCTTTTTATTTCTACACTTCTTTATTTGTCCTTATGGTTCCTCTATTTTTTGCCTTTACCGCTTTTATACTCAATAAACCAGATGAAGAGAGTGCAATGTTTTGGAAATTAAATAAACACCAATTATATAATCTTAAAATTCTCAAAACATTCTTGAAAATTCATTCGGAACAGTTCACTAAAAAGAATCCCGGGGACATCAAACACGAAATCGCCTCCCATGGCTGGGATATGGCCGTGGTTGAAAAGGCTGTGGAGGAGACAAAA
>CAZIRV010000111.1:0-7641 GCA_964541845.1 uncultured Planctomycetales bacterium
TCCGCCAGAAGCGGAGTCTCCATAGGGGCAAGAGCCCCTTTGGACAAGTTCCGAGCGAGGGGTAACTTGAAATTATGCTTTTGGAATTCAAAAATATTAAGAAATATTTTCCTGTCAAAAAGAATTTTTTAGGTCAACCACAGGAATTTATCCGTGCCGTGGATGATGTGAGTTTGACGGTTAAGAAGGGAGAGAATATTAGTCTGGTGGGAGAGTCGGGTTGTGGCAAAACAACGCTTGTAAGGATTCTCCTGAAAATTCTTAAACAAGATTCCGGCTCTTTTTTATTTGAACAAGAGGATATAACAGCCTTTTCACAGCGTCAATTTCAGCCTTATCGCCGGCATATGCAAATGGTCTTTCAAGACCCCTACAGCAGCCTGGATCCGCGTTTTACAGTGCGTAATATTTTGAAAGAGGCTATGACATTGGATAAGGCGGCCTATAAGACGGAAAGAGCCAAACTCGATCGCATGGAGGAGTTACTGGAAGCGGTGAATCTGGAAGGGGATATGTTGAGCCGTTATCCCCATGAATTCAGCGGCGGAGAACGCCAACGCATTGCGATCGCGCGGGCCCTGGTGATGAACCCAAAATTGTTGATTCTCGATGAGGCTGTCTCTTCACTGGATGTCCTTGTGCAGAAACAAATTATTAACCTTTTAAAAGATTTGCAGAAAAAATTTTCTTTAACATACCTGTTTATTTCCCACAATTTAAAGGTCGTTAGAAAGCTAAGCCATCGTATCGCGGTGATGTATCAGGGTAAAATTGTTGAGTTGGCGGATACGGAAGATATTTTTAATAATCCCCGGAATCCTTATACTAAAAAATTATTATCAGCGGCAATAGATTATAAATTTTAATTAAGAGGTTGACCAAACAAATTGTTCTGCCAATCTCCAAATCAGGTTTAATTCCTCGAGGCTTGCCTCGTTTGTAAACGCTTAGATCAATACCTCGTGGGCTTGCTCCGAGGTAGTTTATTAGAATATTATGACGGATTGGTTTTGGAAAAAACTTAACATATCTTCTTCAATAATAGCCATCCTTGCGTTGTTTGGGTTACTTATTTTTTCAGCAAACATTGAGATTAAGGATACAGACCTTTGGTTGCATTTGGCCGCGGGGAAGCATATTGTTCAGGATTTGGAAGTTCCTAAAGAGGACTTTCTTTCCGCGACGATTGCCGGGAAAAAATGGATTAATCATGAGTGGTTGTTTCAAAGTATTGTCTATATAATATATAACTTTGCCGGCGCCGATGGGCTTATCAGTATGCAGGTGGTGGTGGTGGGGGTCACCTTCGCGTTGCTGTTATTGTTAGGATACCGCCGGGATCGCTCTGTTCTTCCTGTTTTTCTTTTAATCCTTGTCCTGTTTGTCTATCAACTCCGTCTTACTATTCGTCCGGATATTTTCAGCCTTTTGTTTCTCACACTTTATATACGCATATTGGGCCAACAGTTGGATCAAAAGAAGAGTTTGGTATCTTTGTTTTTGATACAGGTTTTTTGGAGCAATATGCATGGGTTTTTTATTTTGGGGCCCATGTTGGTGGTGATCAGTTTGGCGGGAGAGTGGACCAAACGTCATGTCCCGCTTCCTTTTGAATGGAATCAGACCGCACGGTTAGAAGATAAGGAGTATAGAACACTTAAACAAGCTTTAGGCGTTGTTCTTGTAGCCTGTTTGTTTAATCCCTATACCCTTCAAGGCGCATGGTATCCGTTTAGTGTGATGTTTTCTCTCTCCGGCGATTCTAAAATATTTTTTAAAAATATAGGGGAATTAAAAAATCCTATTTCCTGGAGTAGCCTGGGAAATGTTAATAATTATCCTTATTTTAAATGTTTAATAGTTTTATCAACAGTAAGTTTTATATGGAATCGTCGTAAGTTAGATATTGGATTATTTTTCTTTTGGTTGGTTTTTCTTTTGTTTTCATTGAATGCCGTGCGTAACGTTGTTTTTTTTGCGTTTGCCGCCTATTTTGTTATTTTAGCCAATAGCATGGAAATATCATTTGTTTTTTTAAAGCAGCGAAAACAATTAGCTTTGATTACTCCGACCATTTTGAATATTTTACTGGTGCTCTGGATGTTTCAATGTGTTGAAAAAAGTGTTCTGCGAGGATATTTTGATTTTGATAAATATGAGCGTAAAAGTGAGTATGGCGGAGTTTCTCAACGGAACTTTCCTCATAAGGCCGCAGATTTTCTTGTCGAAAATAAAATTCAGGGAAAATTTTTTAATGATTTTAATTCCGGGGCCTATTTGCTTGGGAGGGCGTCCCCGGATATTAAAGTATTCATTGACGGACGAACGGAGGTTTATGGGGCGGACTATTTTCAGAGGTATAAAAAAATATGGAAAGGAGACAAGAAACTATTTGAAGAGGCCGTCAAGAAATATGATTTAACAGGGGCCTTTTTAAATTCTGTTTATGTCCCCGCGCCAAAAAAATTTATTCGGTATTTATATGAAAGTAAAGAATGGATTTTGGTTTATTTTAATTATGATGCCGCTATTTTTTTAAAGAATGTTCTTCAAAATCAAAAATGGATTCAACAGTATGCCATGGATTTATCTCAATGGAAGACCCCAAAGGTGGATTTATTGCGTGTTGGATTACGGAATATAACGCCTTATCAGAATATTAGCCGTGCTTACGCGTTATATAACATGAAATTTTATGATAAGGCCAGAAGTGAGATCGCAGAGGCTTTACGTGTATCCCCTGGAAATTCCAGAGCCTATGAATTGCTTGGAAAGATGTATATTGATGAGGAAAATTATCCAAAGGCCTTTGAATATTTACGAAAGGCTAAAATGCTTAATCCTTATGATAAAAGATTACGAAAGAATTTAGAGAAAATTTATCATACACTTCAGAAAGGGAGCGAAAATGTCCGATAACCTTTGGCGGAAAATTAATTATTTTGTTGGCATCCTACCTCTTGGCGCTTTGTTTGGGTTGATTGTCTTTGTGACAGGTATTGAGATTAAGGATTTGGACTTATGGCTGCATTTGGCCATGGGAAAGTTTATTATGTTAAAGCATTTCGTTCCTGCCACGGATGTGTTTTCTTGCACGCTTCAAGGGGCCACCTGGATTAACCATGAATGGTTGTTCCAGGTCATTGTGTATAACATTTATACAATTTTTGGCCCTGATGGATTGATTAAAATGCAGACGGTCGTTGTGACATCGACCATGGGGATTCTTTTATTTCTTGGATACCACAAAGACAGGCAGCTGTTGACGACATTTACTCTATTGATGGTCTTTTTGGTTTATCAGCAGCGTTTTACTATCCGCCCGGATATTTATAGTTTACTTTTTTTTACACTTTATGTTTTCATTCTTTCTCTCCATATTGATAAACGTTGGGCTGTATTTAGTTTATTTTTTATTCAGGTTTTATGGGTAAATATGCATGGGTTTTTCTTTTTTGGCCCTCTTTTTATTTTGATAGGGTTAATATCTGAATGGATTAAGAGAAGAGTGCCTCTTCCGTATTCCTGGAACGAATCCGGCCGTTTAACAGATACTGAGTATGGACGCATGAAGATGGCATTTATTATGGTGATTTTAGCGAGTCTTATAAATCCACTTACTTTTAAAGGCGCGTGGTATCCTATCGCGACTTTTTTTTCTTTATCTGGTGAGAATAAGATATTTTTTGATTTTATTCAGGAATTGCAAAAACCAATCACATCGGAGACGATTTTTTCTCAAGGGCGATTTATTTATTACAAAATGCTTATTTTCTTTTCTTTTCTTTCGTTTATTTTTAACCGCAAAAAAATAGACATCAGCACATTTTTTTTGTGGCTGGTATTTCTTGTTTTTTCTTTAAAGGCCTCACGCAATACTTCCTTTTTTGCCTTTGCCGCTTATTTGGTGATTATAACGAATGTGGTTCAGATTTCTTTTCAGGATATTGTTCCATTAAGGTTTACAGGAAAAAAATTTCAATATGTAACGGAGATTATGGCAAAGCTTATTCTGTTGGTGTGGATCATGACTTATTGTCAGGGGATAGCCGCGAGAGGGTATTATGATTTTGATAAATATGAGCGTAAAAGTGAATTTGGAGGTATAACACAAAGAACCTATCCGGATAAAGCCGCAGACTTTCTTGTCGCGCATGATATTAAAGGGAATTTTTTTAATGATTTTAATTCCGGAGCGTATTTATTAGGGCGAACCTTTCCGAATATTAAAGTTTTTATGGATGGGCGCACAGAAGTTTATGGAGGAAAATTTTTTAATAGTTATCGACAAATTTGGGACAGGGGAGATATGGATCTTTTTGAAAAGGCCATTAAAAAATACAATCTTACAGGGGCTTTTCTTAATTCTGTTGCACAACGTATTCCGGAAGGTATTTTGAAATATCTTTATCAACAGGAAGAATGGAAGGTTGTTTATTTTGACTATGATGCCATAGTATTTTTGAAGGATGTTCCTCAGAATAAAAAAATTATTGAAGAATTTGCCATTGATTTAACACAATGGCAAGTAAAGAAAGTAAACCTATTAAAAGTAGGGGTGGAAAAAATTATTCCTTATCGAAATTATTATCGCGCGGTGACATTAGAAGCGCTAGGGTTAGATGATCAAGCCATCGCTGAGGCACAAGAGGCCATTAGAGTGGCTCCCGGTTATGGAGACCCGTATGATTTAATCGGAAAAATTTACGCAAAGCGTAGGCAGTATGAACATGCTTTTGAAAATTTTCGTGTAGCTGCCCTGGCACAGCCTCGTAAAAAAAGTGTAAGGCATAACCTGGCGTTAGCTTATTTTGATTTGGAATACTATGAAGGAGCTATTAAACAATATCATGCTATTATTACTTTGTGGCCACAGGATCCAAAAGCTTATTTTTTACTGTCTAAGACATTTGCAGCGAATAAACAATATGATGAGGCGGTTAATACTGTAAAAAAAGCGCATCAATTAAGGCCGGAAGATGTTAGGGATGTTTTAGGGATTGGGGATATTATTTATAAACAAGGGGGATATATTCGGGCGAAGGAAGTTTATATGTTAGTTTTAGAGTCGGAGAAAGATGGGGATACAGTGAAAAAAAAATTAGAAGAAGTGGAAAATAGACTGTTGAAAAATAAGTAAAGTAAAGGTATAATACATTCATTATGAGAGAAGTTTTAACATTTATTTTAGCTGGAGGCCGTGGAGAACGTCTTGATCCTTTGACGAAAGACAGGGCCAAACCCGCGGTGTCATTTGGGGGCATTTATCGAATTATTGATTTTACATTAAGTAATTGTATTAATTCGGGTCTACGTAGAATTTATATTTTAACGCAGTATAAATCTTTTTCTCTTCAAAAACATCTTCTGGCCGGATGGGATATTGTATCCAGCCAATTGGGTGAATTTATTGATATTATTCCTGCTCAGCAACGTATCGGCGCGGATTGGTATAAAGGAACAGCGGACGCCATTTATCAGAATATTTATGCGATTCACGACTGTGACCCTCAAATGATTCTTATTCTTGCCGGAGACCATATTTATAAAATGGACTATCAGGAAATGCTGAGGTTTCATCAAGAAAAAGACGCGGATGTGACCGTCGCTTGCGTAACAATGCCCAAAGAAACGTCGATGGATTTTGGGGTGATTGAAGTGGATGAAGACAAACATGTGCGGGGTTTTCAGGAAAAACCCAGGAACCCTAAAACCATTCCGGGAAGTCCTCGTGAAATTTTTGCGTCAATGGGAATTTATTTTTTTAAGAAAGACGTATTATTAAATGAGCTGGATATTGATGCGAAATCCATTTCAGATCATGATTTTGGAAAAAATATTATTCCCCGTATGGTAAAGAATGAGAAAAAGGTTTATGTTTATAATTTTGTGGATGAACATAATAAAACACGCTATTGGCGGGATATTGGAACCCGTGACGCCTATTATCAGGCCAATATGGATTTGTTAGCAGAAAATCCCAATTTAAATCTATTTGATAAATCCTGGCCGGTACGAACGTATCATGAACAATACCCTCCGGTAAAGATGGTTAGCACCTCATCCGGGGCGGGAACGGTTGTTGATTCAATGATTTCCGGAGGATGCATTATTGAAGGTGGCGTTGTAGAAAAGACGGTCCTTTCTCCTAACGTAAAAATTTATACGGGAGCGGAAGTCAAAAATTCTGTAATTATGGAAGGGGTTACAATTGGAGAAAATGCCAAGATACAAAACGCGATTATTGATAAAGAAGTTGTTGTCCCATCAGGGACCAGGATAGGATATTCTTTAGAAGAAGATAAAAAACGATTTATTTTAACATCCTCAGGGATTATCATTGTAGCTAAACGGACATTGATTTCATGAATGATGGGGAACCGATATGATTGTTGAAGCAAAAATTCGAGGATTTATTTGTACAACAGCGCATCCGACAGGGTGTGCCCAACATGTACAGGAGCAGATTGATTATGTAAAGGCGCAAGGGATATCAGAAAATAAGTTTAAAAAAGTACTGGTGGTTGGGGCATCGACAGGCTACGGGTTGTCTTCCCGTATTATGTCCGCTTTTGGGTATGGGGCCGCGACCATGGGGGTGTTTTTTGAAAAACCCGCGGATAAAAAGAGAACGGCGAGTGCCGGTTGGTATAACTCAGCGGCTTTTGAGCAAAAAGCCAAAGAGCAAGGGCTCTATGTCAAAAGTTTTAATGGAGACGCGTTTTCTGACGCTATGAAAAATGAAGTCATTGAAGCGATTAAAAATGACTGGGGGCAAGTGGATTTAGTTGTCTATAGTCTGGCTTCACCTCGTCGGCAACATCCAAAAACAGGGGAAGTGACCAAATCTATTTTAAGGCCTTTAGGTAAAGAATATACGAATAAATCCATCAATTTGATGACCGATCAATTGGAAGATGTTACGTTGCCTCCGGCGACAGAAGAGGAAGTCCGGCAAACGGTTTCTGTTATGGGAGGAGAAGATTGGGAAATGTGGATGGATGCCTTAGAAAAGGCAGGGGTTTTAGCCGAAGGAGCTAAAACAGTAGCCTACTCTTATATAGGGCCGCAATTGACCAAAGCGGTTTATCGTAACGGGACGATAGGAAAGGCTAAGGATCATCTTGAGGCGACAGCCAGGAAATTGGATGAACGTCTTAAAAGTACAATAGGTGGTCGAGCCTTTATTTCTGTCAATAAGGCCCTGGTTACACAATCCAGTTCCGCGATACCGTTTATTCCTCTTTATTTTATTCTTTTAACAAAAGTGATGAAAGCAAAACAGCTGGAAGAGGGTTGCATAGAGCAAATTGTCCGTCTTTTTCAAACATGCCTTTATGAAGATTCCCCTCGTGTAGATGAAAATGGATTTATCCGTATGGATGACCGTGAAATGTTGGAAGAAGTTCAGTCTATTGTTAATGATCGGTGGAAAAATCTCAATGCAGAAAATTTCACCGAATATGCCGACCTTAAAGGTTATCACGCCGATTTTTTAAAACTCTTCGGGTTTGGACTCAATGGCGTTGATTACAGCGCTGATCTCGATCCTGAAGTTCCCATGCCTTCCTTATTGTTAGAATCCGTATAAGAATAGAACAGATATTAAGTCGCGGAGTTCTTGTCTGGGATATTCTGAGA
>CAZIRV010000112.1:0-7574 GCA_964541845.1 uncultured Planctomycetales bacterium
ATTAAAATAGTACAATTATTTAATGTAATTGGTATAATCAATAAATTTCTTCAGTTAACTCTGGGTTATTTGACCTACGGAGTCGAAAGGTCAAATGAGTCAGTCCCATAAACATTAAAGGAAAGAGGTTATATGCAAAATCCATTAGAAATTACGTTCAAAGGGGTAGAAGCAAGTGAGAAAATAAACGAGGTGATTCAGGGAAAGTTTGAAAAATTAAAGAGAGTCAGTCCTGATATTACGAAATGTCATGTGATTTTAGAGCAGTTAAGCAATCATCACAAAACAGCTAATACAGTTTATGTTCGCTTAGATTTAAAAGTGCCGCATTTTGATGATATTGTGGTTAGTGAAAAATGTAGCGAAGATGAGGCTTCCGTAACACGTACGATTATAAAAGTTTTTAAGCGCGAAAAGGGATTGATTCGGGAAAAGATTAAGCATCGTCAAGATCAACACAGAGTGCCGAAGGACGGAATATTTGAAGTTGAAGAGACTGAGGTCGTAGAAGAGCATAGTTAAGGAATCAAACAAAGAATTCCATTTTTTTATAATACGCTGAAAATAAACGACTTACAAGGTTATATTTTGGCCATTTTAACTCATTGTTAAAATTAACCTTTATTGACGCTATAATGGCATTTTCGCCCCATTTTAGAGGTGAAAAATCGGTCAACTCACGGAAATTAAATATAAATTTGTTAGGTGAAAAGCAACAATAAAGATTGTCATTGTGATTGAGATGAATTTTTATTAATTTCTAAGGATAGGAACACGACAGAAGATAAGGATTCAAGGGACGAGGTTATTAAATTCTTAATATCTGTGTTGCCTTTGTAGTGTTTTTCCAGTAATTGTAATACAGTTTTGATTTCCACCAAATTATTGCGTATTTTCGCGCCAAGGTCTTCTTCCGGTATATTTATAGGTATTTTTTTTCTGGACATGGAAAAGTTTTGAAGGGGCATAATGATTTTGTCATTTTTAAAACATATAGTCATGATTTAAGTTTACATTATTCTGATCCGAAATCAACATGCTCCAGATAGCTTTTTACTGATCAAAAGCTACCCACTTATCTAAAATGAGTGAAACCATTTTCCTTTTTGTTTGAAGGTGTTTTATAAAAGTGTTAAAATTATCTTTATGAAAAGTAAAGAAAAGTTTGGAAAATTATTAGTTACGTATGATGTGATTACACCACAGCAATTGGAAACTGCTTTGCAAGAACAGAATCCGGATAAAGAGATGTTTGGAGAAACGTTGATACGGCTTGGATATGTGCAAGAAGAAATGATGTATTATCCGATTCTGGCAGAACAGTTGAGAATAGATTTTGTTCATTTAAAAAAGATAGAAATTAAAGCTGAAGCCATTGCCAAAATTTCCGCGCAGTATGCGTACTATTACAAAATTATGCCTATCGCTTATAAGGATGACACCATCACGATCGCCTTAACGGATCCATTGGACATTCACGTTATTGATGGTATTAATTTGATTGTCAAATGTAAGGTCAAAACGGTATTAGCATGTGAGAAAGATATTTTAGAAGCGATTCGGAAGTATTATGGTGTTGGAGCCGAGACAATTGAGCAAATTATGGGGACGACAGAGCAGTTCCAGATGCAAGGAACTGACGTTGAAGAACTTGATGAAGAAGGCTCTGAGGCCTCCATCAGTAAATTTGTGAATCAAATTCTTTTAGAGGCCTACAAAGATCGGGCCACGGATATTCATATTGAACCTTATGAAAAAGAGTTGGCCGTGCGTTATCGTATCGACGGGACATTGTATGATGCCAAGGTCCCTTCCAATATTCGTTATTTTATGGAGACTATCAGTTCACGTATTAAAATTATGGCGAATTTAAGTATTGCTGAAAGACGTCTTCCACAAGATGGGCGGTTTAAAGTAAGGGTGAAAGATGTGGATTTGGATTTGCGGGTTTCCTTTTTGCCAACACCCTTTGGGGAAAGCATTGTTATTCGTATTTTAAACACAACGAAATTATACAGTTTAGAGGAAATAGGGCTTTCAACGTCGGAGTTGCAGTTGCTGGATGGATTGATTAAAAAACCTCATGGGATTATTTTTCTGACCGGGCCCACAGGTTCCGGAAAAACAACAACATTGTATTCCTGTCTTTCCCGTATTAATGATATCGAACGCAAAATTATTACGATTGAAGATCCTATTGAATATCAGATTCGCGGGATTACTCAGACACAAACTCATTCATCTATTGGATTTAGTTTTAAGGAAGGGTTGCGTTCCATTTTACGCCATGATCCGGATGTCATTATGGTTGGAGAGGTGCGTGATTTAGAAACAGCAGAGATCGCGATTCAAGTGGCGCTCACAGGACATCTGGTTTTCTCGACACTCCATACGAATGACGCGGCCAGTGGTGTGACACGCTTGTTAGATATGGGGTTGGATGCCTATCTCATTTCCAGCTCTGTCCAATGTTTTATCGCGCAAAGATTGGTACGGTTATTGTGTCCGGAATGTAAAATTTTAGCAAGGGTGACCCCTGAGATGGTAAAGGATTTTGGGGTACAGATAAGCGAAACGGCGAACGTTACGATTTACAAAGAACAAGGATGTGAACGCTGTAATCATACAGGGTTTCATGGGCGACAGAGTATTTATGAATTTTTGGTTATGAGTGATGATGTGCGTGACATGATTATGTCTCGGGCCACGGCGAACCAAATTAAGCAAAAGGCTATGGAACAAGGAATGAAAACATTGCGGCAAAGTGGATGGGAAATTGTCAGGCAAGGATTAACTCCTCCGAGTGAAATTGTTAGAGTAACACAAGAGGAGGGATAGGTTGCCGACTTTTATTTACAAAGCCAAGCAGGGTCCGGGAAAAATTGTTGACGGGGTAATTGAGGCTGATGATCTGAATAACGCGGTTCATAAGATTATAGCTTTAGGATACTCTCCGATTGAGGTTTTACCGGGAGAAGAAAAATCGGTTAAGCAAGGCAAATCTTCTAAAGTCTCTTCATCAATTTCTTCCGCAGGTGTTTCTCTTGTCTATATTGCTGTGTTCACACGACAGATGTTTGATTTGGTCGACGCCAATGTTCCTATCTTACGCGCGTTACGCCTTGTGCAAAAGCAAACAAAACAAGCAGTTTTTAAAAGTATTATTACGGATATGTGTAGTTTTGTAGAGCATGGGGGAAGCTTCTCTGATGCCTTGGCAAAACATCCGCGGGTTTTTTCGCGGTTGTATGTGAGCATGGTTAAAGCCGGAGAACAGAGTGGAAATCTTGGGATTGTATTAGACCGGTTGTCAGATTTTGTTGAAAAAGAGCAGGACGTACGTGTTAAAGTGAAAGCGGCTCTTTTTTATCCATTATTAATTATTTTTGTTGGGTCAATGACCGTCTTTGTTCTGATGGCGTTTGTCATTCCGCGGTTGACAGTCATGTTTGATGATTTAGGGCAGGCCTTACCCCTACCCACGATTATTCTTGTTGGGATAAGTTCTTTTTTTGCGAAATTCTGGTGGTTGATTCTAGGAGTAGGTGTCATTGGCATTTTACAATTTAAGAATTTGAAAAATATTCCTAAAGGAAAATTGTGGTTAGATACAATGGTTCTTAAAGTTCCTATTTTAGGGAGCTTTATTAAAGATATAGAAATCGCACGATTTTCCAGAACATTGGGGACGTTGCTTGAGAGCGGTGTTGTGATTGTTACAGCATTGGGGTCAGTTTGTGAGGTTTTGGAAAATGAGGTTTTACGACAAGCCATTATCAGGGTTGCGGGAGAAGTCAAAAAAGGGGGAAGTTTAACCAAGGCCATGGAAGCATGTTCTTTTATTCCTGAGTCAACCGTTAATATGATGGCAGTGGGTGAGGAAACAGGGACATTTGAGCGGGGACTTTATAAATTAGCAGACTCTCATGAACGTAAATCTGAGGCCGCGGTTAAAACGATGACGTCATTGTTAGAACCGATTTTAATTTTATGTATTGGATCTATTATCGGGTTTATTGTGATTGCCATGCTTTTGCCATTATTTCAAATGGATTTGATTATGCAATAAGAAACAATGTTAAAAATAAAAAAATGATGGGAGAGGAGACAATTTATGTTTTATTTAAAAAATAAAGGATTCACACTTATTGAAATTTTACTCGTTGTTGTCATTATCGGTATTTTAGCCGCAATGGTAGTACCAAATTTATCCGGGCAAGGGAAGAAGGCACGAATTTCAACCGCACGTGTGGATATTGAATCAAATTTAGCCACGGCTTTGGATTTGTATGAACTGGATAATGGCAAATATCCAACGAGTGAACAGGGATTAAAGGCCTTGATCCAAAAACCGGCATCCGCGTCAGAGCCTATTAATTGGAATGGACCGTATTTAAAAAAGAAAAAAATTCCAAAAGATCCCTGGAAAAATAAGTATAGTTATGTCAGTCCAGGGATCCATAATCCGGAAGAGTATGATTTATCATCGTATGGTCCGGATGGAGTGGAAAGTAACGATGATATTTCTAATTGGGAAGATTTTGAGGGCGAATAAAAAAACAAGAAAACAAGGGTTTACTCTCGTTGAAATTATTCTTGTTGTTGTTCTTTTGGGAATTGTGGCAGGATTGGCCTTTCCTGATTTAAGTCGGGTATATGATCAATTTCAACTTAATCAAAAGGTTGATAACCTGGCTTATCTGATGCGTTACGCGCAGAGTCGCGCTGTCATAGAGGGGGAAAAACAGCGGATGGTATTTACATCCGACAAGAGAAAATATTGGTTAGAAGAAAAAGTGAATGACAATGAAGGCGTTGAGGAAAAATATCACCGTATTTCAGGGCGATTGGGAAGGAGTTTTACGTTACCCCGGAGAATGACCGCAACGGTAGATGGTGAAACAGCTCTATTTTATCCCGATGGAACAATGGATAAAATACAAATAACAGTTTGTCATAAGAAGTATTGCCGGAGAGTTTCAACAAAAAAAATTAACGGATATGTTTATGTTTTTTAAGATTAAAGGGGACAGCGACCTTTTTAGTGCAATAAATCAAAAAAATAAAAAGGCCGCTGTCCCCTTTAATCTTGATCAAAAGGGATTTTTTCTTGTTGAAATTCTTTTAGTGGTCGTTATCCTCTCGGTTAGTCTCACCTTAATTGTCCAATCTCTTTTTTCTAATTTGCGTGTCATGAAATATAATAGAGAATTTTCACAGGCACTTTTGTTATTGGAAAATAAAATGGGTGAAGCGATGGTGTCAGAGTCTTTGGGGTCATTGTTTGATAATAATTTTATGAAATCTAAAGAAGAAGCCTATCAATATGCCGTTGAAGAGAAAGTTATCAGTGATGATAAGGGAAGTACTCTTAAAAAGGTGAAAATGGATATTTCCTGGCATTCTGGAAAAAGAAATAATGTCATAGCATTGGTGACGTATTTTTTTGTGGATAAAAAGAAATGAAAATTTGTAGTAGAAAATTTCTTCTACCTCCTTTTTGTGGAAGAGAGGGAATTTCAGGTTTTACTCTTATTGAAATGCTCCTTGCGCTGAGTATTTTTTCTATTATCGCGCTGGGATTGTATGGGGTATTTTGGAACGCGATTCAGATTAATCAGCGATCAAAAATAATGAATGGAATTTATCGTGAGGCACGGTGGAGTATGGAAAGGATGGCTAAAGATTTAGAAAATATGGTTTCCTATCATTTCGGAAGCGGGTATCCCAATGAGAAGTCTTTTAAGAGTGAAGAAGAAAAAATTGTATTTGTTACAGTAGGAAAGGAAGGGTTAAAGGTAGTGAGTTATTATTTGGAACCTCCGGAGTCCGTTAGTATTCATAAAACAGAAATCGGAAGGACTACAGCACGCAATGAAAAAATTATAATGCGCTATGAACGAAAGGAAAATGTTGATTTTTTAGTTCGAGAAGAACATTCTTTAATAGATTATTTACAGTTTGAACCAACGGACTCTTCTGAAAAAGAGGTGTTAAGCATTCACATAAAGAACGAAGGATTAAAATTTCTGTTTGCATATCGGGAAAGAAGTGAGGGACAGGGGACAATTGTGTGGAATGAATCATGGAATGAAAATTACCTTCCTTATGGTGTTCGTGTAGAAATGACCTTTGTCACGGGATTAAAGGGAGAGGAAGAGGCTGTTTTAACGCGAGATGTATTTATTCCTACGGGAGCCTGGGGAGAACATAAGATTGAATTGGGAACATAAAAAAAAAGATCAAAAAGGTATTATCCTGATTGTTGTATTATGGATTCTGCTCATCTTATCTGTTTTAGCGATTGGTCTTGGGCGAAAGTCTCGTGTAGAGTTAGCTTTAATTAAACATTCCGTGGGGTTGTTAAAATCCCGTTATCTTGCTAAGGCAGGATTAATGTTTGCCCTTGACCAAATCAGTCAGGATAGTAAGAATCCAGAGACAAAGTCTCTGGATACATTGTATCAGTGCGGTGTTAGCCTTGGGGAAGAAGCCTCTTCTGAGGAAATATTTAAAAATATTTCTTTAGGGGAAGGGGCTTTTGAGATAAGTTATGAACAGTACAATAATGCGTTGGACCAAAAGAATACATTTTGGGGGATTTCTGATGAGGAACGCAAAATTAATATTAACGCGATAACGCGGGATAATTATACGGTTATTGTGCATTTAGCGAAAATTCTTGGGATAGAGGAAGATATCGGGGAAACCATTGCCGCGGCCATTGTTGATTGGCGTGACCAGGACTCAAAAGACACCAATCCTCCTTTTGGAGCTGAAGACGATTATTATCAGACATTAACAAAGCGTTATCATTGCAAAAATTTTGCTTTTGATCATTTGAAAGAATTGTTATTGTTAAAGGGTGTTTCCAGGGAGGTCTTTAATCAATTAAAACCTTTTTTAACGGTTTTTCCTAAGGATGCTAAAACACTTTTAGTGAATTTCAATACGGCCCCAGAAGTAGTTATTCAGGCCTTGGCCAGAAGCGTTGTTGGAGGTGAAACTAATACGGATCAACAAGAGGCGGATGACCTTGCTGCTAAAATTATTATTTATCGTGCGGGTGATGATGGAGAAGAAATGACAAAAGATGACCGATTGGTTGAGCGCAATAAAATGGGTTTAAACGCGGTAGAGCAGGTTCTTTTTTTAGCGATGCAGAAAAATATTACTAATGTTTCAAAATATTTTTCTATTAATGTCAGAGGGGTTGATCGAACTTCGGGAGTTACTTCTCGATTGAGAGCCATTGTTTTTAGAAAAGATTTGTCCATTGTGGAGTGGGAGAGAAAGTAAATAATATGCTGCACTGTCAGATAAATTTTTAATTTTTTAAAAAAGATAAGGACTCAGCCATAAAGAAGAGTTTTTAGATAATGCGTTAAGATTTTTTCCAAAAAATTAAAAATGTATCTGATAGTGTAGCAATTGCTGTGAGATTAAAGCATGAAAAAAACAACTTCAACCGTTATCGAGATTACAGAGTCGCATATAAAAATTTTACAAACGAGCCTTGTAAAGAAGGTATTGAGCTTAACGCGTTGTGTTATTAAGGAGATATCAGGATTATC
>CAZIRV010000113.1:0-7368 GCA_964541845.1 uncultured Planctomycetales bacterium
TTAGAGCTTTAACCATTTACATAAATTTAAAATTTCTTAACCGGACACTAGTGATAAATTATATACAATTATAGACGCTTTACGAAAAACAATGGTAGAGAAGGAGATGTAAAACAAATACTTCCTATTTGGTTGTCAAAGAATAACATTACGAATGATAACTCTAACCAAAAGAATTTTTAACAGGAAGTATTTTTCAGGATTGTTATTTTTTTGTCTGATCGTTCAGGTTTTTTTTGTAACACCGGCTTCTGCCGCGGTTAATGGCCCGGGATGGTTTTCAGAGTCGGCCGATCCGGTCAGCCCGAAGGATGCGAAAAGTTATTATGACAAAAAAAGAAAAAATGGGACAGATGTCCCCTTTCTTTTTTTCCCCAAGAGGGGGGTAACGATCTATGGTACCGTTCCCACCGAAAATAAATTTTTCGGTTGCAATGTCAGTGAAAATTAGTAAAATGAGGAAATTAAATTTTTTAAATAAGGAGTTTTTGTATTTATGAGTCATGCTTTTTATCCAAAACAACAAGGTCTCTACCATCCGGAATTTGAACATGATAGTTGCGGAGTTGGTTTCATTGCCCATATGAAAGGGCAGAAATCCCATGAGATTGTTTGTAACGGAATTCAAATTTTAAAAAATTTAACGCATAGAGGCGCTTGTGGTTGCGATCCTGAAACAGGAGATGGGGCAGGGATTCTCATCCAGATGCCGGATGCGTTTTTGCGTAAAAAATGTGAAAAGTTTCATATTGAACTCCCTGCACCTGGAGAGTATGGCGCGGGGATCGTATTTCTTCCACCTAATCCCGAGGAACGTAATACGATTGAGGAATGGTTTGAGCATATTATTGTTGAAGAAGGGCAGAAATTTTTGGGATGGCGAGATGTTCCTCATGATAGTAATAAAATTGGCCGGGTGGCGCGTTCTGTAGAACCGGAATTTAAGCAGGTATTTATTGGCCGGGGCCAGGATACTCCTTTAGAAGTCTTTGAACGTAAGCTTTATGTTATTCGTAAACGGCTTTATAATAAAGTTCAAGGCTCTGTTTTAAGTCAGAAAAATTATTATTATTTTTGTAGTCTTTCTAGCAAAACGATCGTTTATAAAGGGCAGCTTATGCCGGAACAAGTGGATCAATTTTTTTTGGATCTGATTGATCCACAGATGACTTCCGCGATCGCGCTTGTTCACTCTCGTTACAGTACTAATACTTTTCCTACATGGGCATTAGCGCATCCTTATCGCATGATTGCGCATAATGGGGAAATTAATACCTTGCGAGGTAATATTAATTGGATGCATGCCCGGGAAATGCAGTTTATTTCTGAAGCTTTTGGCGATGATTTTCAGAAGGTTCTCTCGATTGTTGTTCCGCATGGAAGTGATTCAGCTACTTTTGATAACGTTTTTGAAATGTTGGTTTTGTCCGGGAGGTCAATGCCGCATGCGATTTTAATGATGATTCCTGAAGTCTGGAGCGGATACAAAGATATGCCTGCAGATAAAAGGGCGTTTTATGAGTACCATTCATGTTTAATGGAGCCGTGGGATGGTCCTGCTTCTATTGCCTTTACGGATGGCCGTTGTATAGGAGCTGTTTTGGACCGTAACGGGCTTAGGCCTTCGCGTTATGTTATTACGAAAGATGATTTAGTGGTTATGGCGTCGGAAACCGGAGTCCTGCCTTTTGAGCCTGAACGTATAAAAATTAAAGGGCGGCTTCAACCCGGAAAAATATTCTTAATTGATACGCAAGAAGGATGTATTGTTGAAGACAAAGAATTGAAACAAGAATATGTTGATCGACATCCTTATCAGCAGTGGATTAAGGATCAGGTTGTTGATATTAATGATTTGCCTGAGCCAAAGAAATTTCATGGGTTGAATGAAAAAACATTGTTAGAGCGTCAGCGGGCATTTGGCTACACGGTTGAAGATTTAAAAATTTTGATCAAACCTATGGCAGCTACAGGGATTGAGGCAACGGGTTCCATGGGGGCGGATACCCCCCTTTCTGTTCTTTCGTATCATCCTCAGCTTTTATTTACCTATTTTAAACAGTTGTTCGCGCAGGTTACGAATCCTCCCATTGATCCCATCCGTGAGGAAGTGGTTATGGCTGAGGATGTGATGTTAGGGAGTGAAGGGAATCTTTTGGAAGAGACCCCGCAACATTGTCATCGGCTACGTCTTTATCGTCCGATTGTAACCAATGAAGAGTTAGAAAAAATTCGGGATATTAATCAGGGAAATCTTAGAGCCACGACGTTGCATACGACTTTTTCTGTTAGTGAAGGAACGGAAGGGTTAGAAAAAGCAATGGAAGGTCTTTTTCAGAAAGCTAATAAAAGTATTGAAAAAGGATATACCATTATTATTTTATCGGATAGAAAAGCAAATAAAAATAATGTGGCCATGCCATCATTATTAGTTTGCGCGGGGTTACATCATTATTTAATTCGGCAAGGGACGCGGACAAAAGTGAGCCTAGTCCTTGAAACGGGTGAGGCACGGGAAATGCATCATTTCGCGGTTTTGATAGGGTATGGAGCCAACGCGATTAATCCTTATTTAGCTTTTGAAACGATTGAAAGTGAAATTCACAAAGGGTATAATTATGATATTACGATAGAAGAAGCTCTCGCAAATTATATGAAAGCGACGCGAAAAGGACTGTTTAAAATTATTTCTAAAATGGGGATTTCCACTATTCAGTCTTATTGCGGAGCTCAGATTTTTGAGGCTGTTGGGTTAGGCCCTGAGTTAATTGAAAAATATTTTACAGCAACTCCATCCCGCATAGGGGGAATCGGTATCCAAACTGTTGCTGAAGAGATGTTTCGTCGGCATAAAGCAGCATATTTTGATAAAAATACTTATGATGAATTTTTAGCAGAAGGAGGGCAATACCGTTGGCGGAAAGATGGAGAACATCATCAGCTTAATCCTCAGACAATTGCGATTGTTCAGCACGCGGTACGCAGTGGAGATTATGAAATATACAAACGGTACGCGAAATTGGTTAATGAACAGACAACAAATTTGGCAACAATTCGTGGATTATTACAGTTTAAAAAAGGAAATTCTATTCCTTTAGAGGCGGTAGAGCCTGCCACTGAAATTGTTAAACGCTTTGCGACAGGGGCGATGAGTTATGGTTCTATTTCCAAGGAAGCGCATCAAACACTCGCTATTGCTATGAATCGTTTAGGAGGATTTTCTAATACAGGAGAAGGGGGCGAGGATCCTGATCGATTTACAAAGGACGCTAACGGTGATTTACGGCGTAGTCGCATTAAACAGGTTGCTCAAGGGCGTTTTGGGGTTACGATTGAATATTTAGTCAATGCAGATCAGATACAAATTAAGATGGCTCAGGGGGCTAAACCTGGTGAAGGAGGGCAACTGCCAGGGTATAAAGTAAGTCAGGCAATCGCTGATACGCGGCATACGACTAAAGGTGTCGGGCTTATTTCTCCACCACCGCATCATGATATTTATTCGATTGAAGATTTAGCCCAGCTAATCCATGATTTAAAAAATGCGAATCCTAAAGCGGATGTGAGCGTGAAGCTTGTTTCAGAAATAGGCGTTGGGACCATTGCCGCAGGGGTTTCTAAAGGAAAGGCCGACCATGTTTTAATTAGTGGTTTTGACGGAGGGACAGGGGCGTCTCCGCAGACATCGATTAAACACGCTGGGCTCCCATGGGAATTAGGATTAGCAGAAACACAGCAGGTTTTAGTGATGAATGATTTACGTGGACGTATTCGTGTACAGACGGATGGTCAGTTAAAGACGGGACGGGATGTTGTTATCGCGGCCATGCTTGGGGCAGATGAATTTGGTTTCGCAACGATTGGATTAATAACCATGGGATGTATTTTGATGCGTAAATGTCATTTAAACACCTGTTCTGTTGGAATCGCGACACAAGATAAAGAATTGCGTTCAAGATTTTCCGGTAAGCCGGAGCATGTTGTGAATTTTTTCATGTTTGTTGCTGAAGAAGTTCGCGAGATTATGGCGCGGCTTGGATTCCATACGTTTGATGAAATGATAGGTCGCGTGGAAATGTTAAAAACACAAGATGTTGTAAAACACTGGAAAGCTAAGGGTTTGAATTTAACACATATTTTACACAAGCCGGATGTTCCGGAAGAAATTGCGATTCGACATGTAGAGACGCAGGATCATGGCCTTGATAATGCCCTGGATAAGAGGCTCATTGAAAGTTGTGAAGATGCTATTGAAAGTAAAACGCCCATTCATTTTGACAGTAAGATTAAGAATATTAATCGTACGGTAGGAACAATGTTAAGTAGTGAAATTGCTCAACGTTATGGGTTAGCTGGGCTACCGGAAGATACTATTCAAATTAAATTTATCGGGTCGGCAGGACAGAGTTTTGGGGCGTTTCTTGCGCGTGGAGTTACGTTTACTTTAGCGGGAGATGCTAATGATTATGTCGGAAAAGGCTTGTCCGGGGGAAAGTTAATCCTGCGTCCATCGAATAAATCTACATTTGTCCCTGAGGAAAATATCCTTATTGGTAATGTTGTTTTATATGGCGCGATTTGTGGGGAAGCCTACTTTAGAGGGATTGCAGGGGAACGGTTCTGCGTACGGAATAGTGGAGCTCATACGGTTGTTGAAGGCATTGGGGACCATGGATGTGAATATATGACGGGTGGACGGGTGGTCGTTCTTGGTCAGTCCGGCCGTAATTTCGCGGCAGGGATGAGTGGGGGTATTGCTTATATTTGGGATCAGGATGGTGACTTTGCCTCAAAGTGTAATATGGGGATGGTAAATTTATTTTCTGTTGAGGAAGAAGAGGATGTTGCAGAGTTAAAAGAATTAATTCAAAAACATTTTGGATACACAGGGAGCACTGTAGCTAAGGAAGTTTTAGATAATTGGAATACTATTTTACCTCAATTTGTTAAGGTATACCCAAATGATTATCGGAGGGTTTTAGAAGAGGCTAAAGGAGTAGCTGAAGAGGATTTACCCGTTGAAGAGGAAGTTGTCGCCGATACTATTGCGGCTGATGGGAATTAAAAATATCAAAATTTTTGTAGGGGTAGGTTCTAAACCTGCCCGATTATAGGGATTTAATTTATGGGTGAAGTAACGGGTTTTATGAAATATGATCGACAGGATTTTTGGAAACAGCCTGTCAAAGAACGCGTAGAGCATTGGAATGAATTCGCGCAGATACCATCTGGTGAGGACATGAGTACACAAGGAGCCCGGTGTATGGATTGTGGGGTTCCTTTTTGCCAGTTCGGATGTCCTATTGGAAATATTATTCCGGATTGGAATGATTTTGTTTATCATAGTCGTTGGAAAGAGGCCATAGAGTGTCTTCATAGAACAAATAATTTTCCGGAATTTACAGGCCGTATTTGTCCTGCTCCGTGTGAAAACGCGTGTGTTTTAGGGATTAATTTTCCTTCAGTGAGTATTAAAAATATTGAAGTTTCCATTATTGAACAGGCGTATAGTAAAGGATGGATTAAACCGCAACCACCCAAGCAACGTGTCAATAAAAAAATAGCCGTGGTTGGTTCCGGTCCATCCGGGTTGGCTTGCGCGGATCAACTGAATAAAAAAGGATATACGGTTACTGTTTACGAAAAAAATGAAGTTTTAGGGGGGCTATTAACGTTAGGCATTCCGAATTTCAAATTGGAAAAGAGTGTTGTAGAGCGTCGATTAAAATTAATGGTAGATGAAGGGGTTAAGTTTAAAACAAAGGTTAATGTTGGGGTCGATATTTCTGTAGAAGAGTTGAAATTGAAGTATGACGCGGTTGTTCTTTGTGGTGGGGCAGAACAACCTCGTGATTTATCCGTTCCTGGTCGAGACCTTAAGGGGGTTTATTTCGCGATGCAATTTTTAACTCAACAGACACGGGTTGTTTTGGGCCAGAAAATTTCCGTGGAAGAACGTATTGATACAAAAGATAAAAATGTCATTGTTTTAGGAGGAGGAGATACAGGGTCAGATTGTGTTGGGACATCCAACAGGCAAGGATCTAAATCTGTAAAACAATTTGAATTATTACCTTGTCCGCCAAAAGAACGCGATTCAGATAACCCATGGCCGAATTGGGCATTGATCGAAAGAACTTCTACATCGCAAGAAGAAGGGGTTGAGCGGGATTATTGTATTATGACGAAATCATTGAGTGGCGCAGATGGTGTGTTGAAAAAAATACAGGCTGTGCGTTTGGAGTTTGGGGTGAAAGATCCGGTTACAGGACGAAGAGATATGAAAGAGATTCCAGGGTCGGAATTTGAGCTGGATGTTGATTTTGTTTTTTTAGCGATGGGATTTTTAGGGCCTGTAAAAAATAAATTGATTGAAGATTTAGGGGTTGAGCTTGATGGTCGGGGAAATGTTAAGTCCGATCACAATAAAATGACTAGTGTTTCCGGAGTATTTACTGCCGGAGATATGACGCGAGGACAATCATTAGTTGTTTGGGCTATTCATGAGGGGCGTGCCGCCGCCGAAGGTGTTCATAGATATCTAATTTCTTAGCTGTTCACATAACAATATGATTTTCGTAGGGGCGGGCCTCGCGTCCGCTCGTTTATGGGGTCAAATTTTTTTAAATAAATGGTCTAACAGTGGGCGGACTCAAGGCCCGCCCCTACTTAATATGGAGAATAACGTGAAAAAAAATATTGTATTGGTTTTAGCTGTTGTTTTTATTGTCGGATGTGGCTCAAATAAAAAAGAAACGCAAAAATCTTCTCAACAAGACGCCTCTGCTAAAAGTCAACAGTACGCGGCGCAAGCCATGCAATATTTAAGAGACAAAGATGTTGCCAAAGCCATAAGAAGTTTTGACATGGCTATAAAAAGCGACCCTTCTAATCCGGAAGAATACATTCTTTTAGGGCAGGTTTATCTAAGGCTAAAAAGTCCTTCCAGGGCGATTGATACTTTAAGAGCCGCGCTACACGTCGCTCCCAATAATCCTGAAATTTATTATATGTTAGCTACAAGTTTAGGTTTACGTTGGAAAGAAGGGGATCAGGATAAGGCTATTGAAGCGGCAAAGAAGAGTGTTGAGTTTTTTATGCAAAGGCAGGATCAAGATAAATTCAAAAAAGCGGTTGCCTTATTGAAAGGTCTGACAGAAAAAGTGCGACAAAAATAATTGGTTAGGATCGGCTCAAAAATAATTTGAAGGCTTATGATTGAACCCTCTGCAATGGAGTTTAAATTAATACCGATTTCATATTTAATGGAATGGGTATTATTTTTGAACGATGCCTTATTTATAGACCCTAAATATAGGAATTTCAAAGTTAGTCGTAAAAGTCACCAGGATCGGCAAAGAACTTATG